>JAKSDJ010000518.1 GCA_022360155.1 Chloroflexales bacterium | reverse complement strand
TGGCAACCCACCGCGGCTACGACTCGGACCATACTCGCGTGGTTGGCGATGTCGGCAAGGCTGGCGTGGCAATCGACTCGATCCTCGATATGAAGATCCTCTTCGATGGCATCCCCCTCGATCAGATGTCGGTCTCGATGACGATGAACGGGGCTGTGCTGCCGGTGATGGCGTTTTATATCGCTGCCGCCGAGGAACAGGGCGTCAAGCACAAACAGCTTACCGGCACCATCCAGAATGACATCCTCAAAGAGTACATGGTGCGCAACACCTACATCTACCCACCCGAGCCGTCGATGCGGATTATTGCCGACATCTTCGCTTTCACCGCCAAGCATATGCCCCGCTTCAACAGCATCAGCATCTCGGGGTACCATATGCAAGAGGCGGGCGCCACGGCGGATCTCGAACTGGGTTATACCCTGGCCGACGGTTTGGAGTATGTCAAGACCGGGCTGAAGGCGGGAATGGACGTTGACACGTTTGCGCCGCGCCTCTCGTTTTTCTGGGCGATTGGCATGAATTACTTTATGGAAGTGGCTAAGATGCGCGCCGCGCGGCTGCTCTGGGCCAAAATCATCAAGCAGTTCAACCCCAAAGATCCCAAGTCGATGGCGCTGCGCACCCACTGTCAGACGTCGGGCTGGAGCTTGACCGAGCAAGACCCTTTCAACAATGTGGTGCGCACCTGCATCGAGGCAATGGCCGCCGCTCTGGGCCACACTCAGTCGCTGCACACCAACTCGCTCGACGAGGCGATTGCCCTGCCAACCGACTTCTCGGCGCGGATCGCCCGCAACACCCAGCTCTTCCTGCAGGACGAAACGGGGATCTGCAAGGTCGTCGACCCGTGGGGCGGTTCCTACTATGTTGAAGCGCTGACCGACAAACTCATGCGCCGGGCCTGGGAGCATATCACCGAGGTCGAGTCGCTCGGCGGTATGGCCAAGGCCATCGAGACCGGCTTGCCCAAAATGCGGATCGAAGAGGCGGCGGCGCGGCGGCAAGCCCACATCGACTCGGGCAAAGAGACGATTATCGGTGTGAACAAATATCGGCTGCCCCACGAGGATCCCATCGAGATCCTCGAAGTGGATAATAGCGCCGTGCGCCAGGCGCAGATCCAGCGTCTGGAGAAGCTGCGCGCCGAACGCGATGAGTCGAAGGCGCAGGCAGCCTTGAATGCCATTACCCACTGCGCCGAGACCGGCGCAGGCAATCTGCTCGATCTGGCGATCGCGGCGGCGCGGGCGCGGGTGAGCCTGGGCGAAATCTCCAATGCGATGGAGAAAGTCTGGAATCGCCACAAGGCGGTCATCCGCTCGATTGCCGGTATCTACAGCGCCGAGTTTGGTGACGACGAGGAAATTGCGGTCGTGCGCAAGATGGCCGACGAGTTCGAGGAACGCGAGGGGCGTCGCCCGCGCATCCTGGTCGCCAAGATGGGCCAGGATGGCCACGATCGCGGCTCGAAGGTGATTGCCACCGCATTCGCCGACCTGGGCTTCGATGTCGATATTGGCCCGCTTTTCCAGACGCCCGAAGAGACGGCGCGCCAGGCGGTTGAGAACGATGTCCACGTGATCGGGGTCAGTTCGCTGGCGGCCGGCCATAAGACACTGCTGCCTCAACTCGTCGACGAACTGCACAAGCTGGGTCGCGAGGACATCATGGTCATTATCGGCGGTGTCATTCCGGCCCAGGATTACCAGTTTCTCAAGGACCACGGCGCTGCCGCCATCTTTGGTCCTGGCACGGTTATTCCGGTCGCCGCCCAGAAGGTGCTGGAGGAACTCAACTGCCGTGTGATTGAAACGCCTGTCTAAAACAACCCCACGGCCCTACGGCTCCACACGCTATTGTGTCGAGCTGTGGGGTTGTGGAGCTGCAAATGGTACATTGTAGTGTAAGGGTAATGCATCTGTGATTGAACAGATGTGTTATCTTCGCGAACTGTCGACTGGGATCTCATGACCGACGAAAAACAACGCCCCGAGTGGGTTCCCCCTGATGGGGGCGCTGAATACACCACCAATGTGATGAAAGGCGTCACAGGCGGTCACGATGGGATGCTTGCCCAAAATGCCGCTCAACCGTCGCCGCCCAACCAATCCCCCCGTCGCCGCCAACTCACGGTTGATGACTATGTCCAGGGTGTTCTGGCGCGCGACCGGACGATTCTGGCGCGGACTATTACTCTGATCGAAAGCAATGCGCCGGCCCACGCCGCCTTGGCTCAGGAAGTGCTCCGCCAGTTGCTTCCGCATACCGGCGAATCGATCCGTGTGGGTATTACCGGAGTGCCAGGAGCAGGGAAGAGCACCTTCATCGAAGCTCTGGGCACGATGCTCTGTGAGCAGGGGCATCGCCTGGCTGTCTTGGCGGTTGATCCGAGCAGCAGTATTACCAGGGGCAGCATCCTCGGTGATAAGACTCGTATGGAACAGCTCTCGCGCCATCCCAATGCTTTCATCCGACCCTCGCCCTCTGGAGGGACGCTGGGCGGCGTCACCCGCAAGAGCCGCGAGACGATCCTGGTCTGTGAAGCGGCTGGATTTGACATCCTCTTCGTTGAGACGGTCGGGGTTGGCCAGAGCGAAATCACGGTACGCTCGATGGTCGATTTCTTCTTGCTGTTGATGATTACCGGCGGCGGTGACGAACTCCAGGGCATCAAGAAGGGCGTTATCGAGCTCGCCGACGCCTTGGTGATCAACAAGGCCGATGGTGATAATAAGATCAAAGCCCAGGCCGCACGGGCTGAGTACAACCGGGCCTTGCACTACCTGGCCCCCGCAACCGAAGGCTGGGGTACGCGCGCCTATACGTGTTCGGCGCTGATCGGCGAAGGTATTGCCGAAGTCTGGGAGGTCATCGAGGAGTTTCGCCAACAGACCGCCGTGTCGGGCGTGTTGGCAGAGCGGCGGCGCCAACAGACCCTGGATTGGGTTTTTGCGATGGTGGAGGAGCACCTGAAGGCCCGCTTCTTCCAGCATCCGGGTGTACAGGCCACTTTGCCTCAAGTCAAACAGGCTGTTATCGAGGAGATGCTCCCCGCCACCTCGGCGGTGCGCGATCTCTTGCGTGCGTTCGAGGGGGAAGGATACCAAAACGGATGATCGTGTTCGACAACGCCCCAACCCGTTTCATTGCAGGTGAACCTGTGCAACTTGCCTATGAAGAGCGACCGGGATCGCGCCCGACCTTGCTCTGCGTCCACGGGAACAGCAGCCACCGCGGCCTCTGGCGTATGCTGCTGGCGGATTTGGCCGAGTTCCACGCAATTGCGTATGACACCCGCGGGCACGGTGATAGCGATTGGATCGAGCCGCCCAGATACAATACCCCCGATTACGCCGCAGATGTTGCGCGGGTCGTTACCGCGCTGAATCTGCGCGACTATGTGCTCTTGGCCCACTCGGCGGGCGGCTTGGCGGCGTTGTCCTACATTGCGACTGCTGCCCAGCCGCCGCGGGCCTTGGTCTTCTTCGACGCCGAAGCTTGCGTTCCGCGCTGGCAGGTTGACTATTTTCGTGAGCGCGCCGCCGCCCAGGGCCGAGTCTATGTCTCGCCTGAACAGGTCGCGCGCGGCTTCCAGAAGATCTACCCGACCACGCCGTTCAACCGGTTGCTGCAATTCGTCGCCAGCGGGATGCGCCAGGTCGAAGGCGGCTGGCAGCAGAAGCTCGACCCGGCGACGTTCGCCACCTGGGAGCCTGGTGATCTACGCCCGATCCTGCATCAGATTGCCTGTCCGACGCTTGTGGTGCGTGGCGGCGACAGCCCGGTGATGTCGCCCGCTGGCCTAGATGAATTGGTCGCTGGCCTGCCGCATGCGCGCAGTTTGACTATTTCCGGCACAAGCCACTTGCTGTTGCTCGAAGCCTCGGTCGAAATTGCCTGGACGATCCGCGGATTCCTGGCCGAGAGCGTAGCAAACAAATAATATCAAGCCGCCGCCCCGGATAGCAATCCACAGATGACACAGATTAACACAGATGCCGAGAGATAAAAATCCGTGACAGCGGAGATAGCTATTGCGAGTCAAACAGTTTGTGCGCCACCTCCGCGACGCGTTGCCCCAACTCCTGCGCCTGCGCTAGATCCTCCTCAGTAACACTGCCAATCGCCGTTGCGCCGTAGTACGATCCGGCCCGCTCCATCACCGGCGACCAGGGCAGACCAACAACGATCATCCCGCCGCCCAGGCACCAGTGTAGCACGTTGAGCAAGGTGAACTCGGTGCCGGAGTGCCGCCCGGCGCTGCTGGTGAAAGCGGCGCCGACTTTCCCGGCCAGCAAGCCCTCTTCCCAAAGGTCGCCAGTCGTGTCCAGCCAGCGCTTCAGCGTCCCTTTGATCCCGGTCCAGTTGGGCGTGCCGATAATGATAGCGTGGGCGGCGATCAGATCTTCGCGGCTGCTCTGCCGCGGCTGCTGGACGAGCACTTTGGTGTTCGGCGCCGCTCGCGCGCCCTCAGCGACCGCCTGGGCCAACACCGCGATCAGGTCGCCGTGGTCGTAGAGCACAAGAATACGACAGGGATTGCTCATTATTGCCTCCTTCGCTTCTCTATTGTCTGCTACAGGTGATAGGAATGACACGAGTTACATGGTCGCCGATCAGTTTAGGGACGGACAGAACGTTTGGGCGAAGGCATCGTTTGAGGCGTTGGGATGCGTGGTACGTCCTCACCCTCTCACCCCTGCTCCCTCACCCCTTGACGCCCTCTCAGGGGTGGGTTTTTTACCTTTCGACGGACGAATTCCGCATCAGAGCGCGGAAAATGACGAATTGCAAGAAAGAGGCGTTTTCCGCGTCAGAAAGAGCTCGGTCAAAAAAACCTACACTTGAGAGCTCTCCCGCCCCCCTTGATCCCCCCGCACGCGGGGGTTGTGGGAGAGGGGGAACCGGTCGCACCATGATGCGACACATTTCTTCCTGAACATGGGCGCCGTCTGCCCCTAAGAGCTGCAAACCCTCCAAGAATCCTTTTTCTTGCCGCTGCTGCTGCGGCAAGAAGGAGTTTTCGGGGAAATTTCGCTTCCCCGACCCCCGCCACTGTGTAACTCGTGTGAATGAGGGGATTATACTCTGTCCTATCGAAAGAGAAAAGCGGTATCGTCTGACGTTTCTCCGCCATACAATACCGCTCAACGCACTTCCGGCGCAGGTGAGATCGAGATGGGACGCCCTATCCTATACAGATAACAGGGCGATCCCAATAACAAGCGCAATAACAAGCGCCCAGCAGAGCAGCGTCACGCCTGCACAGAGCGCGACCCTTCCGAAGGTTGGCATACCGGTGTTGCGCGCAATCGAGCCACACCCCGCCGCGCCTCCTACTCCAAGCGCCATTGGCAGCGCACCGCCTAGGGTGACAATTGGGATGAGGAGGCATCCGGCAACGAAAATCCAGGCCCAGGGCGGCATGTCGGAAAAGTACTTCTTCATCATGAGGACATTCTCCTTTGCTGGACGAGAGTTTTGATGTGTCAATCAACGTTTTGCAAGGTTACGCAGGTTGGCTCCAGAACCGCCTACGCCGATTATAGTGCCATTCTACTCAGCAGGTATTACAAACATCAGGCGTTACCCGTCAGCTGTTAGTCCAAACGTTCGTGCGAACCTGCCAACGTTCTAGCGTTCCAACGTCCCGCCGCCTTGACATGCCATGCGCCTTCTGTTACGATTGATCTTGGATGGGGAGTAGCCACCTATGCCTTAGGCTGGTCAGTCGTCAAGACGGAGCAATGCTCCCGGCTGACCATATGTGTTACGACACACCTGGCGAGACCACCGCGACACAATGGCGTGGCGGTCTCGCCAGTTTTCGTCATGAGGCTCTTTTGCTGTTAGGAATCGATGTGCAGTGCGCACCGCTGCGTGCAAAGCCTGGCTCTGAAATGTGGAACCGCCGATGGAGCCAATCCACCGCCTATGTCCGACTTGCTGAGTCACGGCCAAGGCGGGGGCGACACACTGGCCGCCTCGTGCATTCTGTCAGCTGTCTCCGCATACGCGGGGATCATCGGTCTACCGGCTATTTATCATTAGGAATCTTGGACAAGGTTCGCTGGCGCTACACACTCTCTGATGCTGCTCTGCCCGGCGATAATGACTGGAGCAATGGGATGAATTGGTCTTTTCGAGTGGCTCGTGTTGCCGGAATTGACATAAAGATTCACATCACGTTCTTTCTGATCCTTATACTTGGTGCGTTCCTAATCCCAGGCGGCGGTATTCAGGGTGTCCTGTTTGGCGTTACCTTGATCCTGCTGCTGTTCGTCTGTGTCACCCTCCACGAGTTAGGCCACAGCCTGGCAGCTCAATATTTCGGCATACCGGTGCGTGAAATCATTTTGCTGCCGCTGGGCGGCGTGGCGTTGCTCGGGCGTAATCCCTCCAAGCCGTTTCAGGAACTGCTGATCGCCTTGGCCGGCCCATTGGTCAATGTGCTTATCGCAGCGGTGTTATGGATTATTGTCGGACCAGCGAGCAGTCTCGATGGCAGTGCGCTGACCGAGGGAAGCGCGATGTCCTTGTCGCTGACTTCACTCTTGCAATGGCTCCTGAACGCGAATGTTATCCTCGCGCTCTTCAATATGATCCCGGCCTTTCCGCTTGATGGCGGGCGTGTTTTTCGCGCTATCCTGGCGATGTTTTTGAATTATCAACTCGCAACGCGCATGGCCACGCTTGTAGGGCAGACCATCGCTGTTGGTTTGGGGGTGTTTGCCATACTCAATGGGAGCATCCTTCTGGCGCTCGTTGCAGTCTTTATTTTCTTTGGCGCTGGCCAGGAGAATGCTGAAGGACAGGCGCGCACGGTGCTGACAACGTTGCGCGTAGGCGATGCCTATAACAAGCATGCAATTGCGCTCAATATCGGCGATCGGGTGAGCAAGGTGGTAGACTACATTCTGACCAGCTACCAGCCCGACTTTGCCGTGATGCAAGGCAGCAACCCGATTGGCATTGTGACCCGTGAAGATGTGCTGCGCTCGCTGGCAACCGATGTGCATGACGCCTACGTGACCTCGATCATGCGTCGCGACATTGCCCGTGTAGAAGCGACTGCAACGCTCGACGCGGTACGCCAAACCATGAGTGAAAAGGGCGCGCGGGTTGTTGCGGTCTATGAAGGTTCGACCTACCTCGGCTTGGTGAGCATCGAAGATATTTCAGAAGCCTTTGCGGTAATGTCTTTCCTCCAACGCCAGCAAGAAGCGCGACGCGCGCAGCAGGTAGAGCCAGGCACAGGTGCGGACTAGAGCGTATAGATGCACCCTGTTACACCGACTTGATTGGCTCTGCATCACGGATTGCCAAACTGTCAAGCCTGACCCAGCACTTTGACATCCCGATATATCCCGTCTAGAAGGCGTAGCTGTCGGAGCGAGCGTCATTGGAAAGAAGATTAAAGTGAGTAAAGTTTTATACAAAAACACCGGCTTGAACGCTATACTACGTTATGATATCGCACTTGATACGCACCACGAATCACAACAATTTGACTTCAATTGCCATGTCTGTGCTTCTTCCGACAACAATTCCCGCTCGTGTTACATGCCCGACGACCGGTCAGACCTTTACTCCGCGGCGCTATCGGGTTCAGCACGTTTCGGGCGGGATTTTTATTTGGATTTGGTGCTCTTTGTGTGATTGCTCACAGCGTGATTGCACCGATCCGTTGTATGATCCATTACAACCGCAGCCTCATTGCTTCGAACTCCACCCGGTCAAGGAACGATCTGTTCCATAAAATGTACCATGGCGTAATTTGGAAATGGCAACCTGTTAGGGAACATATAGGTGCTCTTATTCGTCTAATAAACTAAAGATGCTCATGCTGCAACGTTATGGCGCCCCTTTGTTCTCCCCTCTCCAGCCAGCGGTGACCATACCCTGCGAAAGGATATCTCTGATGATTGAGATCGAGACTCTCTCCTACGAGGAGTTGGTGGACTTGCGTGATGCATGCAACCGGAAGCTGCTCGAAATGCTTCCAACGCGGCGTCGCACCCTCTCTGAATTACTGCACATACTCGAAGATGTCAAGGTGACTCTGCGTGACCAGGGTAAGCAGTGGCGCTCGCTCGAACGTTGGCAGTGGGTCGATGGTGAAATCCGCTTCTGGCTCAACCCCGTTGATCAGGTGAACTACCAACTCGGCTGGTACTCGATTGATGAGCTGATTGCCTGGACCCAGAATCGTGGCTCGGTGATTCGCCAGTTCGAGGATGAAGACGACGAAGCTGAGTTGAACGAACCCGGTTGGAATACCGAGAGCGGTCCACGAATCACCTGGCTGCCCGAGAAGCCCGATGCGTCTAAGTGAATTCCCTAGGCAAGGTTTTACAGGATTGCTCTCACGGTCTGCATCTGGTAGTTCAAACCCTGTTCATCTTGTAAATCCTGTCTAAACCATGTCTTAGCGATCAATAAGGCTTTTGTCTGATCCCAAGATACACGAGCGCTGGCAAACTGGCCGCAGAACCGACAAGGATTGCGGTGGTTATTACCAGCGCTTCTATTTTTGTTTGAGGGTTTTCATTGTAACTGGCCTTATGGCTCCTTCCTCATTTTCCCTCGCCGGTTACTCTTTTACCGCCACGACCATGTCTTGGTAGCTTGTGTATCGGTCGCGCCCACACCACGAACCATAGTGAATGGGCTCGATGATGCGCAACCCGACCTGTGCGTAGCGCTCCTGGATGGTCGCCTCGCTATGGCCGATGGCTTTCTCCGGGTTCGTCTTGCTGATTGTCCAACTGTCCTGTACCTGATAGCGGAACGCTTGCGAGCTACGCTGCTGCCGAATGCATGCCAGACTCTCTTTGTTGATCAGAAAAAAGGTATTGAAACTTCGTCCCCCAGGCTTGAGGACACGTCCAATTTCTTCGATGTAGTGGAGTGTGGCTAATGCGTTCATATAGGTGAACACGGACGTTGCGAACTGAAAGTCGAATTTCTGGTTCTCGTAGGGGAAGCGGTAGGTCTCCGGCAGTATATGACCGCGGGGATTATACATACGGTTGCGTACCTGCGCGAGTGTGAAATGGAAATGTGGATAACGCTTGGCGATCCGGGTTTGGCACCAATGGATGCCGGACGGCTCTACATCGAAGCCCCAGTATGCCCCGTTCAGGTCAAGATATTGGGTCAGTGGCGCAGCCATCCGACCCAGGCCGCAACCTACGTCTAAAACCTGGTCCCTGGTTCTTAGCTGGCCGAGTTCAACGAAGTAACGTAGATAGAGATCACCAACCGCCGCAAAGTCGCCACCGCCAACAAAGTCCCTCCACCTGGGGGGAATGAGCGGGTTTCGCTTGTGATTCGACAGCAGTGATATCAGGTCTTGGGGCCAGTGTGCCAGTTGTCGTACGCGTTGACCAATTCGTGGGGACAGGTATTGGTTTAGCAATGACACGATATCCATGAAGGAGCAACTCCTTACTCGAAAGGAGGGCAAGTGTCCGGAACAAAGCGGATTGGTTCTATAGGATCATTTGTAGTACGGCGGACATTATAAAGTCAAATCCAAATGTACTCGTTGCATCGCATTGTTGCAGCAGTATCTGGTCGTCTGGCCAAGGCAGAGGATACCCGCTTGGTAGATGCGTTGCACTCACTGATCGCGCTATCCTGGTTTGGGAAGCGATGATGGTTCTGCTGCCATTGCGGTTGTTGTTGCAGTATATAGCCGCCTAGTGACGCTATAGTGCAAAGAATCCAGCGCAGCCCAGCTCCGCTGATAGAAACTATTACTTCTCCTTATGAAAGGAGTGTAGGACATGCATAAATCGTTATTGTCTGTCCTCTTGATTGTGGCCGTGCTGCCACCGGGAGCATTGGCTACTCACGTTCAATCGGACCAACGTTGCTTCGAGACCGGCTACTGCATCAGTGGACCCATTCGTGAGTACTGGGAGCAGAATGGCGGGCTGGCCATCTTCGGCTACCCCATCGGCGAGCAGCAGAC
>JAKSDJ010000561.1 GCA_022360155.1 Chloroflexales bacterium | reverse complement strand
GCACGGGACTCGGCGCCGGACCAGGAACTGATCCGGCATTCACCACCCGGCATGAAGATGAAGACTACCGGCTGCGTCCCAGGCCCTGGCACAGACGTCGTAGTCACGCTCGACACAAACGTCATGGTTACGCTCGGTTCAGGCGTCGGTGTAACCGCAACTAAATCGTCGACGATCACCTGCAGGCCCTGACTCGACTGAAACATCCCCTTGCTGGTGTGACCGACCCCCGGCGCCAGCGCTTTTGACTGGTTGTCGTAGACCGTTGGGCCATACAAAGCGCCTACATAGTTGTAGAAGACTGTCCCACGCTCCAAGCGATGCCTCCCTTGCAGCATTGACTGACAGTTTCTTTCCAGTTCGGGATGGTTTGGATCGTTATCCTTTTCCCCCAGAAGATAAACAACATCACCCTGGGCGTACTGCTGCTGGATTTGCTCGACGCCCACCGCGCACATATACGTATTGATGCTCTCCAACCCGTACTTGTAGGTGAGGTGCAAAAGAAAAGAAGGTGCAGGAAAAGCAAACGCTTTCCTGCACCCTGCGGCTAGTCCGATTCTAGATCCTAACCGCTTCGATCTGCTGTTCTGTCCACACCACCGCTATCCAGCTTATGACAAGGCATGGCGAGCAGAACCGATGTGAGTTGAAAGGCGTTGCCAGCCAATTGGACGGCCAAATAATAAGCTATGAACCATTTGAATAGACACCGCCATTTTGCCCGCTCGAGCGAACCGGCACGCCATTGACAAAGTCAATTTCGATCATCTTTTCGCTGGGCGAGATCCGCATGCCTGTGTCCTGCCGGGTCTCAGCGTCGATGATCCAGCCGTTCGCCGCGTAGACATATTTACCCGTGGTGTCAAAGGCGACCCAGGCCCGATCCGACGTATTCCAGGGTTTGCTATAGTCCGTGAACAGTGGAACCGTCGCAACGTACTGCGGCGCTGCCGGCAAGGTCGTGATGTCATAGGCATAGAGGAAGCCATAGTGATCATCGATAAACCAGACTTCATTACCGCCCGGTCGTACCGCAATACCATGGCTTTCCGGGTTATCGCCGTGCGGCGAGGGCATCCTGGGCGGCAGCTTGTCTGGCCGATTATGTTTGACCTCCATGAGTTTCGTCCACTTGCGGGGGTCAGGATCGCGAATATCCATCACGCCAAAGCCCATCAATCTGGTAAGGTTGGCGAAGACAAAGCTCTCAGACGGATTGACTGAGAAGGGGCGAACCGGTGAGCTCATGCCGCTGATCGACTTCACAATCGTGTGGGTCTTGGGGTCGGCAATATGGAAGACCCTGCTGCTCCGAGCCGACATATACATCCACTTGCCCTGCTCCCCAGTAAAGGTGTTGTGGGGATCGTCGCGGATCGTGAGCGTTTTGATCCTTTTACCATCACTGGCATTAAGGATCAGCTCTTTGTCGCTCTTCTTGCACGGTACATAGAGGGCTGAACCGTCGACAGTCACATTCAGGCGATCGGGCTTCCGGCATCCCATTGATGACAATTGCTTACGCGTAAGAACCCACACAATCTTATCGTTGCTCAGATCCATCGCACCAATCAAGTAATCGGGATCATTATCCGCATTGGTGAAATAGAGCCGCTGGGTTCCGACATGGGCGGTGATGCCGCGGAAGCGGTATGTGCCGGGGTGGTTGTAGTTTTGTTTCACATAGCTGGCGATATCTATCGAGCGCAGCAATGTGTGACCGGCCTCGATGTCATAAATCTCGATCTTGCCATTATCATCGTTGGTGACATAGAGCAGCCGGCTAGCGCCGCCCGGCAGCGGCGGCGTGGTCGGCGCCGGAGTTGTCGTTGTGGTCGGCGCCGGAGTTGTCGTTGTGGTCGGCGCCGGAGTCGCCGTGATGGTCGGAACAGGACTCGGCGCCGGACCCGGCGCTGAACCGGCATGCACCACCATCGGCATGAAAACCGCAGACTGCATCCCAGGCCCTGGCACAGACGTCGTGGTCACGCTCGGCACAGATGTCGTGGTCACGCTCGGCGCCGGCGTGGGCGTCACCGCAATCGGATCGCCAAAGATTACCTGCTGACCCTGCTTCGACTGAAACATCTGCTCGCTGCTGTGACCGACTCCCGGCACTAGCGTTTTCGACTGAGTATTGTAGATCGTTGGGCCGTAATAGGAACCTACGTAGTTGTAGAAAATCGTCCCGCGCTCCAAGCGATGCTTCCCTTGCAACATAGCCTGGCAGCGCGTGTCAAGGCCGGAGTCTTTCTTGTTATCCTTTTCTCCAAGCAGGTAGACGACATCGCGCTGGGCATACTGCGACCGGATTTGGTCGACACCTACCGCTTGCATATACTCGTTGATTCCGTCCAGCCCATACTTGTAGGTATTGTACTCTTTACAACTGGTCTGGGGAACGGCAAACTGGTCAACGCTGCCTCCCACCCGCCGCTTGGGGTCGAAGTACACATACGATGAGGGGTTGGCCACCACATAGCGCATGCTCATACCGGCCGGTCGTACTGTCTGCTGCTCGACCTGATTACCTGCAGCGTAGCGCTGGGTGAACTGACCGCCCGCCGAGTGACCTGAGACAACCACGCGCTGCAGGTTCGGGAAGGTGCTGCGATTAGACAGTTGTTTGATCATCTCGTCAAGCATGGTATACGAACTGACCTTGGGCGTCTTGGGAGACACCGAGAGATCGCCTTCGCGCCAACCGCCATCCCAGTAGGGGATTTTGGTCCGATCGAGTTTGAATCTTTCTCTG
>JAKSDJ010000935.1 GCA_022360155.1 Chloroflexales bacterium | reverse complement strand
GCCTGGCGCACCGGGTTGTCGATTGCATTCGCAGTTCCCTGAAATGCGGCGAGGAGATAGACGTGCCAGAGCTGAATCAGGTCGGTCAGCACGAGCGTCGCAAACAGTGAGGCATGGACCAAGCCGGTCATCTGCGTCAGGAAGACGATGCGCTGTTTGGGGAAGCGGTCGGCAATAACGCCGCCGAAGAGCGATAGCAAGGTAAAGGGCAGAAACTGCGACATCGTTACCAGCCCGAGCGCCATGGGCGATGCACTGAGTTGGAGCACCAGCCAGGCCTGGGCAGTCGTCTGCATCCAGTTGCCAGTCAACGAAACAAGCTGGCCTGACCAGTACAAGCGATAGTTCCGCACCCGCAAGGCGCGAAAGCCCTGGGCTAATTTGTCAATCGCTGAGTGGATTGGAGTTGGCGCTGTCTCGGCGGTCGCTGGCGGAGCCGGGATGGGAGGCGCATTGTTACGCGACTCAGGCGACATCGGCGCTAGATTCCTCCGCTTCGGCCAAAACGCGGCGCAGCGCCGGAAGCGCCACGCGGGCGGCAGCCAACTCATCAGCATCGAGTTTGCTTAAAATAGCCGTGATCCGTTGATTTAGATGTGTGTGTGTGGCTTCGTAGTGGCTTTGACCATTTTCGGTGAGGAAGAGCAGGGATTGGCGGCGATCGCTAGGATCGGGCCTCCGGTCAAGCCAGCCACGTTCGACCATTGCCTGGACCAATTCACACATAGACTGCACGCTCACCTGGCGCTTGCGAGCCAGAGCGCTTAGCGTATACTGGCGTTCGGCAAGCAGCCCCAACACGCGAAATTGCGCAGCGGTGAAACCTTCGCCGAATTCGCGGCGAATCTCGTTCGCAACGATGGGCGCGAGCAGCGCCAGAAGAGCTAAGAGTTCGTGGGAGTCGTTGGTCGATAGGTGCATAACGTATCCTTAAGTATCCTGATTGTAAGGATACCTGATCTTTTTGGGTGTGTCAACAGATTGAAGCGCCGCTCACATCCTTGCCTCATGGCATCCCCGCATCCTCAGAATATCGGCTCTTGGCTCAAGCCTGGCGCAGCCGAAAGATCGTGCTATGATCATCAGAAGGAGCTTGTATGTCCCGTGGTTTTCCGCCCTACGTCATCTTGTTTAGCGGCGTGCTGATCGCCTCGACTGCGTCAATCCTGATTCGTGTGGCGCAACAGGAGGGTATGTCCTCGTTGGGTATCGCGGCTGGGCGATTAGGCATGGCCGCCCTCATCCTAGCGCCTATCGCCTGGTCACAGGCGGGCAATGAGCTACGCAGCTTGGACCGGCGCGCGATCTTGCTCGGGATGGGATCGGGGGTTTTTCTCGCCCTCCACTTTGCGTCGTGGATCAGCTCGCTGGCCTATACCTCAGTGGCAAGCAGCGCCGCCCTGGTCTCGACGAACCCGCTCTGGGTCGGGATTGCGTCGCTGCTGATCTTCCGTGAGCGCCTGAGCCTGGCAACTATTAGCGGCATCGGGTTCACCCTGCTAGGCGCGATCCTGATCGCGGTCAGCGACAGTAGCAGTGAGGCGGCGACACAGCATACGGCGCCGTTGCTAGGGAATAGCCTAGCCCTGCTGGGTGCATTGACCGGCACCGGTTATTTCCTGATCGGGCGCGACCTGCGCCGGCGCCTTTCGCTGTTGGCGTACATCTGGCTGGTCTATACCAGCGCGGCGGTCGTCTTAGGGGTCTGGGCCTGGCTCAGCGGACAGCCGTTGCTGGGTTATTCGCCATTGGCCTATCTATGCGTGCTTGGATTGGCAATTGGGCCGCAGTTGTTGGGGCATACGGCATTCAACTGGTCACTCCGCTACCTTTCAGCCACTTTTGTTACAGTCGCAATTTTGGGCGAGCCGGTCGGTTCGGCGTTGCTGGCGCTGGCTTTCTTTCGGGAGTGGTTTGCGCCTTTGCAACTGCTGGGGTTTGTTATCCTGTTGTTTGGCATCGCTATTGCGTCGGTCGGTGAAAGCCGCAGCAAAACGGCTTAATTCGCCTTCATCGCCGATAATGTTCCTCGCTCGCGGTTTGCCGCAGCGAAAGCCTAGGTGTGGTATCATACACCTTATGCATTCATTATGAGGAATATAATAACGATGCGAATCGGTCTCTCCGCACTAAGCTTTAGCTATCGCTGCGGGCTGGTTGGTCGCGGTACTGATCGACTAGTGACGCAGCCGCTTTCTATAGAGGAACTATTAACGCTAGCATCGCGCGCAGGCTTGCACGGTGTCGAGTTCCCGTTTGTTATGCTGACAAGCCTTGAACCTGACTATTTGAGCCATCTTCGTACGCGCCTAGCTGCTCACGGTCTGACGCCAGTTCTTGATAGCGACGTGATCAACATACCAACGTTGGAGCAGCATATCCCGGCGGCGGCAAGCCTAGGTGCGCGAGTAGTGCGTGTTCTCTTAAGCGATATTTTAGAGGGCGGGCGGGCGCAAACGCAGGGTGGCTGGGCGGCGCGCCTCGATGAGATGATCGCCCGGCTGCGCCACTTGCGTCCCTTGGCCGAACATCATGGCGTCTGCATTGCCGTCGAGAATCATCAGGACGCCACAGCAGAGGATCTCCTCCAGATCTGTACGAGTGTTGGCGGTGAGTGTATTGGGGTGAGCCTCGACCCAATCAATGCCTTAACGGTAGCAGAGGAGCCGTTGCAAGTGGTCAAGAAGGTTGTTCCTTATATCTGCAACTTGCACCTAGCTGACTTCCTGGTGTACCCCTCGGAAGAAGGCTACCGCCTAGTCCGTTGCGCCCTAGGCGAGGGCTGCTTCAACTTTCGGGCGCTTTTCGCATTGCTCGAAGGCTTTTCTGATTCCATGTTTTGCCAGATCGAGCTGGTCTCGCACAGTCATCGCCACGTACGCCTGCTGACCGATGATTGGTGGGAGGGATATGGCCCGCGCGATATTCGCACGGTGTTGCCGGTGCTGCGCCTGATGGCCCAGAATATTCAACCCACGGATGAAGACTGGCGCACCCCCTGGGAGCGCGGCGCCAATGAGGCAGCAGTCGCCCTCTACGAGGATCAGCATTTCGCCTCCAGCGTCGCGTATTTGCGCTCGCTTGGTATTCTGTCGCGTATATAAGCTGTTGGGGACTGTCTCAGATTCGGGATGGATCTTGCCGCAACTTGAACTAGGGCTGCGTCGAAGTCCTGCAAGAGCACGCAGATATCGCAAATGGGCGCGGATTCGCCGCAGATCTGAAACAACCCGGCAGGCAATCAGCAGACCGCCGATTTCCAACTTTACAGTAGTCCTACCTCGGACTGGGGTCATTGGCGGAGAGCTCTACTCCATGCTACAATCGCCCTGAAGAAGAAAGGAGAGATAAGCTATGCACCTCTTTTTAGAAATCCTCAGATATGGCGCACTCTTATTCGCTGGCGTCCAGGGGGTATTGATTGTATGGGCGCTGGTGCGTCTCGTTCGAGAGAAAGCCCGTTCAGCCGAGACTGAAGCGCCAGCTCAACAGGAGTAGGTTCGTGCGCTACACATTGATGCACATCTCCGACTTACATGCCGGCCCGCCATTTAATCCTATGATTGCCGAGCAGGTTGCACATTACGCCCACGAGCTTCGCCCCGACTTACTCGTTGTCTCTGGCGATATGGTGCAGCGCGCTGATTTTGTCAGCCAGTGGCGCACAATCAAAACATACCTTGCAACCCTGCCCCAACCTCAACTTATTGTGCCGGGCAACCACGATATTCCGCTCTTCAATGTGTTCAGTCGCCTCTTCTTTCCACTGCGCCGTTATCGTCGCTTCATCGCGCAGAATATCAACCCGGTCTTTACCAGGCCAGGACTGGCGGTTGTCGGCGGCTGCACGGCGCATGGCTGGACTTTCGATGGCGGGTTTCTCTACCGCTCGCAGATACGCTCAATCGAGCGGGCGTTTGCACCATTTGGACCGGAAACCTGCAAGGTCGTCGTCTTGCACCACCCAGTGATCAACCCGCCGGGTATTCGGAGGAACCGCGAGATGACCAACGCCGACACGGTTGTCCGCTTCCTCGACCAATGCGGTGTCGAGTTAATGTTGAGCGGTCATATTCACGTCTCATATGTTGGCAATACCCTTGATGTAATTCGGGATCTACGCCAGGGGACGATCATTTGCCAGAGTGGAACAACAACGTCACGCCGCGGCACGGGTCGAGAACATGGCAAGAATTCGTTTAATGTAATCGAGATCGACCCACGCTCGATCCGCATCAGCCAACATCTGTATCTGCAAGATGCCAAGCGATTTGCCGCTGTTTCTGAGCATGTCTTCCCGCGTCGCTCGACTGGCGCCTATGAAATCCCGCGTTCCGAGCGTGTAGTCGAAGCTGACCTGGTGCCTGACAAATAGCCTGTCTTGCGCTGAGACGATTTGCGCCGCACAACATAAGACAGACTGACCGATAATGTATGACCAACTGGCAACACCAAATCGAACACATCCGCCGCGCTCTTGCCGATCCTACGCCGGTTCCCTTCAACGAACTGCTGTTGGTCCGCGACCACAAAGGTCGCCTTGGACGGCAGATGGAGCCTGGCCCCGGGATCATCCCCCGCGAAGCGGCGGCGCTCCTCTTGCTCTACCTTCAAGACGATGAACTCTGGCTGCCGCTGACCGTGCGCAGTGCAGCGTTGCCGTTGCACCGCGGTGAAGTCTCGCTACCCGGCGGCGGCATCGACCCCGAAGATGACGGGCCGATCGGTGCGGCGCTACGTGAGGCGTATGAAGAGTTAGGTATTGCGCCGGAAGGCGTTGAGATCCTCGGGATCTTGACGCCATTCTACATCCCGCCGAGCAACTTTCGGCTGGCCCCGGTTGTCGGCTTCGCAGCGAACCCGCCGGTGTTGCGCCCCAATCCCACCGAGGTCGAAGCGGCGTTTAGCGTATCGCTGCAGCGCCTGATGGACCCCGCGACGGTCGAAGTCGAACAGTGGACGCTGCGCGGGATGAATCTCAATGTTCCTTTCTTTGCGCTGAATGGCCATAAGGTCTGGGGGGCGACAGCACTCCTCCTGAGCGAGTTGCTTGCGCGATTGCGGCGGACAATGGATGAATCGGCAGCGCAATAACAGGCGATACCCCCACGTACCTGCAACGAATTCGCATAATAGTGCGCTTCAGTCGTACTATTGCGCGAATGTGACATAGCCCTGCAGAAATTTACGACAACGTTGCATAGATCTCACGAGCAGTGATATAATAGGCGGGCTCATGGCATAGAATAAAACGCAATACTGCCATACTCGCTCATTGATGAGAGGTCCGTGAAGCAATGCGTGTACGAGTTCCCCTAGCCTTCGGCTCCCCTCTCGTTGAAGCTGTTTTTTTGAGGCGACCTAGCCAGTTGGTTATTGAAGCCCAATTGGAAGACAAATCTGTACGCGCCCATATGGCCGACCAAGGCCATTTGCTGGAATTATTTTATCCAGGGGCGCGATTATTGCTAGCCCCGCGCAACGAGATCGGGCGCAAAACAGCGTTTCAAGTTGTTGGCGTTTATGTCGGCGACGAGTTGGTATCGCTTGATGTTCAATTGCCTAATCGTCTTGTCACGGCTGCTTTATCAGCCGGCGCGTTACCTCAGTTTGCGCGCTACACCAAATTTTCCTCTGAAGTGATGGTGAAGTCCCATCGCTTCGATTTTCGCCTCGGCGAAGGTCTTATGACATGCCTGCTTGAGGTGAAATCTGTTGAGCAGGTTGTCAATGGGTTGGCGATCTTCCCTGACGCCCCGACTGAGCGCGGTCGTCATCAACTCGAAGCACTGACCACATTAGTGCAAAAGGGCCAACGTGCGGCAATGCTCTTCATTGTCCAACGCAGTAGGGCATGTGCGCTGGTTCCCAATGAGGAGACCGATCCGCTCTTCGCGCGTACCTTGCGCCAGGCTATCGCCGCCGGTGTCGAAGTTTACGCCCATCTCTGCCCGCTGACCCCGGACGGCATCACGCTTGGCGAAGGACTGCCCGTCTTTGGTTCAATCAATACGGTGAACGCTCCATATCAGCCGGCGCATTGGGTGTAATCCCAATCATAGGCTGATAGCAGACGCCTATCGGCAGCGAACATCAGCGTTGCGTTCGCACGCTGATTCGTTGTCGGTTTTGCAAGCCTGAAAGATGTTAGGTACCGATCATGCCCCTCGACAGCACCTGTAAATCCTATCCCAGCGGCAGGCGCCCTGAGTACCAGGTATCATGAACGTGCAACACGATCTTGACAAAACGCCCCAGGACGAACCCTCCTATAATCGGCGTGAGCAAATCAGTTGGTATTTCTATGACTTCGCCAACTCGGCTTACACAACGACGGTTGTTACGGTTTTCCTCGGTCCCTATTTGACAAGACTGGTGGAGGCTGTCGCCGATGCGGAGAATAAAATCTATCCACTGGGCATACCGGTAGTTGCGGGCGCTTTCTTTCCCTATCTCGTCTCCCTCTCGGTGTTATTGCAGATCTTCTTTTTGCCCATTATGGGCGCGATTGCTGATTATTCTCATCGTAAAAAACAACTGCTCGGCATCTCGGCCTACATTGGCGCGATTGCCACTATGGGCCTGTATTTCGTGCAGGGGCATAATTACATGCTCGGCGGGGCGTTGTTTATCATCGCCAACCTTGCCTTTGGGACATCGATTGTGTTTTACAATGCGTTTCTGCCGGAAATCGCCAGCCCCGAACAGCGCGATGCTGTATCGTCGCAAGGCTGGGCGCTGGGATACCTTGGCGGCGGCTTGATGCTCGCCGCCAATCTGGCGCTCTTCAATTCGGCTGAGGCGCTGGGGTTGACCCGTGGGCACGCGATACGCATCAGTATGACCGCGGCGGGGATGTGGTGGGCAATCTTTACCTTGATCCCGCTTGCCAAACTCAAGCAGCGCCAAGCGATCAAACGCCTGCCGCCGGGTGAGCGCTTTCTGACGATTGGCTTCAAACAACTCGCGGAAACCTTCCGCAAGGTACGTTTTTCCCCCCAAACGCTGCTCTTTCTGGGCGCCTATCTACTTTATAATGACGGCATTCAGGCGGTGATCAGTCTGTCGTCGGTCTATGGCAGCGCAGAACTCGGTATGTCAGAGACCGTCCTCGTCAGTGCGATCTTGATGGTCCAGTTTGTCGCCTTTGGCGGCGCGTTGGTCTTCGGCTATCTAGCTCGTTTTACCGGGGCGAAACGCGCCATACTCATGAGCTTGGCGGTTTGGATTGGCGTCATCACGTTGGCGTATTTTGTACCCAAAGAGAGGCCGGTGCAGTTCTTTATCATGGCTGGGCTGATCGGGATCGTACTGGGCGGCAGCCAGGCGCTTAGCCGTTCGGTGTTCTCGCTTATGATCCCGGTAGGTCGTGAGGCGGAGTATTTCAGCCTCTATGAGATGAGCGAGCGCGGCACAAGTTGGCTGGCGCCGCTGTTCTTCGGCTTGGTCTTCCAGTTCACAAACAGCTATCGTTTGGCGATCATTTCGCTGATCATTTTCTTTGTGGCCGGGTTTGTACTCTTATTCTTCGTCAATGTACATCAAGCAACGATTGAAGCCGGAAACGAGCCGCCCACCCGCGTCTAGCGCAATACACGATAGACGCGCTTAGGCGGCGCACATTGGGAACGGCTAGCCCTCGCGCGGAGCGACTCGCCAGAGTCGATGGCGCGGCGCTTGGTCGATCACCTGATCCGGGTATTTTCCAAGCTCTCTTCCCGTATACTGGTCAGGCGCGATAGGCTGATCAGGTGCGGCGTGTTGTTCGAGCAGCGGCCCCACCAGCGCAAGCAGTTCTTCCTCGAATATAGGTTTGTGCAAAAAGCCAACGGCGCGCATTGTGCGCGCATAGATTGCGGCATCGGGCAACGATGACATGAGGACAATCGGCGGC
>JAKSDJ010000868.1 GCA_022360155.1 Chloroflexales bacterium | reverse complement strand
TAAAAGGGGGAGCAGTCGCAATGTGAACGTCCTTCTTGCCAGGTACCGCGGGACCCACTTCAAAGACCCGTTCTTCCTTCCATCCCGTGAAACCTCCACTATTGATTCACATGTTCGCGAAATGCTTAGAAGGCTGCGCGGAGATTTATATATTAGGCTAGTAAAGTCGATGCTATGCACGTATCAAGATAAAGGTGCGACACCTCTAACACAAGAAAATATAAGATTGTTCTTGGCCTCAATGGTTCGACAATTATCTGATCGTTTACAGGAAGTCGTTCAGGCAATTCAACCTTTATTAGATAGCGATCTTCGGGCTGCAACTATTATCCTTGGCGCTCGGCCTGATTCACTGAATTATCTCGGCAATTTAGGTCGAGATAGGATAATTCGCTTTGTCATTACAGAAGTGGCTGCCGAAGCAACACCGGACAAGCTAATGATTCGCGCTCTTGAGGAAATTGTCGGAACAGGGTCAATCGACGCAAACCAGTTACAGCAAATTAGCGCCGAGCTGCGTATTCATATTTACAAGGTATATCCAGAGCTGGAGAACAAAGAAAGCTCATTTTTCACAGATATATTGCTAGAAAGGCTTGTGTCTGATCTTGCGACAACTGACACGAATACGCGCGGAACTGATTTTGACAAAGCAAATCCCGCAGGTCGCTTTGTGCAGAGAGTTGGTCTGAGCAACTTTAGCACACTTTCCACTTCATCACAACAAAGGCTAGCCGACGCTCTAGCTATTGCAGCTTGCGAAAATGCCTTCGATGCGTTACCGTTCTTTACAAGTCCACAAGTGATTGATGATACCTGGCTAAGATTACTGCTGGATGGGTTAGCGCATTATTTCTCGTCTAATGGGCAATATTATAAAAATGAGGTAGTCATAGCACCTCTTGCAGAATGGATTAATCGTGGAAATGATTTAACGGAAGGATGGAAAACCTTACTCCGTGCATCTTTAGAGGCGCAGGAAAGGCTTAGCCAAGATGAAGAAGACTCTTATCCTTGCATCCTCTGGATAAACTCTTCGCCTGACTCTATCCGACAATTAGCACAAACCTTAATCGAGGCGGAGGAGACTTTGAAGGCGAGAGCTTATGATACCTCGCTAATTAGAGGCATAGTAGAGTATTTGCAAACTTATTATCCAAGATACTTTGCTAAAAAGAGCGAATCTGTTGAATAACCCACAAATCTAGGACGGCGGTGCGGCTGATGCGCAGGCCGATGGACGCCGATAGAACATGCAAACTTGTCAACGTTCAAACGTGCGAACACGCGAACCTGTCAACGCGCCAACGTTCCAACCTGCTAACCCATCTTCTGTGCGATCTGGGCGGCAATGTTGCGGAAGACAGCGGCCTCGGCGCTGCTCGGCGCTGCCTGCACCAGCGGTTGGCCGCCATCGATGCCCCGGCTAATACTGATATCCATTGGTATCTGCCCCAGCAGCGGGATTGTCTCATCCTGAATGAGCCAGCGCCGTTTGCTGTGGGCAAAGATCTCGATCCGTTCGCCGCAATGCGGGCAGGTAGCATAGCTCATATTCTCGATCACGCCCAGGATCGGGATGGCGTACCGGCGAAACATGTCCAGCGACCGTCCGGCGTCGAGCAGCGAAAGATCCTGCGGGGTGGTGACGATCACCACTCCATCGAGCGTCACCCTCTGAACCAGACTGATCAGCGGCTCGCCGCTGCCAGGCGGCAGGTCGAGCAATAGGTAGTCCAGTTCGCCCCAGTCAACATCACAGAGCGTTTGGGTGGCGATCCGCCCGGCGAAGTTCGAGTCGGGCAGAATGGCATCCTCCTCGCCAACGAGCAAGCCGATGGACATGATTTGGATACCGTAGCGCTCCAATGGCTGGATGTAAGGGGCGCGCTCGGCGCGAGCCACGGGCATCAGCCCGCGGGCGCTCTTCTTGCGGTGGATGCCAAGCATGAGCGGTACATTCGGCCCGTAGATGTCGGCGTCGAAGAGCCCCGCCCGCGCACCGCTTTCAGCCAGGGATAGCGCCAGGTTTACGCTGATGGTCGTCTTGCCGACGCCGCCCTTGCCGCTAGCAATGACCAGAATTTTCTTGATGTTTGCAATTCGTTCAGGCATAGTTTTGGATGAGTGGATGAGGCGATGAGCGGATGAGTGGATAACTTCATCTCGTGTCCTCGTGTCCTCGTCGCCTCGTCATGTCCTCGTATCCTCGTCTCATTGCACTAGATCAGCATCAGATCACGCTGGAACGTGCTCAGGAATTCGCATCCATCCGCTGTGACAACGACATCTTCTTCCAGACCGATGTAGCCGGCGGACGTTGCGACGCCCAGTTCGAGCGTATACACATTGCCAACTTCGACAGACTGGAGCGGTGCATCGCCGTAGCGCGGCCAGCGCGGGCCAAGCAGCGGGCCGCCGTCGTGGCAGGTGCGACCCAGGCCATGACCTAGGGCATGCTTGTACTCCGGGTAGCCCGCGTCGACGATCACCTGGCGAGCCACGGCGTCTACCTCCCACCCGATTGCGCCAGGCCGCAGGGCGGCAGCCCCGGCCTCGATGGCGCGGATGACCGTGTCCCAGGCGCGCTGGACATCAAGCGGCGGTGCGCTCTCGGCGGGGCGGCGGACGTACCACATCCGCTGGATGTCCGAGCAGTACTCCTCCTGGCGCACCCCCAGATCGATATGGACCAGGTGACCGGGTTCGACCAGAATGTCGTCTTGGGGCTGCACATGACCAGCAGGCGAGTCGGGGCCGCTATTCACCGTCGGACAATAGTCCCAATCCCAGGAGCTGGCTAGGCCGCGCTGCTCGAACTCTTGGTGGACGATCTGCGCAATGGCAGCCTCACTGAGCCCTGGCTTGATTTGCGGGGTCAGATTGGCGATGATGGTCTCGGTAGTGGCGACTGCGGCTTTGATCCGCTGCTGTTCGGTTGCGGTCTTGCGCGCGCGCAATTTCGCTAACAGCGTACCAGCGCTGCAGAGCTTGCCGGCGTGTGGTGTTCCGTCGAGCAGTTCTTGCAACAACAGAAACATACCATAGGTCAACCCGTCGGCGGTATGGTTGTGTAGGCTGTAGTTGAGGCCGATCTGGCTTGGTGCAATGCGGTCGAGGGCGACAAGCAAAGATTCGCGCAGATCTTCATCATAGCCGATAATATCGGGAAAAACCCCGGTAGCACGGACATTCTCGCTGTCGTAGCGGCCAACGATGGCGATGCGCGTACCGTCTTTGCCGAAGAGGAAGGCCGAATTCCAGGTTATGCTCGTGCCGAGGACCAACTCGACGCCGGGGTCGGGGCGATCTCCCGTTTCGCGTACAAAAGTCAGCCAGCAGTCAAGATCAAGTTCATGCAAGAGGCTATGCGCTTGCTCCGCCTTTTCGATGAAAAGCATATCGTTCTCCACAGGTTTGTTCGAGCAGGATTGATAGCATTATTATACCAGCATTGTCTCATCAGCGATGACCGTACACGCTATGCTTCATTAGGATGCCTAACCCTAACTGTGTTCCTCGCCAGCCTCTGATGAGGTGTTTTGGTCCGTTGCGTCCGACGTTGCATCCCGAAAGCGAAGTTTGGGGAAAAGCGGCGCCAATAGTGTGACCGCCAGCAGTAGAACGCTTGGCAGCTATGCCCCTTGAGGACATATAGCAGTTCAATGGTTGCAATCTCTCGCGAATACATATTCACGTTTGGCGGTTTGACATCGTGTGCCCGATCCGCTACGATATAGAATCGGCGTATGATAATCTCTTCCATTGACATATAGCTGCCTCCTGCCGTTTGGTTTCTGCAACCGCCAAGAATTACGACAGCTATACGTCTTCATGCAACCCGCAATATAAGGCGGCATACAAGAGAGGGTCGTGAAGATGATTGATCCCCGGGACAGAGCGTCATTGCAGGAGCAGAACGAGCGATTACGCGAACAGGTAGCAGCGCTGCAAACCGAATTGGAAGCAGCTAGGACCAAGTTTCAGTGGATGGAAAACCTGCTGGAGCAAAGTACAATCCCGATCTGCCTTTGGCAGGGTGATGATTATGTCTGTACTTTTGCGAATCGGGCCTATCTTGCTGCCTTAGGCAAGCAAGATGTTCTGGGTAAGCGCCTGCGTACCGTGTTTGACGCACATGAGATCCTTGGATTGTTGCCCGTTCTGGATCAAGCCTACGCCAGCGGGCAGGTGCAAGTGGTTCAGGAGGCTCTGGTCAAGCTGCGTCATCCCGAAACGGGCGACCTGGAGGAGCGCTGGTTCAACCTGATCTGCAATCCTGTGCGCAACGAGCAAGGCGTGGTGGCGGGGGTGTCACATTTTGTGATTGATGTCACGGCCCAGGTGCAGGCACGCCAAACGTTGTATCAACAAGCGCAAATCCTGGAGCAGGTGTCGGGCTCGGTCATCGTAACCGACCTGCAGGGCGTCATCATCAGTTGGAATCGCGACTCCAGCCGTATCTTTGGCTATGCGTCCGAGGAGGCGCTTGGTGCGTCGATTGCCACTCTCTACCCCGCCGCAGAGCAAGCGTGGCTGAGGTTTGCAGCAATAACCGCTACGCCAGAGCCCGATAATCAGAACATTGAAACAACGGGCTGTACAAAGACTGGAGAGCACATCCCGCTGCAACTTTGCCTCTCGCTGCTGCGTGATGATAGTGATACGCCGATTGGCGTGATTGGCTATGCTATCGACATCTCCGAACGCAAGCAACTGGAAAACTATCTACACATCTTTCAAGCAGTAGCTGAGCAGTCCCCGGAATGTATCATGTTCGCCACGAATGACCCATTGGCCCAGCGCCGGGCGATCTACACCAACTCGGCATTCACAACGCTGCTGGGTTATGCGGCAGACCATGATGCGTTCACGATTCCTGAATTGATTGCGCCCGAAGACCAAGACCGTTTACCCCAGATCAATGAGCAGGTGATGAGAGACGGGCATTGGCAAGGCACGTTGACCCTTCTCCGTAAGGATGGCGCTGTCTTTCCGGCGTTGATATCGATTTTCCTGGTGCGAAACCAGGAAGGCATGCCCATAATGCGCACTGTCACTGTGCAGGATATCACCGAACAACAGCAGCAAGAGCGAGACTTACGAATCTTCAAAACCTTGGTGGAGAACGCCGTTGATGGCATTGGGATGGCCGACACGCAGGGACGGATCACCTATGCAAATGCGGCCTATGGCACACTATCCGGGTATGGGCAGGCGCTGCTTGGCCGGTCGCTTGATCAGCTGTATGAGATAGAGATGGCGCAGATTGGCGCCATTGTGCAACAGGTGACAGGCCAAGGCTTCTGGATGGGCAAGCTGTCGTTGAGGCATACCAGTGGCACAATCATTCCAGTGCAAGTATCGGTGTTTCCGGTAGCCGATGACCAGGGCCAACTGCAGGGAACCGTTGCCATGGTCCGCGATATTACTGAGCAACTTCGGGCTGAAGAGGAACGTGCTGCACTCCAACAGCAAGTGATAGACGCCCAGCACGATGCACTGCGCGAGCTATCAACGCCGCTCATTCCGATCACGGATGAGGTGCTCATCATGCCGTTGATTGGGACTATCGACAGCAGACGCGCCCAGCAGATTATGGAAACCCTACTAGCGGGCGTGGCTCATCACCAGGCCGATCTCGTCATTCTGGACATCACGGGGGTTGCGATAGTCGATACTCAGGTCGCCCAGGCATTCATCCAGGCTGCCCAGGCCATACAGTTGTTGGGGGCAAAGGTGATGCTTACGGGCATCCAGCCGCAGATTGCCCAGACCCTGGTCCATCTTGGTCTAGACTTGGGCAATATTCAGACGCGAGGCAGCTTGCAGGCCGGGATCGAGGCGGCACTTGCGCGGAACTAACAATGACCGCACATTCACTGGTTGAGAGATCTCTTTGGCTGCTGCATCGAGAATTTGCCAAATCTCTTACCTGATACCTATGCCAATCACACCCCAACGATGCGCGCGGCGACGCATGGAGTGTGTCCTGGGCGGTCATTATCTTGCCGTTGCATGCGCAACAGCCTATGATCTATAGCGATACACGGACAAACGATGGCCGTTGGGCTTCGCAGGACAGTCTATTCCCGCCGGGAACTGAAACTCAATGTATGCCGTGCTAATGCGGCGACCTTCGGACTCGAAGGACAAAACATCCCTAGCGGGGATCACCCCGCGTCACAGCGGCTTGATAGGCTACGACACCTGGTGGTGTCTTGAGCCTCTCCGAATCTTTACGTCGCATGTGGTCCAGTTTTCAGGGTCGATTATATGCCGCAGGCGCACGTATGATCTTGGCCAACCGCAATGCTGACAAGTTGAGATCGGCAGTCGCTACGCTTGGTGAGCGCGCCTCGTTTGTCGTCACCGATGCAACGGTCGCCGAACAGGTCCAGCACCTTTACCGCTCACTCGCACCGATTGATCGACCACAGCGAACACTGATACGCCGATGAGCAGCATTGCGGAAACACCGCCCAACGTGGCTCAATCCGCATTTCAGCGCTTCTGGATAAGCTATATCGTGTTGCATTGCGCCCCGACAGGATTCGTCCGCAATTGAATGCGCTTCAGACGTCTTGGGTCTCAGCCACATGAATCGGCCTTCCTTGTGTTTGAGATTGGGTAGCGGCCAGGCTAATATGCAGAGCCATACGAGCATCGCTTGCGCCTACAAGCGGCTCTTTTTCTTGCTGAACACAGTCAATGAAATGATCAAGTTGGGCGTGGTAGGCTGGGGTGAAGCGTTCTTCAAACCAAGCCACCGTATCGTGGGTGACGCCCTGCGGCGTAAGCGTAAGCACCGGCGTATCTTGCAGGTAGCCAATTTTGAGTGTGCCCTCTGTGCCTCGAATTTCGCAGCGGATGTCGTAACCGTAGCGGCAGTTGCGCCCCGCCTCGACATAGCCCAGCCCGCCGTTGGCAAAACGCATATTGATGATGGCCGTATCAATATCATCAACCTGAATCAAGGCAGGGCAGGTCAGGTTGCCTCCTTCAGCATACACTCGCTGCACCTCATCCCCCATCAGCCAGCGAAACATATCAAAATCGTGGATGGCTAAATCGAGTATCATCCCCCCGCTGTTGGCGGGTGCAGCCCAATCCGGTTCGGGGCAGTTGGGGTCGCGACTTATAGATTGGGCCACAATGGGCGTACCAATGTCTCCGGCTTCGATTTTTTGTTTAGCGGCGGCAAAGCCCTTGTCAAAGCGGCGCATAAAACCTACTTGAAACAGCACTCCCGCCTTTTCCACCGCCGCCAACATTGAGTCCGTTTCTGCCAAGGTCAAGGCGATGGGTTTTTCGCAAAAAACGGCCTTACCTGCCTCTGCCGCAGCTATCACAATGTCATGGTGGGTATGGGTGTGGGTAACAACCAACACCCCGTCAATCGCGGGGTCAGCCAGCAGATCATGGTAGTTCGTATAGATTTTGACGCTGCTGGTCTGTCCCAAAAGTTCGGCAGCGGCTTTGGGGCGGCGGGTAGAAACAGCCGCCAATCGAGCGCCCTCCGCGCGTCCAAGCAGATAGCGGCTATTGATGCGCCCAATCCGGCCTAAACCAATGACGCCAAGATTAATGGTTGCCATACCTCCTCCTTCAGTTTCCGTGATTATTTCGATCAGCAGAGCGCCAGCCGCTTGAGAATCGAAGACGCCAGGTCAATTAGTAGCCTCATTGTATGTGTCTCTCCTGTCACTTTGCGGGGTCGGAAAAGGAGATCGTCAAACGTTCTAGCTATATTCTGAGACATTCCGCATCCGATCACTCCTTCACGTTGTTCAGGAAGGCTCTGAGCCTTTCGGGAACCTGCTCTGAGCCCTTCGGATTCGCTCAGGGCAGGCACGCCGAAGGGCTCAGCATGACATGCGTGGTGTTCATGTTGAATTGGGATTAGTAATAGAACCTTTGCAGTTTGACCCGGTCAGATTCGTACTCGGCGCGGGCTTGTTGCGTTTCAGCATTGCCGGTGACTTCGGCGGGAGCTACGTCCCACCATACCTCGGACCCAGGGCCGTAGCGGTGTCGTTCGGTGGTGATGACAATGGCGCAGGAACGGGGTTCGGCTCTGGCCGCTTGAAGCGCCTGTCGCAACTCTTCGGCGTTCCTCACGCTCCAAGCTTTGGCCCCCATACTTTCGGCATTTTTGGCAAAATCAATCTCTACGTACTCGCCTTCCAACCGGTTGGTTTCTGAGTCGCGGGCGCGGAACTCGTTGCCAAAACTGATGCCCGTCCGATTCATCTGCAAGCGGCGAATGATTTGGAAACCGTCATTCTGCGAAATCAGGAGCGTTATCTTCAATCCTTCCTGAAGGGAGGTAACCAGTTCGGTGGGCTGCATCAGGTAGGCGCCGTCGCCTACGAAAACATACACTTCGCCCTCTGGCTGAGCCATCCGCACGCCCAGGCCGGCGGGGATTTCGTAGCCCATGCAGGAGTTGCCAAATTCAAGGTGGCAGGTCTTCTTGTCGCTGCTGTCCCAAAGCTGGTGCAAGTCGCCCGGCAAACCGCCTGCCGCGCCGATAACCGTGTCGCCCGGATGGGCTTCTTGATTGAGAATGTGCAGCGCGTGTTGCTGGTTGAACATCTCGCCGGGATGGGTGACAAACACGTCGGTTTCAAGCAATTGCCGCCACTTATTTTTTTCAATCGCAACTTCTTCCAGGTAGCTGGTATTGGGTTTGATCTCGATGCTTTCCGCGCCGTTTAAGAGCGCGCGCAGCGACTCGCGGGCATCGGCCACAATGGGTAGGGCGCCCATCTTGTAGGCATCGCGCCCATCTACGTTGATGCTGATGAATTTGACAGCGGGATGTTGAAAAGCCGAGCGCGAGCCGGTGGTAAAGTCTGACAAGCGCGAGCCGATATTGATAACCACATCGGCCTGGGCCATCAATCTGCCCGCCGCAGCCGTGCCGGTGACGCCGCACCCGCCCACCGATAAGGGGTGAGCATTATCCATTGCCCCTTTGCCCGCCATTGTTTCGCCCACCGGGATTCCGAATTTTTCGGCAAAGGCCAGCAGTTCAGCTTCGGCCTCTGAATACATCACGCCTCCTCCGGCAATGATGAAAGGACGCTGGGCGGTTTTGAGCAATCCCAGCGCCTCTGTAATGCGCTGCGGCGCCGGTTGTTGGCGGTCAATCCGCCAAACGCGATGTTCAAAGAAATGAACCGGATAATCGTAGGCCTGGGCCTGAATATCTTGTGGAATGGCGATAGTCACCGCGCCGGCGTCGACGGGGTCAATGAGAACGCGCATCGCTTCCGGCAAGGCGTGGAGCAACTGCTCCGGGCGCGTGATACGGTCGAAAAGACGGCTGACCGGGCGAAAGCAATCGTTGACGCTGACATCCGCGCTGATGGGGTGTTCAAGCTGCTGCAACACGTAGCCCTGGCGCCGGGTGGCGTAGTAGTCGGCGGGAAAGAGCAACACAGGCAGTCGGTTGAGGGTGGCGGTGGCCGCGCCGGTAATCATATTGGTTGCCCCCGGCCCAATGGATGAGGTACAAGCCAGGGTTGCCAGCCGGCGGTTGGCTTTGGCAAAACCGCTGGCAGTATGAACCATTGATTGCTCATTGTGAGGCTGGAAGTAGGGCAGGTCTGTGCCATACTCTTGCAACGCTTGCCCCAACCCAGCTACGTTGCCATGTCCAAAAATCCCGAAGATGCCGGGTATGAAGCGGCGCCGGCTGCCATCACGCTCGCTATACTGCACTTGCAAAAATTTGACGATGGCCTGGGCCATGGTCAATCGGATTGATTCTTGATGATGGACTGACATTGTTATCTCCCGTATGCATTGTCAATTGGTCATGACAGCTTCGTTGTCACTTGCGATTGGCGGCTCATATCCCCTGAACCACGCTTCATCGACCACAGGCAGGGTGTACCTGATCTGCCAACCCTGGCCGTGGGTGTTGGCAATGTGTGACAGCTCTTCAAACCGGGGCAACACAGTGTTCCTTAAGATGGTTGTGCGCTCCGTCTCCGCCGCTCCGATTGCCTCGCGCCACAGGGCGCGGCCCGCCATAAAGCCGGAACAGCCGGACTGGCAGGCCACGCGCACCTGCACTTTGAAGCTGTCATATGGGTCGCCGCCGGAGAGCAACGCCCACGGCACAGGCGCCGCCTCGTTCAATTCGGCGCAGGCATCCCGCCACAACCCCTCATCGGAGTCGTATTTGGCGTCAAGCGGGAATTGCATTTTGAGGATGTCAGGGCCAAGCGCCCCTAATCGGCGGGCGGTTTCCACCACAATACGGCGGCGCTGGGCGGCGAATTCGGCTGAATGAACCGGTACAGCGGGGTCCAGTGGATAGGCCAGCGGCTCCAAAAACAGCGGAATTTCCTCGCGGGCGCAATCGGCAACCACGGCTTTGACCAATGTTTCTTGTCGCTCTGCCGCTTCCTCGGCATCGGGGTGGTAAAAGATGAGCAGTTTGATGCCGCTCGCGCCCAGCCGTTTGGCTTGGGCAACGCTCCAACCGTTTAACAATGTGGTTTGCCGAGCATATGGGTTGCCCAAATACCCTTGTTCTTCCAATGCCGACAGAAAGCCAACGTGACCGGGCAACGCCCCCGCGACAATGGCCTGAGCCGCACTGTATTCTGGTTCAAGCATTACGGCGGTCGTATGGGGGGCGATCTGTTCAATAATCGCCAGTTTGAGCGTGGTCAGCGAGGCTGCCGAAACAACCTCCGGATGGTCGGGGTCAATCACAATCCGCAGTGAGTCGCGGTGATCGATGGCTAAAATGTTGAAAATGCCGTTTTTGGTCGAGGCGGTTTGCAAGGCCCGGATCTTCCCGGGCGATAGGATTTTCATTGGTGATTTCTCCGGTCTACCCGCCTACAGTCGGCAAGGGCATCGGGTTGGCTTCCCAATCGCCTTTGATCCAGGCAAAAGCGGGATCATCGAAAGGAGGCGTGGCGCGGGCCTCGTCTAGCAAGTCACCAGCCAGATAGTTGAGGAAGTAGAGATTGCAATTGGGCGCGGCGGCGGTAGAGTGAAAGCCCTGCGTCACCAACACCAGGTCGCCATCGTACACCGGCAAGATTTCATCAAAATCGGTGTCTACCCGGTAGTTGCGATGCATACCAAATCCATAGTCCGGGTCGGTGCGGAAGTAGTAGGTTTCCTCGAGGTAAGGCGAGCCTGCATACCCATCGTGACAGTGGGGCGGCCAGCCGGACCAGTTGCCGCCCGGCACATACACTTCAAACAAAATCAATCGCTCAGCGGGCAGGGGATGGGCCAAGGTGTGGCAAACCTGCCGGGTGGCTGAACCGCCGCCGCGCATCTCGCTTTTGATGTCGGCAGGGGTAATGAGGCGTACGGGATATTTGCCTTCAGCGGGCGCGCCGCCCAGCGCAAACTCGAAGTCGGTTTCGGCTTGCACGGTGATATCGTGGCCCGGCGGGACATACAACACGTGGGCCATCTGGCTAAATACGCTGTCGCGGGATAGGTCAAACCGTTCAGCTTGTACGTGAACTTGACATGTACCGGCTAATGGAACCAGCGCAACTTCGTTGCCGTCGGTTTGCTGGCTATAACGTTGTCCTTTTTTGAGAGAAACCACCTTGAATGCAAGGTGGTTCCAACCGGCTGATTCTGGCGTTACCTCAATCACCACGGTCTCGTTGACGTTGGGTCTGATTACATGTTCCATTCTTATCCTTTCTCAAAACCCGCTACGTTCTTCGATAAAATTGAGGGCTTGCTGCTCGGTGGGGAGGGCTGTGGCGCAGCCGTGCCGAGTAACCGCAAGGGCGCCGCAGGCATTGCCCATTCGACCGGATTTGTACCAGTCCCAACCTTTGAGGTAGCCATAAATGAAGCCGCTGGCAAAAGCATCACCTGCGCCAACGGTATTGAGCACCTCTACGGCAAAGCCGGCGGCATCAACAACGTCGCTCGTTTTGGTGAAGATGCTCACGCCGCGAGGGCCGCGTTTCAGCACCAGCGCCTCTGGCCCTTGCGAGTCGGCTAATAGGGTTTGCAGCAACTCTTCCATCTCCTCGATTTGCGCCTCGGTTACATTGTCGCCCTGCCATACTGGCGCGGGATCTTCGGCCAGCAGTGCGTAAAACTCCTCCTCGGTGCCGATGACCACATCCAGGTGGCGCAGCACTGTACGCACGTTGAGGCCAAAAGCGCGAGGATGCGTCCACTGGTCGGGGCGCAAATCCAAATCCATAAATGTGGTGACATGAAGGGCGCGGCACTGCTCGGCGACAAAAAGCATCGCGTCGCGGCAACTTCCCCGGCTCAACGCCGTGCCGGAGATTTGCACCGCCCGGCTGTTAGTCAGGGGCAACGCGGCAGCATCGTCAATAGTCAGATAGGTGTCGGCAGGATTGTCGCGGTAGAAAACCAAAGGAAACTGGTCGGGCGGCTGAATAGAGACCATCGCCAGGCCGGTGCGGCAGTTGGGCTTGCGGGGGATGTAGTCGGTGGCCACGCCTTCATTCTGCAAGTAACGCAGCACAAAATCGCCCACCCGGTCCTCACCCACCGCCGTAAAGGCGGCGGAGTTCAACCCCAGGCGACTGGTCCCAATGGCGATATTGACCGGACTGCCGCCCACGGCAGTTTCAAAGCCGGTTACGTCTTCAAAAGCTGCGCCCACGTTTTGGGCAAACAGATCCATTCCCACCCGGCCCATTGTGATTAGGTCAAACTGTTTTTTGGCCATAACGGCGTCACCTTTTCCCAGGTGTTGGTATCCCAGGAACGCATAATAGCGGCGTCTACCTTGGCAAAAGCGTAGGCTTGTTCCAAACCGGGTTCAAGCTGCGTGTTGCTTACAATCGATTGGAGAAAGTGGTAGGTTTCGATGCATTTCAGGTCTTCGTAGCCAAGACCGATGCCGGGGCCAGGGTTGAAACGCTCGTGGAAGGGGTGATCCGGCCCGGCCAATATGCGTATAAAGCCCTCGTGTCCTTTTGTTTCGTCCGGCAAATACACCTCGATTTCGTTCATTGTTTCAAAATTCCACTTGATGGCTCCTTTGGAGCCGTTGATTTCAAAGGCCATTTCGCATTTAGGGCCGTAGATGGCTCGACAGACCTCGAGTGTACCCTGGGCGCCGCCGGCAAATTTCACCAACACGCCTACGTAATCTTCATTGGTCACTGTGCCTTTGGGATCATCCGGCAAGCCGCGGGAAAAGTGTGTGCCGCGCCCCGGCACAGGCAAGGGACGCTTGGTGATGAAGGTATGTTTGTTACCCATCACTTGTTCGATGGGGCCAACCAAAAAGTGGGCCATATCCACCACGTGGGGCATCACATCGCCTAAAATGCCGACGCCCGATTTTTCGGCCAGAAAGCGCCAGCTTAACTGGCTCAAGGGATCGCTAGCGTACATTGAGAAGAAGCGGCCCCGATAGTGAGTGATTTCGCCCAGTTTGCCCTCCAGGATCAGGTTTCGGGCAAACTGTACCAGCGGCGCCCAGCGATAGTTGAGGCCGACAAAGCTCAGTATGCCTGCTTTTTGGGCAGCGTGGCAGATTTCGGCGGTTTCTTCCGGGCTAACACCTACCGGTTTTTCGCAAAAGACATGCTTTCCGGCCGCAATGGCGGCTAGAGCCATCTCTTTATGCATAAAGTTGGGGGAGGTGATGTTAACCGCCCGAATTTCAGGGTGATTGATAACTTCACGCCAGTCCGTCGTGTACTGCTCAAAGCCCAAGCGTTCGTAGGCTTCTCTGGCTCGCGCTTCAACATTGTCGGCGCACATAACCAAGTTGGCTCGAATGCCTTTGTCATAAAAACGGTCAACTACAGCTTTGTAGGAACGGCTATGGGCTAGACCCATCCAGCCCATGCCAATGACGCCAACGTTGATTGTTTCCATACGATGGTCTCCACAAAATGGTTTTATAGGCCAAGACTGCGCACATAATTGCGGTTGCGCTGAGCGGCTTCTTTAGGCGTGCCCATGCTTGGCAACACATCCTGCTCGATAACAACCCAGCCATCATATTTGATAAGATCCAGTTCGTTCAGCACGACGGCAAAATCAACGTCGCCCTGGCCCAACTCGCAAAAGAGCCCTTGGCCCACGGCAACGTTGTATTCCCAACCTTCTTTTCGCGCTTGAGTCGCAATATGTGGCTCACAGTCTTTGAAATGAACGTGCCAGATGCGGTCGGCGTATTGGCGCACAGCGGACACAGGATCGCCGCCCCCGAATTGGCAGTGACCGGTATCCAGACATAAGCCCACCAGGTCGGGATCGGTCATTTCCATTAACCGTGCAACTTCGTGGGGAGCTTCAATCCATGTTGCGCAGTGGGGATGAAAAACGGTACGTAGTCCGGCTTCTTCTTTCACCCGCCGGGCAATGTGATGAACGCCATCTACAAACATTCGCCACTGTTCATCGACCATGCTGTCGGCGGGCGTAACACGACCTACAATCTTGTTTCGTTCCTCGTAGGCAAACAGATTGTCACCCATCACAATGATGGGCTTGTCACCAGCCGCTTCTGCGAGCAGCCGGGCGGCGCGTACAGCCCGATCGGCGCTGTCGGCGTGGCCTTCCGGCTCAATCAGCACTGCCGTAACCCATGAGGCGATAAGACTAAGGCTGCGCTTTTGAAGTTCGACCTTGAGCACAGCCGGCTCGGTGGGCATAAAACCCCAGTCGCCCAATTCTGTACCGGCAAAGCCAGTTTCCTGCATTTCATCAATCACGCGTGCGTAATCATAAGCGCGTTCATCCTCATAAGTTCGTTCAATGACCCCCCATGAACAGGGGGCATTGGCGATTCGGATCATTATTTCCTCCAGGTATACGTCAGACAACGCAAACATTTGCATTATATCCAGAAAGATAAATGCAATAACTTGGATTATTATTAAGCAGAAATATCATTGATAACAAAAAACATGTATTAAAATCTTTCTCTGTAGCTTTTTATTGAGTCACATTGCGCGCCAAATTACGCAAACCTTTGCGTAATTTGGCGCGCAATTTATCACACTTTTCGTTCATTGTCAATATTGTGATCGTTGTTGCGATGGAGTGTTACAACCTTCTCAGCGCAAATCATGAACAGGTTAGATCAAGAAATACGCTAATCGGATAAAATATGGACAGAAAGGTCATACTGTTGCAACAAACCTTTTTTTGAGGTAACCTAGAGTATGCAAACTCATGTTTTTGTGCGTAAAATTATGCAGAAAATAGAATTTTTGCGCAATATATCTGTTCTTGCATGAGGGAAATAACTACGATGGCTGTTACGCTCAAAGATATTGCACAGGCGACTGGGGTATCGCTCTCAACTGTGTCGCGGGCGCTGCACGGTAATCCAATGATCCCGGCCAAAACCACTGAATATATCCGAAAAATCGCTGATGAGCTAGGATATGTGCCCAATACTGTAGCCAGCGGTCTTCGAAAAACATATTCAAAGGTATTGGGGGTTCTGGTTCGGCGCATTGACGACGCTTTTTTGGCTGAAGTTCTCCAGGGTATTGAGGATGTGTTGTATGCCGAAGGGTACAGTCTCTTTGTGGCAACGTCGCACCGCAACCCGGAACGCGAAAAGGCGATTTTCCGCACCATGAGCGAACGGCGGGTGGATGGCGCGCTTATCTGTTCAACTGAAGTCGACCAGGCGCATTTGCATCAACTGAGTCAATTTGGCGTACCAACAGTGCTCATCAACAATCTGGCAACCGAGGATACAACACATTCTGTTTGTCACGACGATATCAGCGGGGGCTTTGATCTCACCCGGCATCTGATTGAACTGGGGCATACCCGGATTGCCTATCTTGGCAACAAACGGTCGGGGCGGATCACAAAAGATCGGCTGCGGGGATACAAGCAAGCTCTGATACAAGATGGCCTTACGCTTCGGCCTGAGTATATTGCGGCTGCCCCAAATGGTACAACGGAAGGAGGGGTGATAGGGACACAAGAACTGCTGCGCAGTGAGCCTCGTCCCACAGCGATTGTCTGCTTTAACGACATTCTAGCCATTGGTGTGATGTATGCGCTGCGAAAAGCCGGGCTTCACGTGCCGGTAGATTGTTCAGTGACCGGGTTTGACAACATTCCATTGAGCGAGCATATCAATCCATCATTAACGACCTTCCATCAACCCAGATATGAATTGGGGGTTGAAGCGGCCGAGATGATGTTGCGTTTATTGAGCCGAAAAAATAAAAATGTCAACGCTGCTGAGGTTATCACATTGCGGGGAAAATTAATTGTACGAGAGTCGACGATGGCGCCGGGTATTGACTGATTGGCAGCCAAGCTATATGTTTGGCCATTGCCATTCCAAAGCTGAGCGTCGCCCATACCAAGATGCTGCTTCCCATCTCGATGGAACGTCCTCTCAAGTGTGGACTTTTTTGACAAAGCGCATTCTGATGCGGAAAACATCTCTGGCGTACAAGTCTTCATTTGCTGCGTCCTGATGCAGCATTCGTCCGACGGAAAGTAAAAAACCTACACCTGAGAGGATGGAACGTCTCCATTGTCCGCCCAACGATGCCTAATGAAATTTGACAATCAACAGGGGTAGTGCCTTTAGGCGGTTTGAAGGCAGCACAGCCGCCTTCAGGCGGCACTACGAGCACCTTTCTCCATTACCGATTTTGATCGTCAAAAACCATTAGGCTTTGAGGAAACGGATGAAATAGTTGTCAAACGCGAAATATTGTGCGCCGTTGCCCAGTGAAGAGTTCTTGCCGGAGCAAAGCCGCCCTATCGGCTGATGGATATTGCCTAGCGCATCGAGCGCCTGCCGGACCTTGGCTTGGGCCGGCGCCACCGGCAGACAGCGAGTCATGATGGAGTGGGCGAACCCAGAGCCGTGGAGACAACCGTATTAAGGGGATACGGCGTATCATGATCATGCCGAGTCTGTAGTAGCGTAGAAGCTTGGAACGACCATCCAGTCAAGGCCGACAGGTTTTGATTGAAGGCTGTACGCCAGATGATATTCTGACGCTTCCAGATGAGTACATCAATACCCTGGTCTTTACTGACGAACCGCTCGTTGTTCAAGCCGGTTGCGCAACCATTCTTGGCGAGTTTCGTCGCGGCATGGATCGGGTTACGCTCGAATTGGCGCAGATCGATGGCGGAGGCGAAGGTGTTCTGCCGACCCTATGGCGGCTGGCAGCACGCTATGCCCAGACTCACAGACTTGGGTATGTTGAGTGGGTGGTGCATGCAATATCTGCGCATTGAGACGAAGTCGAAGGCACGTTGGGCGCATGTGTCTCGTTAGGCTTCGACTAGCGGCATCAGAGCAATGCAGATGGTCATCACCACGACCGCTTAAAGACCACAGCATGACACGTTCACTGATGATAAACCTTCGTTATGCTTTCTAAACCCACTGGCTTGATCCTTTCACACGCACGCGCCCTATGCTCGTTTATACTATGCGAAAAGGGGAATCCGCCTCTTCATTCTTCGCCTCCTGCGCAACGCCGTATCCCAATTCCCTGTACCGCTTGGCGTCTTTCGCCCGACCTTCCTTGACCTTGGTCGCTCGCTCCAAACCATAGTTCACACCAGCCGAAGGGCGGCGGGAGGAACATTTCACACCTGCCGACGCGACGTCGCTGCGCGTGAGCGCCGTCTGTATGCAGCGGGTGGCGGCAGGAGGAGTTATGCAGCGGCAGGGAGCCTCCCAAGCAATCCAAACGACGTGAAAAGCGATACAACAGATTCTACCCGAAGGTAAAGATATATATCCGCCATAAACGATTGTCACAAGCGGCCCGGCATTGTGTGCCGTTGACGCCGTTGGCTCGGTCGTGTACCTGGGCGCGATGGAGAAAGCCATACCGTGCTAATGACGATGCTGATCTCCTGAAGCCGCCAGCGGCGCACCTGGCGCCATGCAAGGAGAAAAACAATGACTAGCAAAGAGAATAATCCAACACAGGGGAATCGGATCCACTGGATGGATAACCTCAGAACCATCATTATCTTTTTAGTGGTTCTCTACCATGTCGGGGGCGTTTATGAAGCTGCCGGCCTGTGGGGTTGGTTCTGGATTGTGGATGATCCCGCAACCATAACTTGGGTTGGCATCCTCGGTATCGTTTTCGATATTATCGTGATGCCTGCCATTTTCTTTATTGCAGGCTATTTGATCCCTGCGTCCCTGAAAAACAAGACCGGATGGGAATTTCTCAAAGGGAAATTCAAACGACTAATGGTCCCTTGGGTGATCGCTGTACTTACGTTGATCCCGCTCTACAAAGTCATATTCCTGTACTCTCGAGGTCTACCGCAAGAACACTGGAGCACCTATTTTCACATAACCAACCCGAACAGCCAAAACTGGTTATGGTTCCTCCCTGTGTTGTTTGTTTTCAGCATGATCTATCTGCTTTTATCAAAAGCAAATATCAGAATACCAAACATTTCGCTAAAAGGCGCAGTTTGGGGCGCCTTCATCATTGGATTTGTGTATAGCTTTAGCATAGGCGGTATTCTCGGTTTTCGGAGCTGGACGCTGACCCCATTGATCGATTTCGAAAATGAAAGACTGCTCGTGTACTTTATGGCTTTCTTGCTCGGGTCGTTATGTTTTCAACAGAACGTATTTGCGGAAAAACCCCAAAGCAAAATGCTGTATACGATCGTCAATGCGATCGCCTGGATTCCGATTACAATACACATCTTTGCCCGGCTGTTTCCCTTCTTTTACCTGGAGGGTTTTGAGATCACTCCGCTGTACCGGCTCGTTTGGTGGCTTAGTTTTCACCTTTCGCTGCTCTGTTTGCTGTACCTGATGATTGAAACCTTCCGGCGGTATTTCGATAAAACCGGAAGAATCTGGAGTGAACTGAACCGGAACTCTTATGGTGTTTATATCATCCACGTGATCGTTATCGGGGTCTTCGGCACGCTGTTGTTGAACCTGAGCCTACCCGCTGTGGTGAAATATCTCATGCTGATTGTCTCAACCTATGTGGTCAGTAATTTGATCGTCTCGGGATATCGATCCCTGGTTCAAACCGTGAAATCCAGTCGCAGCAAATCTATTTCACGAGCTATGAATGTGAGATAGAGAAGAAGAACACCCCAACCAGCGGAAAGCAGGAACTCAACGGAAACGGAACCAGTGGCATGGGTTTCATATAGCAATCCTCTTTGAGTTGTCATGCCGCCCAAAGTAGGAGTGAGAATGGAGGAAAGAGAAAAGAGTTTCATATAGCAATCCTCTTTGAGTTGTCGTGCCGCCTTCAGACGGTCTTTGCTGATCACCTGAAGGCGGCGCGTAGATGTAGAAAACATCATTCCCTACGTTTATCCAAGCCATAGTAACGCTTTGCTTGCTCTGGCGTGATGTAGCCATTCTTCAGGTCTTCCTGCACCAACGCCCGATCGCGCTGCAATGGTTCCCCCCAGCCGGCGCCGGTGCCGGTCATCACCTGAATGACATCATCTGTATGGAGCGTCAGGCCGCTAACCACTGCATAGCGTTCTCTCTCGCCATTGGCCCGGCGAATAATGATGTGGTTGGGCGAACCGGGCTGCCCGCCCTTCAAGGGCCACGGCGGGAATGTATCGCGAGTGTACGCTACCGTCAGCCAGGCATTGTCAGAGCGGATGCGATAATCAATCCGAACGCCTTTGCCGCCTCGGTGCAGACCTGCCCCGCCATCTTCGTCGTGGAAACTGAGATAGTCCACCGTCACCCCATAACGCGCCTCGGCAACTTCCGCCGGACAATTGTATGTTTCGCCATGGAAAGGCGAGAACTGGCATGGCATGCCATCCTGATGAGGAGAACCGCCCCAGCCGCCCAATTCTGGCTCGATGACGGCATAGGGGCGTCCGGTATCCGGGTGGATGCCGCCAAACAGCGTACCGCATATCGAAGCGAAACCCCCAGCAGGCACGCGATCCGGCATATGTTCAGCCAGGCAGCGCATAATCAAATCGTGTAATCGCATCCCTATTTCATAGTAAATTCCCATCGCTGCTGGATGCGTGGGATGAAAGACGCTCCCGTGGCGCAATAAAACCTTTAACGGGCGGAACGTACCGCCATTGGCTATTCTATCCGGCGCGGTAATATTTTTGAAGGCCATTTGACAAGACACAACGGCTTCATCCGCGCTCATATTGAAGGGGCCTTTGTCCTGATCGGGGTTGCCGCGCAAATCAATAATACAAGCATCATCCTTAATTTCTACGGTAACTTTGTAGATCTGTCCATTGTCCTGCTCTTCTTCCAGCGAGAAGACGCCCTTGGGCAACTGTTTCAGAGCCTTCAGACTCACCTGCTCGCCATAGTCCATATATTGCTCCAGGGCATACAGGAAAACGTCTTTGCCATACTTGTTGATAATTTCCAAGATGCGGCGTTCTCCCACCCGCACAGCGGCTATTCCGGCCCACAAATCGCCGGTCAAGAAATCGGGCATACGGCAGTTGGCGGTCAAGATATCGAAGATCGATTGGATCGGCTTGCCTCTGGCAAGCAGCTTGACGCCTGGAAAGATCATACCCTCTTGAAAAATCTCAGTCGCGTCGGTAGACATACTGCCGGGAACCATGCCGCCCACGTCATTCCAGTGGGCAATGTTGGCTGTCCAGGCCACGATTTCGTCCTCGGCAAACACAGGCATCACCAGAACCATATCGTTCAGGTGAGTGACGCCGCCGTTGTAAGGGTCGTTGGTCATAAAAACATCGCCCGGCTCAATATCGCCCGGCCGGTCAAATTTTGCAATGATTTTCTTGACTGTTTTATCAAGCACGCCGACAAAAGCTGGAATACCGGCCCCCGATCCCGCCAACTCGCCATATCTGTCGGTGACGCCGGTTCCCATATCGAGCACTTCGTAGATGATGGCGCTCATGGCGGTGCGGCGCAGAGTGGCAAACATCTCGTCGGCTGCTGCCTGTAATGAGCTTTGGATGATTTCCAGGGTGATTGGATCATATTGCTTGGCCATGGGCGCCTCCTTACTGAGCCGTTAGAATGTGATAGTTGCCGTATGCATCGACAGTACAAGGCATACCGGGGGGAATAACGATGGTTGTTTCCGCCTCTTCGATGATGGCCGGGCCAGTAAACCTCATGCCGGGGACCAGGGCATCACCACGGTACAGCATGGCCTGGTGGATTCCCGCCCCAAGATAATCGACCTCCCGGTAGCCTTTGATAGCGTCTGACGCATCCCCTTCGCCCAGGGGCAGTTTTTTCGGCTCCAATTTATCCACTTCGGCGATGGCGATCAGGTGGTAGGTGACCAGTTCGACAGGCGCGTCCAAACGGTAGGTATATTCACGTTCGTAGGTGGTGTGGAAATGTTCCAGCATGTTCGCCAATCGATCGGCGGTGATTGGTCCGTCGGACAGATCGATTTCCGTGGAGTGCTCCTGGTTTTGATAGCGGAAGCGACCGTACCGTAAAAAATGCACCCGAGAGCGATCAATATGTTCCGCTTCATACTCCTGATACGCCTGTTCTTCCAGCGCGGCAAAGGTGTCACTGAGTTGTTGCGTCGCCTCCGCAGCCGATAGTTCCACAATCTGGGTTTGCAGGTAGTCGCGGCGCAGGTCGCTTAACAACATCCCCCAGGCGGAAAAAACCCCTGACTGATGGGGAATCGCCACTTTTTTGATGCCCAGTTCCTTGGCCAGGGCGCAGGCATGCATCCCGCCGCCGCCGCCAAAAGCGATCAGCGTAAAATCACGCGGGTCGTGGCCTCGATTGACCGAAATCAACTTGATGGCATTGACCATGTTATTATTGGCCAGGCGAACGATGCCGCGCGCGGTTTCTTGCCGGCTGAGGTCAAGTTTTTGGGCCAGCTTATCCAGCGCGGCGCCCGCAGCCTCCATATTTGCGGTCATTGTACCGCTGCAGAAATAATCTGGATTGATACAGCCCAGCGCCAGATTGGCATCGGTGGTTGTGGCCTCGGTTCCGCCAGTGTTGTAAGCGGCAGGCCCTGGCATAGCCCCGGCGCTTTGCGGACCAACGTGCAAGCGCCCAAATGCATCTACCCAGGCAATAGAGCCGCCGCCCTGGCCAATTTCAACCAGATCCACAACCGGAATCATCACTGGGTACCCGGCAGATACGTCGGTTTGCCCGACCATGTAATTGGTGCTCAGCTTGACTTCGCCGCCGGTAATCAAGCCGCATTTAGCAGTGGTGCCGCCAATATCCAAGGCAATTACTTCGGTTTCGCCGATCAAGCGGCCCAGAGTCGCCGCGCCCCACATTCCGCTGGCTGGGCCAGACTCGATCATAGTGATCGGGATTTGACGGGCGTTTTTAATAGTGTCCACACCGCAGTTAGACTGCATCATGTAGGGCGTGCAAGTCATTCCCGCTTCGGCCAGGCGACCGGTGAGGTCGTCTAGATAACGGTGGGCAATCGGCTGCACGTAGGCCGACATGACGGACGTATTGGTACGCTCGTATTCGCGCCACTCGCGAGTAATCTGGTACGATGCCACCGCCGACACCTCTGGCCAGAGCGCCTTGATCCGGCTCAAGGTCGCTTCCTCGTGCGCCGAGTTGGCGTAAGAGTTGAGCAAACAAACGGCAATGGCCTCTACGCCTTCAGCCCGAAAATCGTCCAGAATGGTCGGTAAGCCGGACAAGTCGAGCGCTTGAGTCTCGATCCCTTTGTAGTTAATACGCCCTGACGCCTCGCGGCGCAAATATCGGGTGACAAAAGGAGGCGGCTTTTTGTATTCAAGGTTGAAGTAATCGGGGCGATTGCCGCGCCCAATTTCTAATACATCACGAAAGCCCTGGCTGGTGATCAGCGCCGTCTTTGCGCCTTTTTTCTCGGTGATGGCGTTAATGACGATGGTTGTACCGTGGACGAAGGAGATAAATGCATCAGGGGTGATGCCGCTGGCTTCAATAACATCCATCACGCCCTTTTCGAATTGCCCGGGCGTCGTGTGGCTTTTGGCCGTGCCAACCGTTCCTGCCGAGGTGACATACACGAGATCGGTGAAGGTTCCCCCGATATCTGTCGCTATTCTGGTCATAAGAGTTACTCCTTGGTCTCCTCGATCAGTATTTCGCTGATAAGAAGCAGCGGATCTTTGAGTATTTTGAGATTTTCCCGCAAGCTCTCTTGATAGGCCGGATCGTAAAAAGCGTTTTGAAAACTTTCCATATCGGGCCAATCAGCCGTGGTCATGAATTGATAGAGCGGCGAATGAGCCTCATCTGGCCACGCTTGCTCGATGCGGGCGAAATCTGAACGGATGACGCCCGGAACGGACATATTGGCTTGCTGATGGCGGGTGAGTCGCCATTCCAGAAATTCTTTTTCATCGACGTAGGGCTGCAAGTTATAAAGAACAGTTAAGCGAATCATAGCGTCACCCATTGGGAACAATGACTCTTTTGCCAAATTGATAGGATTCTTGGAACAAAGCAAATGCCGCCGTCTCATGCGTCGGCGGGGCTTGGCAACTCCACTTCCGGCTCGGCTTCCAGCCAAAATCACGCTTAAGCAGGGCGGCATGTTCGGCTGCTTTGAATGAGGCCAGTGTCGGATCGATCACCGGAACGCCAAGCTCCGCTTCTAACTCCTGATAGAAGCCGGTTTCCAGCGTGCAGCCTAATATCAGCGACTCGGCATAATCGTCAGTCACAGCTTTGTGCGCTGCGGCAATCAGTTGCTTCTGGATAAAATTATGGTCTTGTTGAAACTCAACCACATTGATGCCAACATCATGGAAAGACATCAATTTGTCGCCATACCCATAACCACGGATCGTATTTTTCATCTGGTTGACCCATTTGCGCTGACCGACAATCACTGAGAAGTTATTGGCGATATGGAGCGCAATTTCAATCGATGCATGGCAAGGCGCAATGACGATCATATCGCCTGATATTTCGCGAGCGTCGTGCAGCGCGGTATCGTAAAAACAGCCAATAACCAAGGCATCGAACCCTTCTTGGGCGGCCTGGTGCGTCGCCCGAATAATATCAGCCGTTACGATGGCTTCATAGGTGCGATATTCTAGGTTTGTTATCGGCCCAACAGCAGGATTCAAAGAAGTTACATGAACTTCTGTGTTCGGATATTTATGCGCTTGAAACAGATCGGCAAAGAATTGATCGTAATGGCTCGTCCCTACCGGATTCAAGTACATAATTTTAATGGGATTCATCTTTGTCTCCTTGTATGAAAAAGCGGTTCATGAGTCAATACTTTTCAAATAACAGGACTTACGCGGCGGTGAAGGTCGGTGAGGTGCAACTTCCCCGACCCTCACCGCCGCGGCAGCGGCGAGCAAAAGGATTTTTGGAGGGCTGCAAGCCCTCCAACCCTCCTGCCGACTGGTGATCGCGTACGTTCTGTCAAATAAGACCTTAAAGGTCTTACATAGATGCTTTCGGAAGCCTTCCCCAAGACCTTTAAGGTCTTCCGTCGCCCGTATCTGAAAAGTATTGGTTCATGAGTGCAAAGCTGGCTTGGCCGCACCATTCGCCTCAGTTCGAGATAGGGAATGAGGCCAGGCAAGACCTGCACATCTTATTTCAGGATCGATTCGGGTTTATGCATTGCAGCGTTTTCAACACGCTTGGGACTTCCCTCGGTATACAGATGGCACCGCACCAAATGACCGGGCGTTTGCTCAATCATCTCTGGATCAACCTGGGTGCAGATATTCATTTTGTAGGGGCAGCGCAGGTGGAAGCTGCATCCACTGGGACTGTTGACCGGGCTGGGAATTTCACCTGTTGAGATGACCTTTTCCGGTTTTAGTCGTTCCTCAGCCTCCGAAACCACGGGAATGGAAGAGAGAAGCATTTGGGTATAGGGGTGTTGAGGATGTTTGAAAAAGTCGTCGGTATTGGCCACCTCGCACATTTTGCCCAGGTACATAATAGCAACCCGCGAAGCTACATTACGCATCAAGCTCAAATCGTGGGTAATAAAGAGATAGGACAAATTGAGTTCTTTTTTCAGGCGAATGAGCAGGTTGATAACCTTGCCCTGCACCGAAACATCCAGCGCGGAGGTTGGTTCATCCAAGATGATAAAAGAAGGCTTGGTCGCCAACGCCCGAGCAACCGATACAATTTGCCTTTCGCCGCCGCTGAGGGCGCGCGGATATTTGTGCAAGACCTCTAGCGGCAGTTCGACCAGTTCCAGCAGCCGAGCAATCTCCTCCAAGCGAACATTCACCTCGGGCCGGTGGATTTTCAGCGGCAATTCAAGAATTTGTTTGATGTTCTGCCTGGGATTCAAGGAAGAGCCAGGGTCTTGAAAAACGATCTGTATCTCTTTTTTGAGATGGGCGGGGCGAGCGCCGCTTCTAAACAAGTTCTCGCCTTTGAACGCAATCAAGCCGGACGTAGGGGCATACATTCCAATCGTAGTGTAGGCTATGGTGCTTTTGCCCGACCCAGACTCACCGACCAGACCCAACACTTCGCCTTCGTTAATGTCTAAAGAAATGCCATCAACCGCTTTCACAGAAATTGGCTGTCGCTTGAATTGGTCTTGGTGACCGATAACGAAATGTTTTTTCAGGTTGTTATAGCTTAAAATCGGTTTCATGGCTTATGTTGACCATCAAACAAAAAGCAGGCCACTTCATGCCCGTCGTCAACAGGGTACCCCGACGGTTTTTCTCGACGACAAATGCTCATAACGCGCGGGCAACGGGGATGAAAGCGACAGCCGGTAGGCGGGTTTCGGTAATCGGGGATGCGACCCGGAATACCTTCGGCAACACCGCCTCCGTTCAAACGAGGAACTGCTTCCATCAAGCCCTGCGTATATGGATGCCTAGGGTTGGCAAAGAGCATAGACGTGGGCGCCGATTCGATCATGTCGCCGGCATACATGACGTACACGCGATCCGTGGCCTGCCGAACCACCCCCAACGTGTGAGTGATGAGGATGACCGAAGTATTTTTTTCCTCCACCAGATTACGCAGCAAGCGCAGCACCTGATCCTGAATGGTGACATCCAAGGCCGTGCCCGGCTCATCGGCAAGCAGCAGTTCCGGTTGGGCGGCCAGGGCCATTGCAATGCAGACCCGCTGGCGCATCCCCCCGCTGAGTTGCACCGGATAGGCGTTGAGCAATCGTTCCGGGTCGGCCAGAGAAACTTCGCTCAAGGCGCTTATGGCGGCCTGTCTGATCTGCCGTTTCGCAGCTTTGTTTCTGTTGGAGGCGGAATATTTGATTACGGCGTTCAATTGTTGGCCGATGGTAAAGACTGGATTAAGAGCGGCGGTGGGATCTTGAAAAATCATCGAAATACCGTTGCCGCGGACACCTTGCAAGGCTTTGGGGCTCATCTGCAAAACGTCCTGTCCTTTGAAATGAATATGCCCGCCAGTAATTTGGGCAGGCGGAGCGGGCAAAATGCGCAAAATCGCTTTCATTGCGCTGGTTTTGCCGCAGCCGGTCTCGCCCACCAGTCCAACTTTTTCGCCAGGGCGGACCACCAGGTTTATCCCGTTGAGGACGCTCAAGGAGCCGCCGTAAACTTTGTAACTGAGCTGTAGGTTGTCGACTTTGAGTAAGGGTTGCTCTGTCACTATACTTCCTCCGCCGCAAACAAATCGCGCAGGCCGTCGCCTAACAAATTAAAGCCCAACACAATCAAGACAATGCCTAGGGCGGGAAAGAGCGATATCCACCACAAATCGGGCAAAAACCGCGAGCCGTTGGCGACCATCGTGCCCAAGCCCGGCTTGGGAGGCTGTACGCCTAAGCCGACAAAACTCAACGAGGAGCCAATCAAGATCACCCAACCCATATCCAGGCTCATTTTGGTAAAAATGGGTGACACGCAGTTAGGCAATATTTCTTTGAACAGAATATGTAACCGACTGGCGCCCATTACCTCGGCAGACTTGACGAAATATTCGTTGCGTAATTGGGTTGCCAAGCCATAGACCAAGCGGGTGTACCAGGGCCACCACATCAATGAGACGGCCATCATGGAGTTGATCAGGTTTGGCTTGAGCATCGCGGCAATCGCCAGGGCCAAAATGAGCGGAGGTACTGCCAAAAAAATATCGGTGACGCGCATAATGATCGTATCAACCCAGGATTCGTGATAGTATCCGGCTAGCAGACCAAGTAGAACGCCGAGCGGCGCGGTCAGAGATAAAACGATAAGCCCCATTGTCAACGAAAATCGAAAGCCAAACATCGTTCGAGTCAAAACGTCGCGGCCGGCCACATCCGTACCAAAGGGATGCGCCCAACTGGGAGGCTGCTTCGCGTTGGCAAAATCGGTAAAGGGGCCGGCATGTTCAGGGTAGGGCGTCACATAGGGCGCAAAAATCGCCAGCAGAATAACCGCCGTGACCGTTGTCAGGCCGATCACCGAGAGGGGGTTGTGCGAGAATTTGTACCAGGCTCGACCCCAATATTCCCGACGACTGCTTCGCTCCAACTGCTTCCAGAGATCGGCGGTCATTGTTAGGGAAGTGTGTTGTTCGGCCATGTTTTACGCTCCTTTGGCCGTACTCAGGCGGATGCGGGGATCAAGCCGGGCGACTGTCATATCCACTACCACGTTGGCGATGATAAAGACAACTCCTAGCACCAAAATGACGGCGGCAATGGCGTTGAGGTCTTTGCGCAGCATAGCGTTGATGCCATAACGCGAAATACCGGGCCAATTGAAAATGAGTTCAACCAGGAAGGCGTTGCTCATTGTGGCCGCAAAATCCAACCCTAAAATCGAGATAGTCGGAATGAGGGATGGTTTCAGCAGAAACTTGTTCATCATCACCCGTTCCGGAACGCCGAGCGCCCGTCCTGCAGCAATATAATCTTTGGTCAGGTTGTCGGACATGGCCGAGCGGGTGATACGGGCCTGTTGGGCCATCGATCCCATTGCTAAGGCCAGCGATGGTAAAAGCAGATGACGGAGGGCATCCCAAAACAGTCCCAGATTGCCGGTCAGGAGCGCATCGATGGTGTACAACCCGGTGAGCGTTGGGGGCGCCGCAATGCCTTCACTCAGCCGGCCGATTGTGGGCAGCCAATTCAGGACAAAACCAAAGATGAGCAGAAAGATAATGGCCAGGACAAAGGGGGGCGTCACCACGCCCAAATACGAGATCACGCGCACAGCGTTATCAATCCAACTGTCCTTGTGTCGAGCCGAGACAGCCCCCAGGCTTATACCCAAAACAGCCATCATCAATCCAGAATAGAGGGCCAATTCAAAGGTGGCCGGAAAAAACTCCACGATATCGCTGGCAACATTACGCCGAGTCACCAGCGAGAGGCCAAAATCGCCCCGGAGCGCATCGGTCAGCCAATACCCATACTGCACCAGCAGCGGATCGTTCAGGTGCATCTGTTCCCGCAAGTTGTCCACCACCCAATCGGGCGCCCGCGCCCCCGCCGCAATCCGCGCCGGGTCGCCCGGAATGATGCGGGAGATGATGAAGATCACGATGGACAATCCGAGCAGCACAAACAGAGAGTGGATGACTCGCTTGGCAATGAAGGTGAGCGTTTGCATAAGCCGCCCTCCAGGGAGCATGGACGAACAAAACCTTTTTATCCCTACTTCGAATGACTTACTTGTTCATGCTAATCCGGGCAGCAAAGATGTTATACCCGCTCATCGGGATGATTTCTCCTTTGGCGGCAGGCCAGTCGAGGTAGCTTTGATATGCGTGCTTTTCGACCTGATCGTACACAAAGATCGATGGCGCCTGTGCGGCGAGATCCGCCTGAATGCTTTGGTACTTGGCGAAACGTTCAGCCTGATCTGTTGTGGCCAAAGCGGCGTCGATGGCGGCGTCGAGGTCCGGGTCTTCTAGCCACTCGTTTTGCGACCAGGTGGCGGCAGTGCTTGAATGGTAGCGCTGCTTGAGCATAGGACCGGCTTCGGGCAAGTCAGCGGAAATGTACACGCTGACCAGGTGAGGGCTGGTTTCAAGCGTCGAGGTGTTTTCAACCACCGATAGCCAGGGTGAGGAAACGATTTCTACTGGAATGCCAAGTGCTGCCATATTTGACTGGAACAGCAAGGCGAATTTTTCTTCATCCGGCACTTCCGAAACCCAAACGAACTCAATCGGATACTGCTCAATGGAGTCGGCGTATCGGCACTGGGCCAACTCTTCAGCAGCCATTTCCGGGTTGTAGGTATACACCTTGACGTTTGGGTTATGACCGCCCAAAGACTGCGGCACTGGCCCCAGCATTGCCTGAGTGCCGAGCCATTCCAGGCTAACGGCGGTATCGTAGTCAAACCCATACGAAAGCGCCCGGCGGCAATGAATATCATCCAGAGGCGCAAGTCTGTTATTGAGCATAAAATAGAAGCTGGTCTCGTTGGAGAAAGCAGCAATGTCAACGCCGTCAAGTTCCTGCAGGGCTTCCAGGGCCTCGATGGTCTGCCACTGGTCAGAAATATCGAGTTCGCCGTTCGCCATCAGGGTTCGCACAGTGGTGGTTTCGGTGGCGGCAATCATTCGGAATTGGTCGGGTGCGTTGTCCGCAAAATCGCCGTGCCAATCCGAAAATTTCCCCATCAGAACATACTCTTCCAGCGGAAATTCCATTACCATATATGGGCCTGAACCGGCGTCGTTGGTTAATAAAAATCCCTGGCCGTAGTCACCCTCGGCGTCGTAAGGGCCTTCGGGTTTGGTATTGGCGCGGACCAAATCCTCATTAAGCACATAAAGGCGGGTCAGGCTGGCCAGAAAAAGGCCGTTGGTTTGGGTTAGTTTGAATTCAACCGTGTTATCATCAACGGCGGTCACACTGTCAACCAAGTCGATAAACATGTAGGCATACCCTTCGCCCACGGTCTGTAACCGCTTCATACTATATGCCACATCGCTGGCCAGCAATTCGCTGCCGTCGTGAAATGTCACCCCTTGCTTGAGTTTGAAAGTCCAGGTCAGGCCATCATCAGAGGTTTCCCAACTCTCGGCCAGCCAGGGTTGGACGCTGCCGCTGGGCGTAGGAAATACCAGCGTGTCATACAGGTTAGCGAGGGCGGTGGAGCTGGAAAAATCTGAACCGACAGCCGGGTCAATCGCGGTAGGCCAGGCAAAGGATACGCGCAACACCCGTGCGCCATCTGCACCCGTATCCCTGACGACCGTTTCCCTTGACCCAGGCTCTCCCTGCGCCGGCCCCTCTCCGTCCACCGGATCTTCGGCGGATGACTGGCTGCAAGCCGCAAGCAGCGCCATAGCCGCAAGCAATAGAAGGGCAAGCAATACTTTCTTCATGAGGAAGCCCCTACTCTTTCTGTTCTTCTCCCCAATGCGGGCAGGTCACGCCATTCGCTAGCGCACATTATGCGCTATGAGAAACCGTCTCTGTTCCGGCGGCTCGTTTGCCTTTTGGGGCGCACATAAGCGCCCGATTATACGATCAAACGTGTACGCCCATTTGCCCGGCAGCTTGTCCGTATATCAAAAGAAAACATGTCAAGGTAAACGACGCCATGCCATCCACCACAACGAGTTTTAGTTGCAATACTTTTCAAATAAAGTATGGTTCAGATCAGGCGGTTCTTGCGTACCACGGTGTTGTTGTTCGTAGGTCAAGTTGATTTGAACCATGCCTAAGACCTTTAAGGTTTTGCATAGGTGCTTTCGGAAGTCTTCCCCAAGACCTTAAAGGTCTTCCATCGCGCGTATCTGAAAAGTATTGGTTTTAGTTGAGCATCAAGGATGACTTATAGGTGCGCAACACATCTGCGTTTACACAATTCCGCGGCGCTGCCGGAAGATAACGCAGCGTATGTCATAGACGCATCAACCTTGCCTTTTGCTGTTTACCGCAGGTCTTTGGTTATGTTTGTAGTTATGACAGACAGGAGGGATCTAGTACTGTTATTTTATAGAAATCGCACAGTTTAACATCGGTCAAAAGACACGTTCTTTCTGAGACAAATGACTTACCATTCGCTCGTGGGGTCAGGCGGGTGGGGCGAATATGTGATCGTCGGTCGGGCCAGTTGGGTGCAGAGGCAACAGGAACACAAACTTGGCCCCTGGACTTGCAGTACGGTGACAAGCGGAGCTCCAGTAACAGCAGACGCTCGCTCTGGGCGGGATAGCGCAAGGCGACGTTGAGGTTACATAGTGTTGAGACTGGCTAATCCCTCTCGCAAGGCATATAAGGTGGCCTGAGTCCGATTTGCGAGATGGAGTTTGTTCAGTATATTGCCAACGTGGTTGCGCGCCGTTCGCTCACTAATATGCAGTGCATTGGCAATTTCCTGGTTGGTTAGCCCTTGAGCCACCCGTTTGAGCACTTCCACTTCACGTTCAGTTAAGGGTTGCTCGCTGACCGGCATGTGTGTGGAACGGTTCATTTCATTGATGAGCTTGAGCGCCACAGCAGGGTCAAGCGATGACTCGCCCCGGTATACATCGCGGATAGCTTGAAGCAATTGCTGCGGAGACACATCTTTTAACAGATATCCCAATGCGCCAGCTTTGATAGCCGGAAAAATCTTGTCGTCTTCGGCAAAGCTGGTCAGAGCCAGGACACGCGCCGCAGGATCTTCGCGGGTGATCTGGTCGATGGCTTCTATGCCTCCCATTTTGGGCATCATCAGATCCATCAGGATAACATCCGGCTTCAGTGTCCGAACTAACTGCACCGCATCTTGTCCATTATCCGCCTCGCCCACAACCTCCATGCCCGGTTCGGTCGTGATGAGGGCTTGGATTCCTTTGCGCACAATGGTGTGATCATCGGCAATAAAAATGCGAATTGTTTCGATCATAGCTACGGCCCTATGTTATATTGTCTATCGTTATGGTTATTTCGACGCCTTTCTCCGGCGATGAAACAATTCTGAGTTGACCGCCAATCTGTTCCGCTCGCTCGCGCATATTGACAAGGCCCATTCCGCCTTTTTGGTTGGCAATTTCACTATCAAAGCCAATCCCATCATCGATCACTTTTATCTCTATGCGGTCGCCCGTCATCTCAAGTTGCACGGTAACGAAGGCGGCTGAGGCGTGTTTGAGGGCATTGTTCAAAGCTTCCTGGATAATACCATAGAGCGCTTCTTCAAGGCGAAGGGGTAATTCCACAGATTGGCTGGCGATCAGGTGGGCTTTAATTCCCGCCCGCCGCTCAACAGCGTTCAGGCGTTGCTGAATAGCCGCAACCAACCCGCCCGTCTCCAACACCAGCGGGCGCAACTCATAGACGAGCAAGCGCATCTCTTTGAGCGCCTTTTGGGCAATTTCATTCAACCAGGTCAGGTGTTTTTCGGCGTTTTCCAAATCGCCGCTGCGGAGCAGTCGTTGACCTGCTTCAGCAAAAAGGGTCAGACTAAACAACGATTGTGTAACCGAGTCATGCAGATCGCGGGCTAATCTTCTGCGCTCTTCTATGACCGCCAATTGGCCCGCCTCTTGAAACAGCCTGGCATTTTCTACCGTCACGCCTATCTGGTGAGCAATGGAGGTCAGGAGCGTTGTTTCGTCCGAGCTAAAGAGATGTCCGGCTTTGCCGAATACACTTATCACACCCAGCGTCTTACCTTTGGCCCGCATCGGTACGCCTAAATAGGTATGGAGCACATTGGCAGGCGCATTCCTGATCTTTAACAGCTTCCCCATATCAGACACTATCGTCGGTTTACTCTGCTCAAATACCTGGCTTATCAAACCACCGTCTAACGATATGAAATCGAGTTGGGTAACAGCGGCACGTGACAACCCTTTATGAGCGGCCAGATACAAGGTTTCTGTTCGAGGCTCCCAGAGATGAATCGCCCCTTTTCGGCTTTTCATTGTGGGTAGCACTCGATCCAGCGAGCTTTTCAGAATAGTGTTCAGATCGATCGATTCGCTAGCGACCGAGGCTACATCGTACAAAACGGATAGTTCATCGTGCGCTTTTTTTAAAGCTTCTTCTGCTTGTTTACGGTCAGTAATATCGTAGCCAAAAGTAATTGCCCCGTAAATCTCGCCCTGTTCATCCTCCAACCTACGGGAATTCCATAAAATAGTCTTGATCTGTCCGTCTCTACAAAGGATATTGCTTTCAGAATACGCTATTGGATTGCTATCCGTAACAGTATTGTACGCCTCGCACATACTATGCTTGCGATGTTTTTCATCTGGATAGAGCCACTCCCATATTTTGGTATGACCTAATACTTCGGCGCGGGAATAGCCGCTAATCTCTTCAGCGACCTTATTCCAATAGATAATATTCAGATCATTGTCATGCACGTTCAACCAGACGTTCACATTCTCGATGATGCTGTCTGAGAACATATCTCGAATGTGGGCCTCTGTGTTTGATGATGCGCTTCTGATTGTTTGTTGTTGGTCGGCCATCACACCAGGCCTCGATCTGAAGTAGGTGTAGCAATTATACCTTGAAAAGGCAAGCTGCCAAAAGGTTGGCAGGTTTGCACAGTGATGGGTTGGCGTAGCCCTTTATGGAAACAAATAGATTGCGACAGTGAAACATGTGTGCTGTAATCTAATTCTCGTCTTGGTTGGATGAATAAACCTGTGGTTCAAATATGATGCATACGGAAGAGCTAAAAAACCACAAGCGCCGCCTGACAACCCTGCGTCTTAAAGCGGCTTATTTTGGTCTCGACTGTCCGCCGCACATACTTATGGAAATTGAGGATGTCGAGTTGTTGCTTAAAAAAGTTGTAGAGCACTGAAACCTCTACAGCCTTCAGATTGCATTTAACATGGAATTTATTGCCTCACCAAAGCTCTGATAGTTAGCACGCGCGTGCAGCTAACTAGTTAGTGCAGAGCAACGCCTACATCCAGAAGTACTAAAAGAGCAGCGCTAAACCTATATTACGCAATACCCTTCGCCAATGGGTGAAAGCTTCGAAAGGAGAGAAAGTCGGTGTATGCAGTAGAATTTCAAGCAAAGGTTAAGGAAGATGGGAGCATCGATATCCCTGCGGCGTACCGTTCACAGGTGCAGGGTACGGCCCGCGTCATCATTCTTACAGACACACCGACGACCAAGCCTTCGATTATTCGCCAACTGCTGAAGAATCCGCGTCGTGTCGACAACTTTACGCCAGTCAAGCGCGGCGAAATCTACGATCGCGCCCTTTGATTCCTCTGTAGCATTGTACACCAACGTGCCGGTATGAACGTAGATACGCCCCGACAGAATATCTGCTTTATCGATAGCAATGTCTGGATCTATGCGTTTACCATCCAAGACGATCATAGCAAGACTCACCAAGCGCATAAGCTTATCAGCGCACAAACTACCATATGCTTCTTGTCTTCGTGAACACCGCCACCTTTCATTTTGGGATGGCCTTATCGTTGCAAGCGCACTTGTAAGTGGCGCTACTGTCTTATATCCTGAAGATATGCATGATGGATTAAC
>JAKSDJ010000009.1 GCA_022360155.1 Chloroflexales bacterium | reverse complement strand
GACAATCCGATCAACCGCGACAAAGATCGTTTCGGCCTGTTTGCGGTTCGCCGCAATGACGGCGGCGCCCGTCAGAAAGCCCAGGCCGCGCGGCGCAATGGTCGCCAGCGGCGCGGGACCGTCGAAGGCATGGATCTCGACGCTGCCGTCGTCAAACTCGTAGCGTGCATAGGTCTGTTGCATGGCTACAACTCCGCCGGAACTTCCTCAGCTTGCTGATCCTGGACGACGCGCGCGGCCTGGGCAATCGCTGCGTCGCGCAGCTCGTCGTCGGCCATAGCAATCGCTGCGGCCTTCGGCAAGCCGAGAAACCGCGCAAGCCGCGCGCGGCTGTTGCCGATTTGAATATCGAGTTCGGCAAGCTGCTGATCGGTGGTGGTGCGCGTTGCGTACAACGTGAGTTTGCCATTCAGCTCGATGTATTCAAACGGCTTGGTGAGCGGATTGAGGCCGAGCGGCTTGCATGTCCGCATGTAATAGCGGCCCCGATCGGTTGGCGAGAGCCGTGCAAGATCGCCCTGGACAATCACGCGCTCCATCACATCGGCGCCTGCGCGGGGATCTCCATTGGTTGGTGCAAGGTCGGTGGTCATCATGATTTCATTTTCTGGTAGTGCGAGCAGGGCTGTCCCTTCGACAGGTTCAGGGTTCGGTGTGGCCCAGCCGCACGGTTCGACAGGCTCACCGTGCGGTTGCGCTCACGGCGAAGCCTGCGCTCACGCCGAAGGCTCAGTCGAAGGCTCACGCCGAAGGCTCACGTCGAAGTCCCATGCCATTTGTTCATAGCGATCCAGCACCATTGCGATGATGATGCCGTAGGAGCGCGCCTCGTCGAGCGTCGTCGCTTCCGTCAGCGCCTGCGTCGTCAGGCGGATGGCGTTCAGGCTGATGCGGAGCGCGTGGCGGTGATCGCTCATAACTGCTCCCAGTTGATGTTATAGGCGCCACACACTTTTCGCAACGCCGAGGGCTGCATTTGCCCGCGCCGCTGCTCGGCAATCAGCAATCGTCGCGCCCGCGCTATCGTCTGTTGGCGCTTCGGTTGCGGCATGCGCTTGAGCGACGCGATAATGCTGCGCTGCTCAAAGCGAAAGGCGCTGAACGTTTTTGGATCGTCGGTGACGACCTTCAGCGGAGCGCGGCGTTGCTGCGGATGGACAATGTCGATGGTCTTCCCCATGGCTTGCACCTTTCTACGCAGTGTGGCAGTATTCGGCTACCGTCCCTATCTCCGTTTCTTTAAACATGTTGCGCCGTGCGCCGCGCGTTGCTCGGCAGCCTGGCGCTCGTCGGGCGGCAGCGTGGCACACCTTTCTCGCCACGCTGCCGCGTTGGCGGTAAACGCGGCGACCTGGGCATCGTGTCTGGCTTGCGCCTCCTGTGCGACTTGGCGCTCGGTCAGCGCCTGGTCAATCGCGTCGGCGGGACTCAGTCGCCAGTCATTGCGCTGCAGCTCGTTGGCGCGGCTGACGACGGCCTGTAAATAGTCGCTATTGATGATTGTCGGCATGGCAGTGTTCCGCTTTTTTCTGTCGCGTCGCGTCTGTTCGTACGCGGCTTCGATTCGCTTGAAGAGATTTTCGATACGCTTGCCGCTCCAAACGGAGCGGCCTTCCGCCGCCTGGCGCACAATCGCTGATCGCGCAGCGCGACTGACCGGGATCGGGACAATGGGATCATCGTTGTTTTCCATACGGCTGTTCCTTTGGTGATGATAACGACGCCAGGGCCGCTTGTGCTGTAGGCACGCGAATACCGGTGCGCCCCTGGACTTCGGCGCGCGTTCGACTGAGACTTTGGTAGTCCGCCGCTCCGATCTGACCTCGGCTGGCCGGGCGTCGCGGCCAGATCGCAATGGCGGATGAGCCTGCGGCGCGCGTTTGCCGTGTGACCCGCGGTGCGCGTTCGCCGTGCGGCTGAGCTCACGCCGAAGGTTCAGACCTCGGCGCACCGTCGGATCGCGTCGCCAGCCGTCCCCGGATCGCGTCGATCTTCGCCAGGAGCGTTCGCGCTTGATCGTCGTTCTCGGCCAGCACCACGGCGCTGCACCGTTGATACACAATGTGTTGATCGCGCCATAGAGACGCTGGCGCGTGATCAGCGAAGGCCATCAGTGAGACATTGCCCTGAAGCTTGCTGCGATAATAGGCATAGGCGTACTGTTTCATGCGGTCTCCTCGCTGCGCTGCCAATACAGATTGCAGATATGGCCGTTGAGCGTTGCGATCGCGCGCCGCTGCGCCGCGGTCAGGCGCCGAAGCTGCTGGAGCGCGGCGATAAGATGGCCGATCGCGCGCTGTGGTTCGGGCGTCGTCGCGGCGTAATCCGCGGCGCTGAGCTGGCGCTGGGCGGTCGGGGCGGCGGCGGCTTGATGGGTCAGGAATGTATGGGCGAATGCATCCAACACAGTCTCAGCTTCGCGGTGCGTCGCGGCGTAGCCGACCAGAATATCGCCGTAGTCCATGACAAAATCTTTTGTTTCACGGTCGAAACGGAGGTGTTTTTCGCGTGTTGCGGGTGTCATGGCGGTACAATCCTGATAAATCGGAAAATTATTTCCTTTATTATAAGGAAATTTTTTTCCGATGTCAAGATCGGATTTGGCTTTTGGCATGCTCATGTGCATCAGCCGCAAGCGCCGCCGCAATGTCGGGATGCGACACAATAATATATATTGCACGGGGCAGTTTTTTGCTTTTCCAAAGCGATAGTGCTCGGGTTGTAATTCCGAGACGCTTCGCTTTTTCTATCTCTGTCTTGCCAAGTGCATCAAGGGCTTGCTGAAAATGCAGCAATTCCATGCGCTATCCTTTCGGAAAAATATTTCTTCTTTTTCATAGTATACCAGATGCGCTGAGGAATGCAAACGGAAAATATTGGATGTGGAAAAATTTTTCCGTTCTTTTATACTAGGGTTATGGGAATGGAAGCAGTAGGAACATATCTTGCGACATTACGGCGCGGACGACGTTTGTCGCAACAAAAAATCAGTCAAATACTTGGCGTGACTGATCGAACACTGCGGACTTGGGAACAAGGCAAGGCAGTGCCAAATTTAAATGAATTGGCACTGCTTGTCGTCTTACTTGAAGGAACCTGGAATCATATTCGGACACTAACACGCCAAGATGCGACTGGAGAGGATGGGCGCACGCTTGCACGTCGTCAGCTTCAAGGACATGGATTAACCGATGAACAATTAGCCCTTATCGAGGGTTTAGACGACGATCAGCTTGCTGCACTTCTCGTTGTTGCTGAACAGATGTTACGGCAGTAATCATATCTTGGGCTATCGTATAGCGAATCTGTCGTCGTTCGCACCGATGCAAGAGATGCGTGATCGTCAATGCGCCGCAGCCGAGCGCAGCGAGGAACCAACCAAGCAGATTTGACGCCAGTGTCGCCAAGGATAGCATCAATGCGCACTCGACAATAATCAGAAGATGACGATGACGGTGCTTGATCCACTGCTCCGCCCCCCACACGACCGCCCAGACGCCAACTAATCCCGCACTGAAACACACTGACTTGGGCGCACTCGATCCGACATACAGTAACGTGGCGACAACGAAGCCGACTTTGAGCACGCGAATGATCTGCATGGATGCCCTCCTTGTGGGTATGTGTTATGTATTCTTCCGCAGTGTAGCACGGGTTTTAACCATCATATTTAACAGTTTTGTTAGGATCTCCTAACAAAACTGTTAAATACGACATACGACAACAGCGGTAAATATTTGGTTAGGTTTTCCTGATACGGCAATGCAGGCCGTATCGTTTTGATGTCAGGATGCGTTTCCTGTAGTAAGGAGCATGTTTTTTTGAGATAAGGAGCGACGATGTGGTTTCTGGCTTGATTGTTATTTGGTTTGTGTGCGGCCTTATTGCAGCGCCTATCAACAAAGGTCGTGGTCATTCGGCGTTTGTCGGATTTCTGGCCGGTCTGTTCTTCGGTCCGCTCGGCATTATCATGACGTTATTGACTATCCCCAAAACCGTTAAGAGCGACGAGGAGAAGCAATGCTCGGATTGCGCCGAGTTCGTCTGGGGCGAGG
>JAKSDJ010000207.1 GCA_022360155.1 Chloroflexales bacterium | reverse complement strand
GTTTGTGTCATAAGACAAGTCTACCACAATCCGAACACCTGTGCAAGCGGGCGCTGAAGCGGGCTCAAGCGGGGCGCTCCGCCCAGGGCTGAAGCGGGTGGGTTTCCGCACCTGAAGGCAAGCATTTATGAAATTTGACAATCAACCGCGACAGTCTGCGTAGTGGCGGTTTTACGGCAGCACAGCCGCCTGAAGGCGGTGCTACGAGAGCCTTTCCTATTACCGTTTTGACCGTCAAAATTCATTAGGTTTTTTCAGACAAGCCCTATGCCAATGAATGCAGATAGATGCCGATCATGGATCAGACAGCTCTAAGCGATGGACGAGAACCTCCTCGTCGATCCCTCGGAGCCGGACGTGATTGCTCTCCAGGGTGTACCCGGCGAAGATTGCCTGGGCGTCGCGGTCGGCGTGGATCGCTTCGGTGCAAATGAGATCGTTGCCGCGGGACAGGCCTTGCACTCGGGCGGCGATGTTGACGGTTGTGCCGAAGTAGTCGGGCCGCTCGTTGAGCGTGACACTGAGGCATGGGCCGCTATGCAGGCCCGCCTTCAAGATCAAGCGTTCGTGGTCGCGAAGATTTTGGCGCGTGTTGAGTTTGGCGATGGCGCGTTGCATCTCCAGCGCAGCGCGGAGCGACTCGATTGGGGTCTGAAACACCGCCAGGATCGCATCGCCGATGGTTTTGACCACCACGCCGCCGCCTGCATCGGCAACATGGAAGAGCTCATCGAAGTGGAGGCGAACAAGGTGGTAGGCGCGGGGATCGCCGCGCCGCGCGTAGAGCGCCGTTGAGCCGGCCAGATCGGTGAATAGGAGCGCGGCGCGCGTCACAAGTAGACTCTCGTCGGGGAGCAGGCGCTGTTGCGGAAAGAGGCGCTGGAAATCAGGCAACAACAACAGCGCCTGGCCGGGCACGGGGCCAAACTGCGCGTCGATCCGCGCCCGAAATGCCGGATCTTCGGCTGAGGCGGAGAGTACGCGCAGCCGCGGGTGCAAGCTAAAGGTGACCCGCACCTCATCGTCGAGGCGGGGCGTAAACTGGGCTTGGCAAGCTTCGCACTGCGCCTCGTGATGCAGTTCGCCCAGCGAGTGCCAGCGATGATCGACCGCGCCGCACGCGGGACAGCGCACATCCCAATGTAGATTCACGATCCCTTCGTAGAGGGCGGCGAGCAGCAGTTTGAGCGCTGTCCGTTCGCTGACCTTCAGCCGTTCGGCCAGATAGCGCGGATTCAAATAACAGAGTTCACGCTCCTTGGCGTGCTCCAGAAATGCGGCAAAGCGATCTTGGAGATCCGGATCGATCTGATGGCCGTCGAGGTTCGAGATCGCCGAACGCAAATTGGGACGGCGAGAAAAAAGGCGGAGCATACCTTGTGCCTTTCGCGAGGTCAGAAGCTTTGACGAAGCGAAATCATACTATCCATATTGTACGTATAAACGCAAACCTTGTCAGTTTTTTTAAAACTCCTGTGGTAAAAAAGCATCTGCTGTGCCGCCTTGAAAAGCACATGCATAACTGCACCAACAAGCAATACGCCTGAGTGGGTCTTTTGTCGGAGTTTGGAGCGAACATCATATGCTAGAATAAGATAATCGCTCTCGTGCAGCGAAAGGATGTTTCCAGTGGCTCCGGCAAATGGCCTGCCGAATAATCTGACCAGCTTCGTTGGTCGCGAACGCGATATCGTTGACATACAACGCCTGCTCACAACAACACGTCTACTGACGCTCACCGGCGTCGGCGGGATCGGCAAGACCCGGCTGGCATTGCAGGTCGCTGCCAGCCTGCACGACAGCTTTCCCGATGGCGTGGTCTTCGTCGCTCTGGCTGCGATCCCCAACGCACAGCTTGTGATCACAACGATCGCTAGCGTACTCGGGATTCGCGAACACGGCGACCGACCAATCCTGGACCGCTTGCAGGAAGAATTACGCACCAAACAGATGCTGCTCGTGCTCGACAACTTCGAGCAAGTTCTCGATGCCGCCCCCCAGATTGCCGCGCTCCTCACTGCCACGTCGCGGCTCAAGGCGCTCGTCACCAGCCGAGCTGCGTTACGGATTTCCGGCGAACAAGTGTGCCCGGTCTTGCCATTAGCCTTGCCCGCAATTGACAAAGCCACCGAACCTGCAAACGCGCTGCAATACGCCGGCGTGCGGCTCTTCGCCCTACGCGCGCAAGCGTTGCGACCCGACTTTGTCCTGAACAGCGCAAACCTCTCGGCAATCATCGAAATCTGCCAGCGGCTCGATGGGATTCCACTCGCCATTGAGCTCGCTGCGGCGCGGATCAAGCTCTTGCCGCCATCAGCCTTGTTGGCCCGGCTCGAACAACGCTTGCCGTTGCTGACGAGTAAAATGCGCAACATACCTGTACGCCACCAAACACTACACAATACCATCGCCTGGAGCTACGACCTCCTTACTGCCGACGAACAACAACTCTTTCGTCGTCTGGCCGTCTTTGTGGGCGGGTTCAGCCTTGAGGCAGCCGAGATGGTTGCATGCCGAGACGATTGCGCCAGCATGTTGGATGGCCTGGAATCGTTGATCAACAACAGCTTATTGCTCCAAGAAGAAGTCGCCGGTGAGTCACGCTTCCATATGTTGGAAACAGTGCGTGAATTTGCACTGGAGCGCCTGAACGAGAGCGGCGAGGCGCTGCGTATCCAACAGCGCCATACTCGGTTCTTTCTCGAACTGGTCGAATCGTCCGAAACCGAGTTGCGCAGTGTGAACCAGCAAACCTGGGCTGACTTTCTAACGATAGAACACGATAACTTACGCGCCGTGCTTCGTCGCGCTCTATCCGCCGGTGATCGCGAGACGGCGCTACAGCTTGGCGGAGCGCTATGGTATTTCTGGTGGTTCCGCAGCCATTTACGGGAAGGACGCGCCTGGCTGGAAGAAGCGCTCATCCACGAGGAGCGGAACACGATGAGCGATGTAGGTATAGCATTGGACCGGCAAGTTAATCAAGACTCATCACCTGCTAATCAGCGTTCGATGTGGCGGGCAAGGGCGCTTCATGGGGTTGGCATTATGGTATGGTCCCAGGGAGATTTCGCCGCCGCGCAAGCGATCCACGAAGAATGTCTAGCCTTACGCCAGGCGATAGCCGATAAGCACGGCATTGCCAAATCAACCTATAGCCTTGCGCTCGTCGCTGAACACGGGGGGGATTACCCGACAGCCGCCGCGTTGTACAAACAGAGCCTGGCGCAATACCGTGTCCTGGGCGACAAATACGGAGTCGCCTTGAGCTTCAGAGGTCTCGGCTCGGCGGCTCGGCGACGGGGCGACTATCCAAACGCACGCGTTTCTTGTCAAGAAAGCCTGACTCTCATGCGTGAGTTAGGCGACACACTGGGAATCGCCACCGCGCTTGCTTGTGTTGGGATCACGGCGATGCAACAAGGCGAATACGCAGAAGCGCAGCGCTTGCTACTAGAGTCTTTGCGATTGTCACAGTTGATTGGCAACCAACATCGCATTACCGAGACGCTAGAAGGATTGGCCTGCATTGCAATGGCGCTCGGGCATGCGGCGCGCGCCGCACAGCTTTTCGGAGCAACGGAGTCGTTCCACAAGATACAAGGCGCTGTGCTGCCGCCTTCCGACCAAGCTACGTTGAAACCCCGGATCGACGCGGCCCGCAACCGCCTTGGCGACGCAGCATTCGCGGCGGCTTGGGCCGCGGGCGAGGCTATGTCCCTGGAGGAAGCCATTACGCTGGCCCGCGAAGAACTGCCTGCATCCACTCCACAAGCGGGATCCAAACAGCCTGCAACAACGGCGGTTGCGAGCGATTTGACCGATCGGGAACGCGAGGTTCTACGCTTGCTCACCGCCGGATTGTCGAACAACGCCATTGCGCAACAACTCTGCATCAGCGTCTTTACGGTTCAATCACACCTGCGCTCCATTTACGGCAAGCTCGGCGTGGCTTCGCGTAGCGCAGCGGTGCGCTACGCCTTCGAACACGCGCTTGTTACGAGCGATACGCTTCAGTAGCGCCCGCACCCTTGATATCGCTGTTCACTTCACGGTAAAAGTCAACTCGACCGCATCCCGGAGCGTATTGGCGACGATACACGAGCGCTCTGCAATGGTCACCAGCTTGCTCATCTGGTCGTGATCATCGTAGTTGCCCGAAACCTGCATCGCGATTGCGGTGAAGCGGGGCGGGTTACCGTCGAGCGTCCCGGCGATCTCAACCCGCACATCGGTGATGGCAGCCTCCCGCGCGCGAATCGCCGCGAGCAGCGTGCTCATAAAGCAGCCGCCGAGCGCAACTAGAAGCAACTCGCCGCCCATCGCGCCCTGGTCTTCGCCGCCCTTCTCGACGGGGCGATCAATCAGAACGCGATGCTGTCGAACAATACCCTCCGATGTCGACGGGCTGGTCTGGTTCACGTGTACCGTAATGGTGTTTGCCACGGTTATTCCCTCTCCTGTCTTAGGCAGGACTCGATACGCCTACATAGTGTAGTCTCGGATTGGAGCGATATGTTACAGCTTGGAACATGCAACCGGGAGCTTGGAGCGAATAGTTTAGGGGCGGACAGAAAAGATGTTCGTGATGACCATAGACCGCTATCGGATGCCATAAACGTTCGCAGGAGTCACCCCTCTCCTGCGTGCGGGAGAGGGGCTGGGGGTGAGGGTATACCGCGCATCCCAAAGCCTCAAACACCGAGTTAGATCACATGTTCTGGCCGCTCTTAAAGAGCGAATAGCGGAACCCACGAGCCTGCTCGTCACTTGTTACTCGGATCAAACCTGCTCGATAGCCAAGATCTGGTCGGTGACTTCGTACAGGTCCGATCCAACCACATCGGGGCGTTCTGCCAGCGGATCGAGAACCATACCGGGGCGGGCAACGAACGCGCCAGCACAGCCGGCGCGCATCGCCCCGCTCACGTCCCAGTCGTGGGCGGCAATCATGCGCAGCCCGCCAACGGCGACGCCGAGTTGCGCCGCCGCCATCTGGTAGACTTCGGGGGCCGGTTTGAATCGGCGGACCGCGTCAACCGAGAGCACCTGCTCGAAGAGATCGCTGACCCCGGCATGCGCCAGTTGCGCCGTAACGACGGCGGGCGGCGAGTTGGTCAGCGCGACGATGCGCAAGCCCGCCGCCCGCAGCCGTTCCAGGTTCTCGCGCACATCGGGATGGAGCGGTAAAAGACGCACAGCGCCCATAATCTGCTGAACATGCTCCTCAGTCAGAGCCAGGTTCTGCCGGGCGGCGACCATCTGCAGGGCGGCGCGCGCGATAATGCCAAAGTCGGCGTAGAACCCGCTGAGTGTGGCGGCCATCGCCGACTGGAGCGCTTGCGCAAACCAAGCCCGCCGCGCCGCCGCCGCACCAAAGATCGACTCGAAGTGTGGATCGAGCGCACTGAGATCAATCAGCGTTTCGTTCACATCGAAGACACAAACGCGCGCCATTGCACTTATCCTTTGCTAACCTTGATTCAATCAACTCACCGCGACCTGCGCTTCCCCCAAAACCGCCCGCAACTCGCTGACAAGGCGCTCCGAGAGGGAAATGGTGTGTTCCGACTGCAACACGACAATCCCGATGCCATTCGGCAGGTATAGGGTGACCTGGTCATTGCCCTCGCTCGAACGCAGCAAACCATCGACCTCCTGCATGCAGCGTATGTCGGCGGCGGCGTCGCCACTGCGCGGCAGGTAGAGGCGTAGGGTGCGAGTCGGCGCGGCTGGCGGGGCGGCGCTTTCGGAACTGCCATTGTGCCCATTGCCGCCATTGCCATTGCCGCCATTGCCGTTGAGGTTCACTTTCTGGCGCTGCCGGAAGGTTGGCGGGGCCTGGGGAGCAGTGGAGGCATGGGCGGCGGGAATGGGCGACGGCGCACTGGCGGTTTGATTGCCCGGCTTCGACACCTGGGGTTCGCCCGCCAGATCGCCAATGCCCTCGATATCCATTTCCGGTTGAATGGCGGAATCCGCGCCAGATGCAGCCGGCGCCGCAGCAAGCGTCTCGACCGACTCGCAGTTTTCGACGACCAGTTGGGTCATTTCACGGCGGTTGTCCACCTTCCCGATCACTTTGACCACCGCGTCTTCCTGGAGGAGTTCGCCGCAGCGCGCCAAGGTCTTGGGAAAGACCACCATCTCGATGCTTCCGTCCATATCTTCGAGAGTAGCCACCAGCATCGCTTCGCCCTTGCGGGTCGAAATACGGCGCACACCGGTTAGCACCCCGATACAGGCCACCATCTGGCCAACCAGTTCGGTGGTGATCGCGCTTAGGTTGATTGTGCCGCTGAAGTCAAGCCTTTGGAGCGCTTGAGCGATAGGGTCAGCCGAGACATTCGTGCCCAGCAACTCTTTTTCC
>JAKSDJ010000356.1 GCA_022360155.1 Chloroflexales bacterium | reverse complement strand
TCGTTTGGGTCATACGGATAGTACTCTTGCACGCCAAGCGCGGCGTATTGAGCCGGTTTCTCTGTGAGGTCGTCGCGCCAGGCGTCCTTGGAGCTGATTTCGAACACGACCTGCGGCGGCGGGCGCTCCGGCTCGTACAAGCGCCAACTGCGCAAGCTGCGCGCCCCGAGGTTGGGGATGACGACGCCCTTGAACACCGCCACATCCGGCGTGATGGGATATTGCTTGAACTCCCGTCGGGCGTAGAGATTCAGATTGCAGATGATGAACCAGCGCTCTGCCGCATACAACCAGCGCAGCACGTTCACGAGGTAGCGATCAGGTTGGCTTGTGCGGCGCTTTCGCCCATCAGGTCTTCCTGGGTTGGGTGCAGGTCGTAATAGTGCTCGAACCCGTCGTCAAGACGTGGCGTGGGCGGATCGTGCATCATGGTGTTGTCAGTCATCGTATCATTTCGCAGTGGGGTGTGGGTCGCACATGCAGCACGCTGCGTAATTATTATAGCACGGCGCAGCAGTGCAGTATGGTCAGTAGAGCAGCATGCCCAACTCCGCCTAAAGTCGGAGGTTTAGGGGATTGACAATTCATACGCTCCCATGCTATTCTAGGCACAGAAGTGTGTTTTTTCGACGATATGTAGTAAGAAAGGGTGGACTTTAGATGCGGATGACTATGGACATATTGCAGCTGTCCAGCGTTAGCTGGGGTTTGGCTGCGCGTTTTGTCGCCCTTATCGGTGCGGATGTCCCTGGTCGGAGTCTGCCCACTTTCCGAAGGCTCAAAAGCTGATCCCGTGATCACATTGACGAGCTAAAGGCCGTGGGCAACTGTAAGACCAGTACCCACGGCCTTTTCTATTCTTGGCCGTGGGTGCAAAGCAGCCCACGGCCTTTTTTCTCGCTGTTGGGCGGTTGGCAGGAAACGATATTGGCATAGACACGAAACGAAGAGGAATGATGAAACCCGCCACAATAAGTGCAGACGGTTGTGAATATACTCTTTCGCCGCTATTGTCGGAGCTGTCGTCAGAACAACAACCTTGTGATCCTGAATGGAGAACTGCTGTGATAATTCTGGAACGTGATGGTTCGTTACACTGTAATGGTTCAGACGAGTCCATCGACACACAACACAAAGCGTCAATTGATATACCTGCGGAGCTGATCAACATGCCAAGCTCTGGCAAGATCATCGACCGCATTCTCGATTTTGCCCTCGATAGACTGGGGCTTCAATCGCTCGAACTGCGCGTTTATGAAGAACGCGAACGGTAAGCATCACGTGAGCGGATGGCCTGGGGGTGCAGCCTTTCGAGTACATTCTTCCAGGCCACGCCAGAATCGTGTAATAATATGTGGAGTAAGAAACCATTGAGACAGCTACAACAAAGATCCGCGCTTATCCAGTCTAGCCAGGCTAAACTGGCTGATTGCAAAGCAATGGAGGATTAGGCTATGCGCGGAACAATCCTCCGGGCGCAGAGCGGCTTCTATTGGGTTCATACCGACGCCGGCACGATCGAATGCCGGCTGCGCGGGCGGCTCAAGAAGGAGCGCCAATCGTCCGATATTGCAGTTATTGGCGACGAAGTCGAAATAACCCAAGTCTCGCCGCGCGAAGGCGCTATCGAAGCAGTACTGCCGCGGCGGACCAGGCTAGCTCGCCGCTCTGCGGGAACACGCGGGGCTTGGAAAGAAGATGTAATGGTCGCCAATGCCGACCTCGTCGTTTTGGTGTTCGCCTGCGCCAACCCCGCCTTTACCCCGCGTATGCTCGACCGCTACCTGGTCATCTGTGAGCATAGTGAACTCGAGGTCGTGATCGTCGCCAACAAAGCCGACCTCGTCGATACAGAAACCGCCCATTCGCTCTTTGCTGTGTATGGGCAGATTGGCTATTCCGTGATCTATGCCAGCGCCAAGACTGGCCAAGGAATCGCAGAGCTACGCGCTCGCCTAGCTGGGCGGATCAGTGTGGTTACTGGCAAATCAGGAGTGGGTAAAAGCAGTCTGCTCAACACCATACAACCAGGACTACAACTGGCAACCAGCGAAGTTAGCGAGATGCTGCACAAGGGCCGTCACACGACAACCGTGGCGGAACTCCATGCCCTCGATCTCCCGGAAGGCGGGTATGTCGCCGATACGCCGGGGATACGTGAACTGGGTCTATGGAACCTCCCGCCCGACGAATTGGACTGGTATTTCTGCGAATTCCGCCCCTTCTTGGACGAGTGTTATTTTAGCGTCTGCACCCACGTCCACGAACCTGATTGCGGTGTGCGCGCCGCCCTTGCTCGCGGCGATATTAGCGAAGTCCGCTATGACAGTTATGTGCGATTACGCACAGATGTATAAAGCTTTATCGGCGAAAGGAGATCGTCTATGTTTTACGCAAGCTCGGTCGTAACCTATGTTCCCGGTTCTCATTCTTTTGGCACACGATTAAGCGGAATATTTGTTTTGTTAAGCTGTATCATTTCAAGGAGAATCTACAGCCATGCCACGGGTCCGCATTAACGCAAGCGATCTCGACGATTTCGACGATCTCGAAATGCTGGATGAACTCGATGAATTAGATGATATGCCGAAGCGCAACGGGTCGCGGAATCGTGAAGAGCGGCGTAACACCGCTAGTGAACGAGCCACTGAACGACGACAACGCGAACGTCGCCGAGGCAAGGAGATTGCTCGTCATTTACGACGACTTAATCAACGACCATAATGAGCAGCAGAGAAAACACTGCGGCCATAGCGTCATAGATTTCTTGTACGAGTTAGGATTATTGGTGAGCGTGTGGTGCAGGCGTAGCCTGCACCTGGCTTTGCTGTGCGTGTTAGGGGTACTGTTGCTAACACGCATAATGCCAACGTTGGGTGGTCTGCGCCCTCGGCAACTATTGCTGTGGGCATGCTCGATTAGTATTCTCAGGCCATTGCACCTACGGTTTGATCGAATGAATGTACGATCTCTGACATGGAGCGATACGATATGAAAACAGCCCCATTGCACAGCCAGAATTATCGCCGTGATCTTGGCGGCGGGTTGGTGTTGCGCTGGTCGACCGCTGCCGATCTCGATCGACTGAACCAGCTTTACAGTTACGTTTTCCGTAATAAAGCAGACGATCCTCCGAATCAAGTCCTGCCCCATTGGATCAGCGATCTGATGAGCGGGCGTCATCCGCTGATTGGGCCTGACGATTTTGCGCTCGTCGAAGATACTGATCGCGAACAGATCGTCACTGCAACCTGTCTGCTCAAACAGACATGGGCATATGCCGGCATCCCTTTTGCCGTTGGCCGCCCGGAAGTGGTCGCTACCCATCCCGAGTATCGCAACCGCGGCTTGGTCCGCGCGGTCTTTGAGCTGATCCATGCCCGTAGCGCTGCATCCGGTCATCTGGTGCAGGGCATCACCGGCATCCCCTACTACTACCGCCAGTTCGGCTATGAATACGCCTTGGATCTAGATGGAAGCCGTAGCACCTATTTTGCGGCGATTCCCCAACTCAAGGACGGCGAGGCAGAGCCTTATAGCTTGCGCAACGCGACGCTTGACGATCTGCCGCGGATCATGGCGCTTTACGAGCATGATCGGGCCAGGGCGGTAATCTCGGCCCAATACGATGAGCCTGCCTGGCGCTGGTTGATTGACGGCCAGGGTTGCAACTCGTTCGAGAACTGGCACATCCAGCTTATCCTTGACAGTTCTAGGCACATACAGGGCTATGCGCTCGTTGGGCGCCGCCGTTGGGACGACGTTGTCCTTGTCTTTGGGCTGGCTGTCGCACCAAGCGTTTCACTGGCGGCAGTCTTGCCCAGCGTGCTGCGTGCGCTCCAACATCAGGCGCCCAACATCCCAGCCCCCGATCCTAAGACTCCTCCCGCCAGCCGCATTCACTTCGTGCTGGGACGCGACCATCCGGTCTACGCGGTTCTGGGCGAGAAATTAACGCATCAGCGCCGCCCGCCCTATGCTTGGTATGTGCGCGTTCCCGACCTGCCTGCATTTATGCGCCATATCACCCCAGCTCTCGAGCAACGCTTGGCAAGCTCTCCGTTGGCTGGGCATAGCGGCGAAGTCCGCCTCGATTTCTACCGCGGCGGGTTGCGGATGGTCTTCGCAGCAGGAAAGTTGATGACGATCGAAGACTGGCAGGTTGACCATAATTGGGGGCCAAGAGGGCAGGCTGGCTTCCCGCCGCTGGTCTTCCTACAATTGCTCTTTGGCCATCGTGGTCTGGCGGAACTACGCCACGCCTTCCCCGACGTCTGGGCCAACGATGAGGTTTATCCGCTGCTCGAAGCGCTCTTTCCTCCCCAACCGGCCTGGGTGCTTCTGCTGGATTGATCGAGTGAAGAGAACCATCGATGAATTGAATGTACTGATACGTGTTGTTACCGACTCACAAGCAGCGTTCCGCGATGCAGCGTGAGGAGAAGGAGAAACGCTATGTGGGACCGTGATCTGCAAATAGCGCAGGAGCGCTATAACACATTGCGGCGTGAAGCAGCAGAATCGCTGCGCCTCAAGCCGGCACGCGAGCAACAAGCAAGCCCGCCATCGTTTAGAAGCCGAATGTTGGATCAACACTGGGGCAATGGTTGATTGCTTGGGGGTGGCGTTTACGAGTGCGCTATGGGAAGGTGGAAAGGGCGAGAAATTGAAACGTGAAAGGTTCATGATTAAAACCTTTCACTATCACTAACAACTAAGCCTGATCGCCATACGTTATGAAACATTTTGATCTAAGCGCCTCACACTTCTAAGACAACCCCTTCACATGCGGCGCTGAGGCGCAGCGAAGTTCCTCGCTGCGCCAAATCGTCACGATAATGGTTGAGCAACGCATCAAGCTGGTCATCGGTGCGGTTTGGCGCGTGATGAAAGAGTATCAGTTGATGCACGCTGGCCTGCACTGCCAATTCAAGCGCGTCTTCCACTCGGCTGTGCCCATAATCCTGTACATCTTCAGCAAGGGTGTAAGGCGCGCTATGAATAAGCAAGTCAGCATTGCGGGTAAACGCTACTGCCTGCTGAAAGATCGTCTCGTCAGCGGAGCGCACATGCGTCATATAGACCAGGCTGCGCGCTTCTTCCTCAATCCGATAGGCCCAGATCGCTGCACTGGCTCCATTGATTGTAACCGGCAAAGCATGAATGGCCAAATTGCCCACCGTAAAAGGCTCTGGGCTGATTTCACGAAACGTATGGGTTGCGCCGATATTCGCTAATCCATAAACCGGCGAGTATGCCGGTGAAAGCATGCCATTATAGACCATCTCTAGCGAACCGCGTGTACTGCTGGGGCCATAGACGGTCAAGCGGTTGCCGGGGAGGTGAACCACGGCTGGAAACGGCAGCCCAAGGATATGATCCCAGTGTGTGCTGCTTATCAACAGTACCATCTCCCCCTGACCACGCCCAAATGATCCAGACAGCAGCGTGTCGGCAAATAAGCAGAAGCCGGTTCCCGCATCGAGTATCACCAGCTCGTCATTGGCGCCCCAGACGGCGGTGCAGGGTGTGTTCCCGCCATAGCGTAAATATTCGACCCCGGGGGTCGGCACAAAACCGCGCACACCGTTAAATCGCAACTTCATTGTATGTTCTCTCTGCTCAACACCATTCCTTCGTATGCTACGCGCACACGCAGATTGGCGGGGGCGCGCGCCTGCTGTTCCGCCCCAATCACATCGAGTTCGCTGTCGGCTCGATGCGGGTCGTGGTGAAACAGCAAGAGTTCGCGCACTTGCGCCTCGATGGCAATCTCCATTGCCTGTTCGGGCGTACTGTGACCCCAATGCGGAAAACGGTTATACTGCTCAATGGTAAATTGGGTATCGTAAATTAACCAATCGGCGTGTGCTGCGAGGCGAATAATCGACTCGCGCATAGCGGAAAGGGTATGCATCTCAGTGAGGCTTAGTTTAGGCGCGTGTCCATTCCAGGCGACTCGCTCATCGCCGAAGAGAACCGTGTGAAACGGGCCAGTATCAGGAATATAGACCAGAACGCCTGATACGCTTTCGACTCTATAGCCTAAAGCGCGGTATGGATGATTCACCTGAGCCGTTATAACACGCACATCCTGCGAAAGATCAAGGCAGACATTGTGATTAATGTCATGGAAGGTGAGATCTGCGCTGAGTCTTTCGAGGCTGATTGGCAGAAGCGGATCGCTCACAGCATTTTTAATGATAGTATGCAGGCTCGACTGTGTGCGTTGAAGACCGTAGATCGACAAGTGTGTCTCGGGATGATAAATCGGGGCAAAGAAAGGAAAACCAAGGATGTGATCCCAATGCGTATGGGTAATGAGTAGATGAAAATGACGTGGGTCCGAACCTTCTTTGGCAATCGCATATCCTAGCGGGCGCAAGCCAGTGCCGGCATCGAGTATAATATGCGTATCGCCAATCCTAACTTCGACGCAAGATGTGTTACCGCCATAGCGTAGCATCTCGGCAGCAGCCACGGGGTAAGAGCCACGGGTTCCCCAGATTCGTACCTTCATACACTATTGTTCATTCACTTTAGATATATTGCTATTCATAGTGTACCGCATGAGCGCATGATTTGGAGCGATGTTCTATAGGCCAATTGCCCCGATCATGCGCCAATGTTGTGGTAGAATACTATCGAATAGAGATACAATCCACGGTTCGTTGCGAAAACGTGTAGTCTCTTGCCTTCCCAATCCTAGCGAAGGCGCATGTCTATAGCGTTGCCTATGTCGCCGCTCAGAACAACCACGTTCTAGGCCCATGCACATAGGGTTTTGCAGAATCAAAGTCGTTTGTAACCGGGTATAGCATAGGGAGATGGCATGATTCGCCTGGGAGTGCAACTACATCCACAGCACACCACCTATGCGTCTTTCGCAGACGCAGTGTGTAAGATCGAGGAAATGGGCGTTGATACAATCTGGAATTGGGATCACTTCTTTCCCTTGTACGGCGATCCGCAAGGCGCTCATTTTGAGGCCTGGGCATTGTTGACGGCAATGGCAACGCTGACCAGCCGAGCTGAAATTGGCTGTTTGGTAACATGTAATAGCTATCGCAACCCCTCGCTCCTGGCACATATGGCGAAAACAGTTGATCATATCAGCGGCGGACGGTTGATCCTGGGCCTAGGCGCAGGATGGTTCGAGCGGGACTATCGTGAATACGGCTATGATTTTGGCACAGCTCCTGACCGACTGCGCGCGCTCCGCAGCGCGCTGCCAATCATCCTTGATCGTTGGCGGACCGAAGTTCCTTTGCCTGTGCGAAATCCCATCCCTATCTGCATTGGCGGCGGCGGCGAAAAGGTCACGCTTAAACTAACCGCACAATATGCCAATATTTGGAACGGGTTCAGCCCTGCCGAGAATTTCAAGCACAAAAACGCAATTCTCGATAACTGGTGCTATGAACTTGGTCGCGACCCAGCAGAAATCGAACGCTCGATCGCAATCTCTGCCAAAGACCTCGCAAACCTCGATGCGTTTGTTGCTGCTGGCGCCAAACATATCATTCTAGGCATGGGCGAGCCATGGGATTTCGAAGCAGTCGCCCGGATGCTGAGTTGGCGGGACTCATTGTAAATGTGCATTGAGATAACGGGGAACTGTAATCGAGGGCGGATCATCTACCGTGATCTGCCCTCATTGCTCGTTCTGCAGCACAATTGAACTTGCTGAAAAAAGGAATCAAGCGAAGATGTTATCATAAAAAGCCTTACCTTTTCGAGCAGTGATGGTGCGCCGGAAAGCGCGCATTCGCAGCGCAGCCGATTAGCTGGCAACACGGTTTGGGCTGGGCTGCGAAAGGCTAACCTGCGCCAGCGCCTCGCATATGGCGCGCACACCCTGATACAATTGATCCAACTCTAACGTTGGCACATTCTTTTGATCAGGCGTCACTTGTGCCGGAAACACTGGCAAGTGAATAAGACCACAGTTCGTTGCCAATCCCTCGCTAGCACAAATATGTAGAACCAAATAAAGCATATAATTGCACAGGAAACTCCCCGCCGATAACGAGAGCTTAACTGGCAGCCCAGTTGTTTGAATTGCACTAACCAGGGTACGAACGGGCAAGGAGACGAAATAGGCCGCCGGTCCAGCGTTGACAACCTCCTCATCACGCGGCTGATGGCCTCCGTTGTCAGGAATCCCAAAATCAGACAGGTTGACTGCAACCCGCTCGATCGAGAATGCGGCACGGCCTTTTGCTTCACCAAGAATCACACACCAATCAGGTTGGAGAGTCTTTAGTGTATTGATCAGATGCGGCGGACCTGCCATACGATCCACCGGCAGCACGAGTCGGTGTAGAACGAGCCCAGGAATAACTGTGTGCTCAAACAGACGTATGACCTCAGCGGAAGCATTGAGGCTTCTGCCGGCAAACGGCTCGAAACCAATAAGCGCAAGCGAACGTGGCATAATAATACCCTGATTTTTCGCAACAACTAGGGTGCGATACAAGTGACCGGACAACGATGTCTAGCCTCATAAGAAAATTATATCATAGGTGTGAGGATTGGGATTCAAGGAGTAAAGCTAACCAGGGTCATATCAATATCGATCGACAGGGTGAGGCTCTACATAACCTAAGCATTTAACAACTTTACGTTATTCGGCACTGCACAACATTGCTGACTACAAAAGCAAACAGTTTTCCGATAGTTTGGTTGTTACCTGTAACAAACCACACGCTCATTGGGGAACACGAAGCCCTGTGATGGCTTTCACTGCAGTGTCGCACGCCACTCATCCGCTAGTTCGCTCAACGACTTACCATAAACGCCCATATAGTCGGCTGAGCCAGGAGCGCGCCCGCGCCCGCTGACATACAAAGCATTAAACTTGTCCCAACCGT
>JAKSDJ010000289.1 GCA_022360155.1 Chloroflexales bacterium | reverse complement strand
CGCCCGCTGAAGCGGAGGTAGCGCAGGGTTTCGGCATCTACAGGGAAGATACCACAGGTTGCGCCGTATTCGGGCGCCATGTTGGCGATAGTCGCCCGGTCGGCCAGCGACAGTTGCGCCAGGCCAGGGCCATAGAACTCGACGAATTTGCCAACCACGCCTTTCTTGCGCAGCATCTGAGTGACGGTCAGCACCAGATCGGTGGCGGTTGCGCCCTCGGCCAGGCTGCCAATTAGCTTGAAGCCAACCACTTGAGGTATGAGCATCGCGACCGGCTGGCCAAGCATTGCCGCCTCGGCCTCAATCCCGCCCACGCCCCAGCCCAACACGCCCAGACCGTTGATCATCGTGGTATGCGAGTCGGTGCCGACCAGCGTATCTGGATAGGCCTGCGGGTTGCCGATCGCGCGCGGATTCTCATCAGAGGTGAAGACCACGCGGGCCAAGTACTCTAGGTTAACCTGGTGAACGATGCCATTGCCAGGGGGAACCACCTTGAAGTTCTGGAAGGCGCGCTGGCCCCAGCGCAGGAAAGCGTAGCGCTCGCGGTTGCGCTCGAACTCTTTCTCGGTGTTGATGAACAGCGCGGCTGCCGAGCCAAAGGTGTCGACCTGGACGGAGTGGTCGATCACCAACTCGGCGGGCTGGAGCGGATTGATCAGTGCAGGATCGCCGCCCAGAGCAGCCATTGCATCACGCATTGCCGCCAAGTCGACGATTGCCGGTACGCCGGTAAAATCCTGCAAAATGACCCGGGCGGGGGTAAAAGCCACCTCGCGGTCAGGGACAGCCTTGGGTTGCCAATTCGATAAAGCCATAATATCGTCTGCAGTGACGCTGTGTCCGTTTTCGGTGCGCAGCAGACTCTCAAGCAGAATACGTAGCGAGAAGGGGAGACGACTGAGATTGACGCCATACTTTTCTAAAGCTGCAAGACCAAAAATTTCATACTCATGGCTGCCTACCCGTAAGCTCGAGCGAGCGCCAAAACTGTTGGTCATGGTTTTCTCCTATATCTATGCTATACGATTGACCAGCAGAAACAATGATCTCTTTGATTATAACACGGTGCATAGTTGTTCTATGATCGTCGCCAACGCCTTCGTTGGTATGAACAAGCACAGTTATTATTTGCACGTGCTAGGCGCCTACAAAAGTGAGCAGGTTAGAATGTTAGCAGGTTGGCAGGTTTAAACGTGCTAATCGGCTAACCCTCCAAGGTTCCAATCGGCTAAAACATCGTTCATCGCTGCTTGCCCATTGGCGATGCGGTTGCAAACCATACGTTACTTTCCGCACAAGACCCTCAGCGCGGCTGCAAGCCGCATATTACGTCGCTCTCTGCAGGAGAACGCCAGCGCGGCTACAAGCCGCGCCTACAGAGTTGTCAATCTAACCAACGTGCCTAACCTTCCATCCGGCTGCGTAAGTCTTGCGCTACTAGCTTGGCCGCTGTGTTTTGCCAGTTGTACAGCGTACGTTCGGGTATGGCGCTGCGGAACCAGGCTAACGCTTGCGAAGATGCCGGGTCGAGGCCGCTATGATTGGCGCGTTGGCTATACGGTTTGAGGCCATTCACATAGGGAAAGTACAGCGCGTTGTAGTAGCGCCACTCGTCAGAGGCGCCGAAATCGCCCTGGGTGCGTGGTTTGAGCCGGGCAATGCTCTCGGCCAATAGGAACTTCAGTTCGGTCGCCCGTTCGATCGGGTCGTCGGGAGCGGATCGAGCACTGAGGCGCTCATCGATCAGGGGCAGGCGCGTCAGCGGGCTGGATGCCAGGCGCGATAGGTCGCCATAATAGCTGAGCGCGCGGCGGGTCAGTCGAGCGAACTCAGCTTCATCGAGGCCGGCGAGTTCCAGGTTGACGTTGACTCGGGGCAGAGCCTCGGCGGCGGCGCGGAGATCGGCGCGGGCGCGTCGTAGCTGCGGCAAATTGGCGAAGGCTACGCGGTCGAGAACTGACTCAAGCGGTCCGGCCAGGGTTTGCATAGCGATTGAAGCGACGACTGTCGCCAGCAACAGCGCCAGCATCGCCGGTGTGACTCCGGTGCTGAAGAACATCGTCAGACCGACCATCCCGCCGAAGAGCAGCGCAATGATCAGAGCGGCGTCGAAGGACCGCAGCATCGCGGCGCGCAATGCCTCGCCTTCGTCGAAGGCGTCGAGCATCGCAATCGCCACGCCCAGCAACAACAGATCGCCGCCAATCGCCAGAATGACCCAGCTCTGGGGTAATAGGTTAAGGGGAAAGAGCAGTAGCGCAACACCCAACCCAAAGAAAATCGTGGCAGCCAGGAGCAAGCCAATCGCGTTCCCAGGCCGGGTCGTCAGGGTATGACGCCAGATCAGAACAAAGCCTAGCACCAACGGCAGAAAGACCAGCAAGCCCAGCCCAACAAAGCCGCCGCGCACTGCTCCCCCAGAATCGCCTGCGAATAAACCGATACCCGCGTTGAGCAAGAGACCGGCCAGAACCAAGGGCGCCAATCCCCAGCGCCAAGCGCGCTCCAAACGCTGGTGCAAGCCATTATTGGCGGGTAACAGTTGAAACAATGCACCAGACCAGAAGAGCGCCGGCAGAAAAATGAGCGTCTGGCGCAATTGCGTAAACCAGCCAGCCGCAGCATCGTCCACCACGAAGCGGCTCAACAGATCGGCAGCGAGGGCGAAGGCATAGCAGAGCAGGCCAAACCCCGCCCGGCGCAGCAAGACCTTCGACCAATCACGGCTCAACAAATAGAGCCCCATCCACCAGGCTAGGCCAAATGTGAATATATCGAATAGGAACAAAACGGCCCCGTCACAATCTAGATGATCCGCCCGCAGTGTAGCACACAATTGCACCTCCTACGCTAACGCCTCGCCCGCTGCCATGTCTATGCCAAAGACTGCCAAAAACTGCCAGACGTTTCGCGTTTTGTCACAAATCGCGCCGCTCTCTCGTCTCCTGCATGAACCGGTAAGTCTGAATATCAGGGAAGAGGTCTACCATGACGAATCGAAGCGAAGCAGCCAATGTGATTGTTGTCGGGGCTGGCTTGAGTGGACTGGCGGCAAGCCGCCTATCTGGTGCGTGCGGGCCGCTCGGTGACGCTCGTCGAGCAGGCGAGCCAGACGGGAGGGCGAGCGCGCACGCAGTACGAAAACGGCTTTGCCTTCAATTTAGGGCCGCATGCTCTCTATCGCGGCGGGCCGGGGGCTAGCTTGGCGGGCCTCTGGCGGGGCGTATACTGCGATCTAGCGGGTATGTCCTGTATCAGGGGCGGTTGGCGCTGCTGCCGAGCCATCCACTTGCGATCTTGCGTAGCGAGTTGTTCTCGCGGCAGGCGCGTGGCGAGTTACTGAGCTTTATGCTTCGCCTGGGGCGAGGCGTGCCGCCGTCGCTCCAGGCTGTATCGGTCCAAAACTGGCTCGACCAGACGATCCGCGATCCGATGGTGCGGCAGTTTATCCAAACGTTCATTCGCCTTTCGACCTACACCAATGCGCCTACCCTGCAGAGCGCCGGCGCCGCGCTCGAAATGCTCCAGATGGCTCTGTTGAGCAATGTCCTCTACTTGGATGGCGGCTGGCAGACGATTGTCGATACACTGCTGGCGCAGGTTCGATCGGCTGGAGTTACGTTGCACAGCAGCAGCCGCGTTGCTTCAGTCGAATACGACACGGCGGCGCGCGGCGTACGCCTGGCTGATGGCATTCTTGATTTTGCTCGAAAAACTAAACCCCGGCACGCGCACGGTTTTTCTTTTGCGCGATGTGTTCGACTACGATTATGTCGATATCGCAGCGATTGTGGAGCGGAGTGAGGCGAACTGCCGGCAAATCGCCCGCCGCGCCCGCGAGTCGCTGGCCACGGAGCGAGCGCGGGCGCAACCGAATATACAGCAACAACAACGGCTCCTAGCGCAATTTGTCAAAACCTGTAGCGGTGGCGACATGGCTAGACTGGTAAACCTCCTCGCCGAGGACATCGTCCTGCACTCGGATGGCGGCGGCGGGGTGCAGGCGGCGCTGCATCCGATTTTCGGCGCCCAGAACGTCGCGCGTTTCCTGCTTGGGATTTTGCGCAAAACGCAACCCGAGCATAGCTTCCAAGCGACCAGCATCAACGGACAAACCGGCATTGTGCTGTATACTGGCAACACGTCATCGAGTGTGGTGGTGTTCGATTTCACAGCCGATCGGCTCCGGAATCTCTATATCGTCATGAATCCGGACAAGCTGCGCCATGTTCCAAGTTTGGGAGGGGAGGCGTCGCATGGAATTCGCGGCATTACGGACTTATCTGGCCCAGAAGAAGGGAAGCACTGAAGAAATGCCTTTTGGCCCTGACGCATTGGTCTTCAAGGTGATGGGGAAAATGTATGCGCTAGTTGCGTTTCAGGCCACGCCGTTGCGAATCACGCTGAAGTGCGAGCCGGAGCATGCGCTGTTCCTGCGCGACCAGTATCCGGCGGTGCAGCCGGGCTATTATATGAACAAGCAGCACTGGAATACGATTACTCTTGATGGCAGTATCCCGCCTGCCGAGATCCTGTCAATGATCGACGCTTCGTATACCTTGGTGGTCAAGGGGCTGAAAAAAGCCGAGCGGCAGCAGCTTGAGGCGATGGAAGGGTAGCTCTTTGCTCTGAGACATAAACGGGCGCAGATCTATTTTGATCTGCGCCCGTTTGTTCTATCACGTTTTCTAGCTGTGGTCGAACGGCCAAGGCTGGCAGCAGCGTCTGGTCATGCCACTAGGGTCATATCCGTGCCGTCCTTACGAATCCGCATGACCGGGCCATAGAGCGTTGTCACCTGGATGTCGACAAGCGCGAAGCGCTCTGGGTATGTTTCGACCTGACGCAACGTCGAGTTGCTGATGCCGGTCGTCCCATCCACCGCTGAAAAAAAGCCGTCCCCCGGCGCATAGATGCTCGTCGGAAACGGCTCATCGCCTTCGCGGCATTGGTCAACCTGGCACGCCAGCGTATTGACTTGCTCTAGAAACGGCGGAGCAGAGGAATCGATGGACCCCAATGCGCGTTGAATCGGGCTGAGCAGCCCGAAGACGCAGACCGTCTCCTCGGCGAGATCCAAGAGCGGCTCGGCAAAGAGCGTTACTTGGGCGGAGGCGTAAAACGTCCGATATGTATCAAGGTGTTGGCGTAGGGCAGTTGTTGCCAGGCCAACCGCAGCCGGGGTAAACATCTTGACCATCTGGTTGATAAACGTTGTGTTGAGATTGACGCCATGGGGAGATTGAGCGATCCAGTGCTGATAGCACTCGTGCCACGATCCATTGACCAGCACCGTGACCCAATCAGTTCGCGTACGGACCATCGGTGGTAATAATTCGCCTGGTTTGCTGGAGTGTGGTAGTATCGGTGGATAGGGTTGTCGTCTGTTCACAGCATTTTCCTCATAAGACAAATAATGATGATCCTTAGCTCCGCCTAAACTTGCGCTGCAATGGAGCCCGTCATCCCATAAGTGATGCTAGCGTGCAATCACTTGCTCTATATCATTAGTACCCATTGAGCCCATTTTGGTACTGTCCCATCAATTGTCACACTGGAGACAGCGTAACGGGCCATGCTCTGGAACATACCAGCATCGGGAACGCAACATGGCTTTGTGAGCGACACACGACATGGGGCGGCAGCGACTCTGTAGGAGGATTGCTGCATACCAAGGCAACCCAGGCGCGCATCGAGGTGTGCTTGAGTTGCACAAAAAGGGTTCACCCAAGAATATCATATAATACTTCGAAGGGCAAACTGTCGTTGCTCGGATCAGGACTCGCAGCCAGATGGCCCCAGAGAATAATCGAATCGCGTTTCAATCGATAGCGACTTGTCAACTGGCGCAGCAGCCAGCGCAGAGCCGCTAACTGGGCATCACTGGTTTCTGCGACGACACCCGGCCAATCATGGGGGCGTTCCAGGGCGATGCCAATGCTGCTACGATTCAGGTTGAGCCACAACCCATCGATGGTTGCTATACCAGCGTGCCAGGCGGTGCGCTGTTCAGGCGCAAGTTGGTAGATAGCGCCATCATTCGCGATGTAGTAGTGGGTCGTAAAGCGTGCGCCAATAGCGGTCATTTGGGCCAGCCGCGTCGCTGCTGCGCCGGCCAGGCCGTGCAAGACCACCATCTCAATCTCTGCTCCCTCCCGATCACTTGTAGCCGACGCTGACGGGCTGTACTGAACAATAGTGTGATCGGGCGCTGACGGCGGTTCCCAGTTGGCGTCTGCTGTTATCGCCGGCGCTTCCCAATTGGCTTCCGCTGTCGCTGCCCGGGCTTGTACATCTTGCAGATCGGCTGACGCCGCCGCCAACGCCTGGATATTGAAGGAGGCGACCAGGGCCGCTTGGCCCAACGCGCTCAAGCGGCGTACGTCGCTCCAATTCGGCACAATGTTGTACAGCGTATCCCAGGCATAGACCTGGATTGCATAGGTTGTTCCTTCGAGCTTGACCTTGTATGAACGGGACAGGGCGACGCCGATGTTGAACGAGCGGGCAAGCTGGTGAAAAGCCCATTCGGGATGGTATGTCGTACCGACGCGCTTGTAGGACTCTGCAAGCAAGGCGTCGCGCAGCCTGATCGATGATGCATCTCGTGTGTTAGCTAGGCGACTAAGCTGCTTGACATCGGACCAATTCGGGACTTGATTGTAGAGCGTATCTAGCGCGAATACCTGATAGCTATATTCCACGCCGTTCACGCGGATCAGCGCGCTCTCGCCGAGCGGCGGGCCGAGTTTTGCACTCATGGCAAACTGGTGAAAAGCCCATTCGGGGCGGAAGGTCGCGCCGCCCGTTTGAAAGGTGATATCGAGGAGCGCTCGCCCCAGACCAGCCGGCGGAATGCTGCCGGCCAGCAGTTCAGAGAGAAGTTGGACATCGCCCCAGTTCGGTATTTCGCAAAACACCGTATCGCGGGCAAACGGTTGATAGTTATAGTTCTTCCCAGCAACGGTGAGGCGCTCACTCTTCGCCATTGGCATGCCCAGCCTGTTCTGCACGGCAAACTGGTGAAAGGCCCAGTCGCTATTGTAGCCCTGCCCTGCGGTGCGCTGGGCGTAGCTTTCGTTCAGTAACGTCTCCAGGAGTTGCTCGTCGCTGGGCGTCGGGATACCAATGTCGCCGGGCGGTGGCGGAGTGGGAGGCGGGCTGTTGTTGAGCCACGCGTCGACTTCGCCCCAGACCCACTCTTTGGTCACAGCCCAGCCTGGGCAGCTCTTCTGATTGGTGTAGTCGCGATGAAACGAAATGAGTTGGCGCGGCGGGATATGCAGGCGGCGCGAGAGCCCGCCCATCACGGCCTTTGCGTAGTCCCAGACGGCGCCAGCGGGCCGGCGCTGGTCGAAATAACCCACCATTTCCAAGCCGATCGAATACCAGCCCGTCCGCAGG
>JAKSDJ010000340.1 GCA_022360155.1 Chloroflexales bacterium | reverse complement strand
TGCTTGGCGCCGTTGAGATTAGGACTGACAACAATGGCGATGCGGCATTCCAACTCGCCACTTTGATTGCCATTCCGAACGGCCACGTGATTGTCGCAACCGCCACGAACCTGTCGACCAATGACACGTCGGAGTTCTCCGTCGAGCTGCCGGTCAGAAATGCTCCGCCAGCGCCTGTGCAGAACATGCTCTATGTTCCCTTCATCTTACGATAAGACCAGTCGCGTAGGGTGAGGGGCAGCGCCGAACGAACAAGGCGGCGAGTGGTGGCGGCAAGACCGTCACTACATTTTCTAATTCGCCGCAAGCTGTATGACCATGACGCCTCATTCCACAGCGCCGCCCCAGGCCCGCCCCAGCGGCGCTCGTTCGCTTCCGGGCCAGACGCGGGCCACGCCGAAGACCGCTCGCACGACATTCCACAGGCCAGTCACAACCCAAACCAGGGTCAGAGCGGCAGGGGCTGCCGGGTCGATCAGCCAGATCAATGTGACGCTCGTTGCCGTAGCAACGATCATCGCATTGCGCAGGAATCCAAAGTCGCCCGTTCCCCAGTGGATGCCGTCCGTGGCAAAAGTCAGTGCGTTGAACGGCTGCAGCGCCACAGCCACCAGCCATGCCGCACCAAAGACGGCGCGCGCTTCGAGCGGCACTAACCCGGCTTCGATGGCGGGCTGGCTTATCAGCATCGCCCCCGCCAGTATCACGCCGGTCACCAAGCTCCAGAGACAGACATAGCGCGCCACTCGCCGCGCCTGTGAATGCCAGCCTGCTCCCGCAAAGTAGCCTACCAAGCTCTGCCCGGTCACGGCGAAGGCGTCGAGGAAGAGCGCGCTGAGCACCCAGAGCTGGCGCAACACCTGGTGCGCCGCCCCTGCTTCAGCGCCGATCTGGGTCGCGGTGCGCGTGGTCAGAATCATAAACAGGGTCAGCAAACCAGTGCGCACGAAAAGATCGCCGCCGATACGCAGCAGGGTGCGAACTTCAGCGAGATCGATACGCCGGGCCAAGCCAATATGTCGCACAACAACAAACACCGCCCAGATCGCGCCAAGCCATTGGGCGATTACACTGGCCAACGCCGCGCCGCTGACGCCCAGCGCGGGCAGCGGCCCCGCCCCGAAGATCAGCACGGCATCGAGACCGATATTCAGCACGTTGATGCCAAGAGCGATCCAGAGCGAGGTGCGCATCTCTTGCAGACCGCGCAATACGCCAAGTGCAGCAATCAGCAGCAGCACCGCTGGCGCGCCGAAAGCGCGTATGCGGATATAGGCTGTAGCGGCGGTGTGCAATTCACCTTCAGCGCCCAGCGCGGCGGCGATTGGCTCGACCAAAGCGCTGATTACTGCCGTAAGCAGCACGCCAATCGCCAGGCTGAGCGCGAAGGCAAGCGCAGCGATCCGTGCCGCGCCGGACTTGTCGCCGCGTCCAAAACGGTTGGCGACCTCGGTTTGGGAACCAATCTCGAGGAAATTGAACGCCCAGAACAGACCAGAGAGCGCCGTAGCGCCAACCCCAAGCGCAGCGAGCGGCACTGTGCCGAGGCTGGCGACAAAAGCCGTATCGACCAAGCCCGTCAGCGGCTCAGCGATGAGCGCGAAGAGCACCGGCAGGGCCAGGCCGATCAATGTTGCATTGGGGGCGCGCACAAAGGGATGTTCACGCGCCCCCGCAGATATGCTCGTTGCGCTCATCACCAGCCTTTCTTGGATGTTCGTGTTGCGTCAGGCGCCGGACATTATCGCCATCACATCGGTTTCGACATCCGCAATCGGCTTGAGATCGAAGGTCTGAACCAAAAAATCCTTTATATTGGGCGAGAGAAAGGCCGGCAGCGTTGGTCCCAGCCGGATACCCTTGACCCCCAGGGAGAGCAGCGCCAGCAAAACCAGCACAGCCTTCTGTTCATACCAGGCAATATCATACGAGATTGGCAGATCGTTGATGCTGTCCGCGCCAACCGCCTCGGCTAGCTTCTGCGCTACGACCACCAGCGAATACGAGTCGTTACACTGTCCGGCGTCCAGCACTCGCGGCAGACCGCCAATTGTCCCCAGGTTCAGCTTATTATAGCGGTACTTGGCGCAACCCGCAGTCAGAATGATCGTATCCTCGGGCAGGCTGAGCGCCACGTCGGTGTAATAGCTGCGCTCCTTATGCCGCCCGTCGCAGCCCGCCATCACCACGAAGCGCTTGATCGCACCGCTGTGGATGGCGGCCAAAACCTGATCGGCGACACTCAGAACCGTATTATGCGCAAAGCCGACCTGCAGTTGTCCGGTTTCCAGTTCAGTTGGCGGTGCGCAGTTTTGGGCGCAGGCGATCAGCGCACTGAAGTCTTTCTGCTGCCCCGCTTGGCGATCGTCAATATGCGGAATACCCTCCCATCCGACCATTCCGGTTGTGAACAGCCGCTTGGCATACGATGCACGCGGTTTCTGGATGCAGTTCGTGGTGACCAGGATCGGCCCATTGAACTGTTCGAAGTGATGCTGCTGCTCCCACCAGGCGCCGCCATAATTGCCCGCCAGATGGGGAAATTGTTTGAAGACGGGGTAGGCGTGCGCCGGCAGCATCTCACCGTGAGTGTACATCTTGATTCCGGTACCGGCGGTCTGTTCCAGCAGCTCATAGAGATCGAGCAAGTCGTGACCGCTGACCAGAATGCCAGGCGCATTGGGATCAACGCCTAGATTCACGGTGCTTGGTTCAGGGTGACCAAAACGGCTGGTATTGGCTTCATCGAGCAACGCCATGACCTGCACCCCGTGCTGCCCGCAGCGCATGACCAGCGCGATCAACTCGTCGACTGTTGCGCTATCGTCGGTGCAAGCAACAAGTCCTTCCTGCAAGAAGGTCAGCAAGTTAGGATCACGGTGGTCGAGCACGTAGGCGTGGTCGTAATAGGCTGCCAGCCCCTTCAAGCCGAAGATCAGGAGTTCGCCCGGCAGGCTATCCAATTGTGGGAGGACGTGTGCGGTCTCACGTTCACGGAGGTCACAGGCGCTGCAGACATCACGTACGATGATACCGGCTCGCAAGAGGCCTTTACGACGTG
>JAKSDJ010000332.1 GCA_022360155.1 Chloroflexales bacterium | reverse complement strand
TATAGCAGGTATCACAGGCAATTTCACCCGACGGGTCGATCCCGCGCACGAGGAAGGGCGGGATAAGGGGGTCGGCCACCGGCGCGTCGCTCACCGCCCGCCCACGCCCGGGCGGGCGGTGAGCGACGCCGCGCATCCGCACGGTGCCGGCGCCGACGAGCAGCACGGCCCGCGGCGGCGGCGTCCATTGCGCCACGGCCACGGCGATCAGGGTGCGGATTGCCGCAGGGTCGCGCTCGCCGTAGCTGAAGGCATCGTAGGCCCATTGCACATCAACGATGCCGACGGTATCGCCGCGGGCCTGCTTCACGGCCGCCAGGGGCGCCAGCGCCGGTTGAAGGCTGCGGTGGGTGATCATGAGATAGCTTGCCCCTGCTAGGCCCGCACCAGGGCCAGCGCGCAGATCCCGGGGGGCGACCGGGGCCGGGGCCGGGGCAAGCGTTGGCAGGGGCTGTTGCAGGCCAGGGAAGGTGAGGGCGTCGAGCAGCACCCGGTCGGCGCCGCTACTGACCAGGGCGACCGCCAGCGACACCGGGCCGGCCGGGAGGGGCCGCTCCAGCGTCACATGCAGCACCCGCGGCGCCGCCGCCGCATCATCATCCCATTGGGCCATGCCGATGCGGTGGCCGTCGTGGCGCAGCTCCAGCGCGTGACCGCTCCGGCGCAGCGTCGGGGCGACGCTGACCTGCAGGACGCCGCCAGCGGCCAGCGGGGCGGGCAGGGTCACGTCGATGGTTCGCGCCTCCGTATCCGGTCGCAGCGCGAAGGCGAACCAGCTATCGCCGCGCAGCGAGGTCGCCAGCGGGTCATAGGTCTGATCGACCTCCCAGCGCAGCGCAATGCTGCCGGCGGGCGGAGCCGGCAGCCGCCGCCCCTGGCCGCGGCCATAGGTCAGCCAGTAGACCGCCGCGCGGCTGAAGATCGACTCATTGCCGGCGGCGCGAAAGCGCACGGCGGCCAGGCGGCCATGGCCGTCAGTGGTGACATTGGCGGGGATCTCAACCCCGTTGCGCCACACTTGCACGGTCTGGGGGTTGACCTGGGGCAGCGCCCAGCCAGCGGCGGTCAGCGCGGCGGCGGTGAGGTTGATCACCGCCGGCTGGGCGACGGTGACGGTGAGCGTATGGGGAGCCGCGGCCAGCGCGTTCCACGAGACCGGTACGGCTGGAGCGGCGTGGGCGGAAACTGCCGGTGGGGCGGCCCCGAGGCTCAGCGCCAGGATGAGCAACGCGACGCTGCGGCACAAAGAAGCGCTCATGAGCAATCCGGATTAGACGCTCAGCGGCGGCGGGGCGGCCGCCAGCGCGAGCTGCTGCACGATTCGGAGCCGTTCGATCACTTCGATCTGCGCGGCCACACTCGCCTCCAGCGCCTGGCGCCAGGCGGCGAGCGTTTCGGCGCTGAAGGCCAGGTCAGCGCCGATCACGGGCGGGGCGACATTCGCCAGCGTTTCGGCGCAGGTGAGCGCCGCGCGCTGCGCCTGGTGAAGCGTCACCAGCGCCCGCTCCAGATCGCGGGCCGGCGCCAGCACCCCGCCCAGCACGGTGCGGGCGGTATCGACATCATCAGCCAGCAGGGCGCCGTAGGCGCTGGCCAGCATGCCGGCCAGCGCCTGGACCGGCTCGCCCGCGAGCTGGTCCAGGCGGCGCATCACCAGCTCGCGGCCCAGCTCGCCCAGCGCCGGCGGCGCTTCCCCATTCTTTTTCGCCATAAAGACCTCTCTGCTGCGACTGCAAGATTCTTACAATATAGTACTACATTATCATTATAGTACTACATTATCATTACCATTGTGTGCCTTCATTTGCGCCGCAGTGAATATCAGAAACCGGGCTGGACAAGTCCGTTGGGGGATAAGCTCACCACCAGGCGGGTTGCCCCAAGAAGCCGCCGCCTTTTAAGGCGTGCGGAGTGTCACAAGGTGCTATAATTGTGCAACATGGCCCCGTCTTCTCGGGGTGAAAATCCCCGAAGAGACGGGGGAGCTACGCAGGTATATCCCTGCACTACGAGAAAAAGGGAGCGGACGAATATGGCGTCCATAACGCGAACATCTGCAGCTATAGAGAAACAAGAACAAGCATTATCCGCCATCGCCGCTTCCTGGCGTGGCGCACACACAAGCGGAGACGCTGCACAAGCGAACGAACTGGTGCAGCAGTATCACCGCGTTGCGTCGCAACTCCAGGAACTCGGATGGGCTGGGGCGGGGCTGTCCGTAGATGCAATGCTGCCAAACAGGCTCATGCCGCCATTTCTGCGTCATGTGCAGAGGTCTCCATGAAGAAGTTCCTCGCAGACATACGCCCGTTTGTATTGTGGCTCCTCTTGATGGTCTTTGTGATAATGGGATGTTCTGTCGGAGGGTTGCCTGGGGCGGTGTGCGGTGGCTGGCTGTTGATCGCGCTTGGGTTGCCTGTGCAGAGTCTGACACCGGTCGGCATTGTTATCTTTGTGACGGTGCTTCTGCCTAGCTTGACGCTTGGTATCTATCTCTTTTACTTGGTGTGGCTGGTTTCTGCGCCCCTTCTTTACGGGCGCAGAAGTCGCTTCGGTCGCATTTTATTACCCTCCCACAGGGTTCTCCTGGCCCGAGAAGTGGCTCTTTCGACAGCTTTACCCCGAAGAACCACTGGATGCATGGATACCTTGATTGCGCGTTGATGCCCATCAACTTCCTTGGCACAATCGCAGATACAGACCAAAATGGCGGTTAAGGCGGAACGGATGGACGGCACAAAGGTGAATCTCGCTGGCGCCCATACAATCGCCCCATCCCTCGATGGCTTGCGCAAGCCGCCGGAAGATACTGCTTGCCCGTGGTGACAGCGTCGCGCGGTTTGGGTCAGGAAGCGGGGAGACAGGGAACCGTCGTAGCGCTCCCCGGCCACGACGGTCCCCCGCGTTGCGGGTTAGTTCACTTCATACAATTTGACAGTACGATCCCCCAAGGGCTGCGTAGAGCGATAATTCTTCTGCATCGCCGCGACCGCCGTGAGGGTAGTGATTTGCGATTGCGACATATAGTTGTAGTCTTTCACCACAAACCACATGACCCCTTCGTCACACGCAGGCGTGGTGAGGGAGCCGGAATAGGTGTAGTAGGGTCGATGATCGCCCGCACTTGTTGTGCGCGGCGTGGGCAGGAGATCGAGCGTGTTGACAGTTTCACTGGGATAGGAGAGGTAGACGTAATTCCCCTGCGCGTCCTCGGTCTCGTTCACTGGGAGGTTATCTAAGATTGGCTGAAAGGTAGGATTGGGAGAACTGCCCTGCTCAATCTGCACCCCAATAACCGCCAGCTGCCCGTCGGTCAGCTCATCGCCGGCACTTTTGTGGACCAAGTGCAATTCCACTGGCGTATAATTCCCAGCACCCCGCGTATGTTCACTCCGGGCATGGAAGTGGAACTGCTGCAAGGTATAGGTTGTGTCCTCAATGCTGATGGTACTGGCTGGACGAGCCTGTTCATAGCCAACCCGGATGGTGTGACTGTTGTTCATAATACGCAGGCTCGTCGGCTGATAGGCAACATTGATTTCGCCCAGATCGGTCCGTGAGACCTGGTTGATATCGATGGGGGATTGTTGCTGACCCGTATCACAAGTCGCATAGGGGAATGACCCATCCGCATCTTGGAGCTGCCCCCAGTCCGCGCCGTGCTGGGCATAGTTCCAACTTGGTTTGCCAGGATTGGTCGCCGCCCCAATGGGCTGTGTGACGATCACCATCATGAGCGCTGCCAGCGCCAGGAACGACAGCATTTGCTTACACATCGTTTCTCTCCTCGCTAAGATAGATTATAATAAAGCATACAGACCGCTGGGCAGGATAGCGAAACGTAGTGATATCCTCGAACCCATGGACGTACAGCGCACGATAACGATCCGCATTGCCGACGACCCTGATCTACGGGCGACGCTGGCAGGGTTTCAAGGCGTTCAACAGCGTATTTCTGAAGCGTGCTACAACGGCGGCGCGCCGTGTCGGCGCTGGCGCTGCACCGTGCGGTGTACGAACAGGTCAAAGGCACGATCAGCAACCAGCTGACCTATACGGCCATCCGCCTGGTCGCCGGAGCCTATGCCAGCGCCAAGGCGAACAAGAAGCCCGCACAGCGCCGGTTCCAATTCAAGCGTCCCACGGCACTGTTTCTGATTGGTGAGCGCGGGCATGATGCCCGCTTCTGCGCTGACGGTACGCTGTCGATCTGGACCGTGGCGGGGCGCAAGCGGATTGCGTACACCGTGCCAGATGCCTTCACGCAGACCCTTGCCGAAGCGGTCGAGATCGACAGCATGACCGTCAGCGAACGCGACGGACGCTTGCTCGGTCGCGTGGTCGTGACCCCGCGCGTCCCCGATCCAAAGGGTATTCATCCGGTCGGCATCGACCTGAACGCGACGAATGCGCTGGTTGCGGTCGATCCCGATGGCAACACCCTCTTGGTCAGCGGCAGGGACTGCAAGGTGCGCAACATCCGTACGCGCAACACCCGCCGCCGCCGCCAACACGTGCTTGCGACCCGCAAGGCACAGAAGCAGGGCACGCACTCGGTGCGCCGCCTGCTGAAACGGCTTGGCCGCACGCAGCGCAACCGCACCCGAACGTTTTGCCAGCAGACTGCCGCCAGGCTGATGCAGTGGGCGCCTGATGACGCGGTGCTGGTGTTCGAGCGCCTGACGTTGCCGCAGCCGTCCAGGCAACTGCGGGTGCGCAAGGGCGCGCGCCGCCGCCTGAGTCAGTGGCCACGCCGTCTGATGCGCCAGAGCGTGAC
>JAKSDJ010000184.1 GCA_022360155.1 Chloroflexales bacterium | reverse complement strand
CTTTTATCTTCTGTACCTCCTCATGTATATCCTATAACCTGATGGACTATTTCTATCTCTACTTAATCATAGCGCTTATCTACCATGTCCATACGTGTTATGTCGTAGCCAATGGCTTTCATCATTTGGCCAATCAGAAACTGAATGGCGCTGGTTTTGCCCTTGCGATATTCGGCAACGGCCTTGGCCGCATTATCCGAAGCAAGGATCTCACGCGCCAGGGTCGCCAGCGCATCCGTGTCGCTGATCTGGGTCAGTCCTTTGTCGGCGACGATGCGCGCGGGATCAATGCCATTACGATAGCTCTCTTCAAAGACCTGCTTAGCTACAGTGCGCGTAATCGTTCCCTTCGCCACCAGATCGATTACCGTTGCGATATGCTGTGGCGGCATACGCACAGCCATCTGATCGCTCGACACGCCGTCATCGTTGATCAGACGGAAGAGCTCGCCGAGTATCCAGTTCGCCGCCTCCTTGGCGCTCGCACCAACAGCGCGCACCGCTTCGACCGCCGTTTCATAATAATCGGCCACCGCGCGCTCGCCGGTCAGCAGGTCGGCATCCTGGCAGCTCAACTCATAGGCGGACTCGAAGCGGGCGCGGTGCGCGTCGGGCAGTTCGGGCAACTCGGCGCGGCGCGCCTCGACCCAGGCGTCATCGAACAGCAGCGGCGGTATATCCGGCTCTGGGAAGTAACGATAATCGTCGGCAAACTCCTTGGTGCGCTGGCTCACGGTTTTATTCAGGGTCTCGTTCCAGCCGCGCGTCTCCTGGATAATCGTGTCCCCAGCCTCCAAGGCGCCAATCTGGCGCTGAATCTCGTACGTTAGCGCCCGCTCGACGAAACGAAACGAGTTGATATTCTTGATTTCGACCTTGGCCCCAAAATTGGCCTGGTCGCGGAGGCGAACGCTGACATTGGCGTCACAGCGCAACGCGCCCTCGTCCATATTGCCGCTGTTGACATCGATCCAGGTCAAGATCTGGCGTATCTTCTGGAAACAGCGCTTAGCCTCTTCCGGCGATGTGATATCCGGTCGGGTGACGATTTCCATCAACGGCACGCCACTACGGTTGTAGTCAATCAGCGACGAGTTATCGCCAGCGTGCAGCAGACGACCCGTATCCTCCTCGATGTGCAAACGCTCGATGCCAATCCGTTTCGGATTGTCGTTGTCGTCCATAATCTCGATCCAACCATCGCTGCACAATGGCTCTTCGTACTGGGTGATTTGGTAGCCCTTCGGCAAGTCTGGATACGGATATGACTTGCGGGCGAAGACGGAATGGTGATTCACTCCACAATTGAGGGCCAGGCCCGTCACAGCCGCCAATTCAACGGCGCGCCGGTTTGTGACTGGCAGCGATCCGGGGAAACCCATACTTACAACCGAGACTCGCGTATTCGGATTGCTCTTGGCATAGTCGGCGCTGCAATTATCGAACATTTTTGAAGCGGTGCGTATTTGAGCGTGGATTTCCAGCCCAATCGTCGTGATATATTCTGCCATACTACGTGATCCATAAGCTGCCGATGGTGAACATCGTCCGCCACCGGTTCAACTCCTTGATGAGCGAGTGTTGATCCGCCGCTATTGTAGCACATAGAATGGCATCGTCGATACCCGATTCGCCGAGAGCGGCGTCAACCGCAACGACCCAAAGCATAGGGCCTTGAGCAAACGAGCGGCTTCACCTCACAGCACATGCCGGATCGATGACAGCGTAACACCAATTCGATGTGCATACCGCAGGGCTCTGTCGAAATAGAGCATCAGCCGCACATTGCCACAGATCGGCAAAAACATCTGTGTTGATCCACGCACATTTGCGTCATCTGCGTGCTGTTGCAGGAATTTAACGCAACCCTAAAAGACCGGGAATTTTGGTTGCAACGCCAGGGCAGGTATGGTATACTCTCGATAGATCTGAATACATTCCCCGATAGCTCAACGGTAGAGCGGCTGACTGTTAATCAGTAGGTTCCAGGTTCGAATCCTGGTCGGGGAGCCACGTCGCAAATGACAACCCGCTGACCAGCTAAGTCAGCGGGTTCAATTTTAGCGTGTTGCGCATCATCGGGTAAATAGTGCGCGACGTGGCGGTGACGGCGCTCGCCACGCTTTCCCGTCCACGTGACAAGAGGCGCAGCCTATGTCTGAACTTGAAGATCAGAGTAACCGCGTTACCCCCGCTATTGAAGACTACCTCAAGGCGATCTATTTCTTACAGCAGCATCGCGATGTCGTCACCACTTCGATGCTTGGAGAGTTGCGCGGCTTCAAGCCTGGCTCGGTCACCGGCATGATCAAGAAGCTCGCCGAGATGAACCTGGTCTCCCATACGCCCTACCAAGGCGTGCAGCTTACCGAGGCAGGCAAGAAAATCGCCCTTGAAGTCATTCGCCATCATCGGCTGATCGAGTTGTACTTAGTCGAGGCGCTCGGCTATAGTTGGGACGAAGTTCACGAAGAAGCGGAACGACTCGAGCATCATATCAGTGAAAAACTCGAAGCGCGGATTGCCGCCCATCTTGGCCAACCCAACTTCGACCCGCACGGTGACCCCATTCCCAGCCTCGAGGGCGAGCTGCCGGACAGTGCCTCGCTCTGTCTGGCCGATCTACCAGTTGGCGCAAAAGGACGTATCGCGCGTGTGCAAGATCAGAACGCCGACCGGCTACGCTACCTGGCCGACCTAGGCCTGGTACCCGGCGCATTGGTCGAAATCATCGCTAGCGCCCCCTTCGACGGCCCCCTTTCAGTGCGTATCGGCAGCGCCGCCCATGCCTTAGATCGGCGTATGGCCCAGATGATTCTGGTCGAACAATAAGACGCTGATCCCAACATCCCTACACTCGGCCAACTGGTCAGCCGAAAAACTCCCCATCTGGCCATTTCTTACCCTCCCCAGATGCATGAAGCAGCAGGCGCTCACCTGCCCCCATACTTGAGGCATGGCTCATCCAGACGACGAAAGGGATCACGATGAATATCCTCATCTATGGCGCTGGCGTGCTGGGCAGCCTGTACGCGGCGCGGTTGCATCAGGCTGGATGCAACGTTTCGATTCTGGCGCGCGGCCAGCGCTTGGCCGATCTCCGCGAGCATGGTCTTGTGATCGTGGACGCCTACACAAATCAGCAGACAACCGTTCAGGTCAACATCGTCGCCAGTCTTGCACCGGGCGATGCCTATGATTTGGTGATCGTGCTGGTCCGCAAGAACCAGGTCGCGAGTATATTGCCGGCGCTCGCCGCCAACCAACACACGCCCAATGTGTTGTTTATGACCAATAACGCTGCCGGCTCAGAGATCTATACCACCATGCTTGGGCATGGACGTGTCTTATTGGGCTTTCCTGGCGCTGGCGGAGTTCGTGATGGACACATCATCCGCACTACTCTGGTGTCGAAGCGCGTCCAAGCGACGACGCTCGGCGAATTGGATGGATTGATCAGCCCACGGCTGACAAAGATCGCCGCTGTATTCCAACAAGCAGGTTTCCCAATTGCAATCAACCACAACATCGATGCTTGGCTCAAGACTCACGTCGCATTGGTCAGCCCGATAGCCAATGCCCTCTATCTCGCTGGCGGCGACAACTACCGCTTGGCACGCACAAGGGACGGACTTATTCTCATCGTTCGCGCAATCCGCGAGGGGCTGCGCGTATTACAAGCGCACAACATACCGATTACTCCAAGCAAGCTTAACATCTTCGCACGGCTTCCCGAGCCATTGCTCGTCGCTTTGCTATTCTATAGCTTCAACACCGAGTTTGCTGCAATTGGTTTGGCGGGTCATGCCAATGCCGCACGTGACGAGATGCAATGGCTGGCCGATGAGTTCCGTACGCTCGCCCGTGCAACCCCCATTCCCACCCCAGCGATTGACCGACTCTACGCCCATCTCGAACCAGGCGCTGCACCTCTGCCCGAAGGCAGTGCCCAGATACCGCTAGATTGGCATGGTATGGGGATAGGGGTAGGTTTACTCGTGGGCGCCGGCATTGGGCATCGGTTGAAACATGAGTCGGGCATGCTTGCTGGCGCGCTCATTGGAACAGCCCTCGGATGGTGGTTGACGACGCCACGGCGGATGCCGCTGGCGGCTATCTGGCAACAAGCGCTTACCAAGCGGCACGGGGCAATCCAAGCAGCCCAACTCATCGCGCGGGTGGAAGCGCGATACGACGAACTGTACGCCGGACGCAGCCAGCCTGCAAACCCCACGCTGCGCTGGCATCTCGAACATCGCATCTTGCCGGGGCTAGCGCTCTACCATGTCTTGTGCGCGGAATATAGCAATCGCGATACCGCCCTAGCCGAAGTGGACGAACTCTTTCGGACCCTCCTATCCTGGCGACAGAAACAGATCGCGTTGCTCCACCGCTTGCCGAAACCCTTTATCGTTTTCCGCTGGCTCTTGCGCCGCATCATGCAGACCACATACCCATCAGAGGGCTGGGATATCGAATGGGTGGCCGACGATCCGCAGCGCATCGCTTTCGATATTCGTCGCTGCTTCTACCTGGACACACTCACCGCCTACGGCGCACCAGAACTGACACCACACTACTGCGCGGCGGATGACTGGATGTTCGCTGCACTGCCGCCATCCATCTCCTGGGAGCGGACCAAAACCCTGGGGCGAGGCGACGACCGCTGTGATTTCTGCTGGCTGCATGTCGCGTCCGATGAGAAGACTGCATTGCCAGGCTGCACAAGCTGGTGATATCGACCTACAGCGCCCAAGTGTTTAATTCGCCTCTTAGCGCTTCAAATGGCTCTTCAGGCAGCTTCTTATCTACAGAGCCGCTGGCGGGCGTTTTGCCCCGCCAGCGGCTTCGGCTGGGAATCCTGAAGCGAAGAAAGCGCACATTCACTACCATTCGGGCGCAACCATCGCGCTGCGATGCAAAGCGAACTCCGCCACCATCGGCCTGACCAGCCGGTCGAAGTCAGCATAGCGCATACTCATCGTTTCCGTATGCGTGCCAGCCTGGAAGAAGATGATATCATCTTCGGTCAAAGCTTCATCAACATACACCGGAAGACTGAAGAGATTACCGAATGGCGGCATCGCGCCGACTTCGCAGTCGGGGAAGGCGGCGGCGAATTCTTGCTCGTTGGACAGACGCACCTCGTGTGCGCCAAGGATCTCGCTCAGCCTCACCAGATCAACCCGTCGGGAGGTGGGGAGCGCCAACATTATCATCTCACCGTCAGCCACCGCAATCACCACCTTGACCATCATATCACCAGGAAGATGCTCGCTTTCAGCGACACCCTGAGCGGTAAAGGCTATGGGATGTTGCTGCACCTGGAAGGGTATCTGGTTCGCCTGCAGATATGCTTCTAGTCTTTCTCTGCACGTCATGGCGACACCTCTTTCTATTAAACCATGTTCGCGTTCTTCGCAAAACAATGCTGGGAAAAGCGTATTCGTCGCCAATTCCACTATGCATGAGAGTCAAGCAAACAGCAATGGGCAACTGGAGAGACTTGCGCTTGGCCATGTGGATAGTCTGCACCCTCGCCAGATGACCAGTCATGCGAACTGGTTGATAACTGGTTGCCGGAAGCTCACAGAGGGTAGTTGTCTGTTTTCGCGCATAGCAGTTTCCAAGTAGTATACTTTGTCTATCGAACAAACCCGTAGTAGGCGGGGCAGCAACTGCGCTGTTACGTACAAAGGAGTACGCTATGTATCGCGCAATTATGGTTCCACTTGATGGTTCAGCATTTGGCGAACACGCTCTTCCGCTCGCCCTTGGAATCGCGCGGCGAACTTGTGCGCAGGTTCACCTCGTTCACGTACGAACGCCCGCTGCAGAGGCGCCTGCCCCCGAGGATCATGGGACTGGGGAACAGGCGTCAACGGCTATAGATCAGGAGCGTATAGCCGTCTATCTGCGTGAATTGGCGACGTATCTGTCGGAGCGTTGGGAAATTGTGATTAAAGCTTCTAGCCTCGAGGGTCCGGTCGCGGAAACGCTGCAAGCGTATGTCCAAGCAAGCGGCATCGATCTCACGATTATGACAACACACGGATATGGTCCATTATCACGCATCTGGATGGGCAGTGTTGCCGATTCGCTTGTGCGCCGGCTATCATCGCCAACCGTGCTGGTGCGCCCCCATGCCGAAGCGGTCGACCTGCTGGAGACGGTTCACGAACAGGCCTTTGAACATATCTTGATACCGCTCGATGGGTCAAAGCTGGCGGAGTCCATCATCGAGCCGGCCATCGAACTCGGCGCCCTGATGGAAGCACGATACACGCTGTTGCAAGCCATTGAGCCATTGATCAAAGGCTATATCCCAGGCCCCTATGCCGGTCTTATGGACAAGGATCTGCGCGAGCCTCGGAGGGCCGAGACCAAGGCGTATCTCGAACGGATCGCCCATCGCATGCGCGAACAGGGTTTGCGGGTAGAGACGCAAACCCCTATCGCGTATGCTCCCGATGCGATTCTCGACTATGCACGCGACTATGCGGTCGATTTCATCGCGATGGCGACACACGGGCGCAGTGGTTTTTCCCGCGTCCTGATGGGAAGTATTGCAAGTACGGTCGTATGCAAAGCAGGCGTGCCGATTTTACTCTATCGGCCATCGGCTGAAGCGCTCCAAAACTCCGCGGCAAACGAGGATCACCTGGTGGAGTCGACGATGTCTGGGTAAGCAGTTTAGCTTGCCTGCAATCTGTGGCAGGTTGTGTGACGCTAATGCCATGGCGTCCGCAGATCTACGCATTCGCACACCCGCCACGAACGTTTGGCGAGTCGTAGCAGTCTCTGTGCTCGACTACCTCCTAATCGCCATTGGCAACGCTGGAGGAGGCATCAGGCGATAGGCGCCTCCGCATCCCCAAAGCGGATTGGCGCGGCGTCCGCAACTCCCTGCGGCCCACGAAAAACCCCAAGCGCCGCACCAATCGGGCTTTGTTAGGTTTTTTAGACAGCTTCTCACGCTCCACGATGCAATCGAGTTGAACAGCGCGATATTCATGCACCAACCGGCGTTTATGTATATAGAACCCGTTGTAACACAACTATAAAACGTCGATAACATATGCGGTTTGTATAGGATGAATAGGCTTACCAATCGCATCCTGGGCCTAAACATGCACGAACTCGACTTGTCACCCTTACGCCTCGTATCAACCCGCGCTACTCTCCGAACGCTCTAAGCTTCCCAGGATATGCTAAACTGTGCTTCGATCCAGATATTCATAACAATTCGCGAATGGTTGGAAAGATGCCGCCAATGTCGCCCACAGGCAGGATGTATGATTGCTATGCCATACTCCCTGCCTAGGCAAGATCTATGTGCGCTGTCTTGAACCACGCGATCGCTGAAGCACACCCGTTGGTAGAGCCAGGTGCGCGCTTACCTCTCGATCCGCGTAGGTGCGGGCAAAACACGCTGCATCACCCAGCGATCGCCAGGTGAATGACGCTCTTTGCAAGCCCTCTAGGTATAAAAGAAGAGCAAGGAAAATGTTCGCCTTCGCTGTTTTAGCGATATCCTTTGAAGGAGGAACGCAATGAGAGCACACCTGTTTTCTGTATGCATTCTTGTTCTGAGCATGGCTTG
>JAKSDJ010000617.1 GCA_022360155.1 Chloroflexales bacterium | reverse complement strand
GGAACACCTTTTACGTTCAAGCCCACCAATCCTCAACCCCAGCCGGTGCCCGGTCCGGTCCCGCACCCGATCGCCCTGCCCGTCCCCCAGCCCGCGCCAGAACCCGACCCCACGCCCAAGCCGAAGTTCGAAGTACCCGGGGATCCGCGGATCGATGACCCGACGGAGCCATGTCCGACGCCGACGCCAGGAACGCCGACGCCGACGCCAGGAACGCCGACGCCGACGCCGGATGATGCAGGGCAGCAAGTTACCGTTTATCGTGGACTCGGTGGCGAACTGAGCAAGGATAAGTCGTACTATAAAAAGCCATATGTTAACCCTGGAGCCTTCTTCCGTGGAATAGATCGAGATCCAGATGGTTCTTCCACCTACCAACTGGCGTATTTGCCCGGCAATCAACCTTACATGGCGGCTTTTAGTGTTTGGATCCGGAAGAATTACCAAGAAGGTGATTCAGGTACCGTTCTTGGGTCACAAGTGTACAATGGTGTACACTGCACAGCTACCTTCACACCGTCTATCGACCCTCCGGATCACTGGTCTATTAACTGCAATCCGAGAGAGCAGACAGGACAAGCACTCGCTTTCTTGACACGATCAGAGCATCTAGCTAATGTAAGCGAGAATCCCCATTGGACAGGAACTCCTCTTGATCGACGGATTCCCAAGAATTAACAGATTTGATTATGTTGTGAGTGGGAAGGATCGTGCAGTTTATGCCCTTTCTCACTCAAACTTGAAACCCCGAGGAGATATCAATGGCTGTTGTTCATCAAACGTATCTATTTGACGAGCAAGAATTTCACCAATTTCTAGAGCGGCGCATTATCAAGGATGACTTGCTTTTACACGAATTACTACGAAAATTGGCTGAGGAAACAGTCCAGGATACATCTCCAGAAATCCAAGACTCACTCAAGCTTTTGAGATTTGACCCTGAGTGGTTGACGGATTCAGATCCATCTGTTTCGCATCTCCATGAATGGTACATTCTCGCTCTTGCTCGTAGGTTGTCAATCTCTCGATCGATAAATACCAGACGAATCAACAACCACTGGGTTCTTTCTCAGATTTTACCGACCGTTGGATGGCATACCGCAGATGTTACGTTACTCGTATCAGGTTGTCCGTTACATACATTAGTAGAAGCTTCTACGAATACCATCTTTATTGATGAGTTCTCAGTTGGACTAGATGTGTTTGGAGGTTGGCTCCATGTAGCCAAAGCACACAATTTTCTGCATAAACTTCAGGAAGAGCGAGAACATCTTTTTGATCCTAGCGTACTTGGGCGGTTAGAGCTTCAACATCACCAGTACTTTACTCCAAACTCGGCCTTAGTCGTCGAAGACGCATATTTGGATGCAATAGAAATGCTCCAACCAGCTATCGCCACAGGTAAATCACTGTTTATAGTGTTTGACTGATTGGGTGCTCGATCTATGCGCTGTGCCTCAAGCCTGCGCCCCATTTGAATGAGCTATCCCTAGCCATGCGGTCTCTAACATACTGATGGTCTCGTCATCCAGCGCGGCGCGACGGCGTACATCCAAGACCTGGCCGCCGCCCTGAGCCAAGTATTGAATGACGGCACGGCCAACTACGTCTACGGCATGGACCGCCTGCTCACCGACGACGGCAGCGCCCAAACCTGGTATCTGGGTGATACATTGGGCTCGGTGCGCTTCCTAGCACTCTCTGCAGGTAGCGTGGCCGGCAGTGTGTACGACTGAGGCGGAGGTTTTCGTTTCGATAGGTGATCGGGTGCAGGAGCGAAAAGGATATGAGCGGCGCATGACTGTTTGAGTAGCGTCCGTGTTTCGTCGCGTTCGCACTCGTCGCCTCGTCGCCTCATCGTCTCTCCATCCTTTGACAGCGCCGCGTCCAGCGTTGTATACTCAGCCGCGCCTGAGTCTGTGGAGAGGAGAAGTATGGATCACATTGAACGGTTGCAAGCATTCTCGCTGTTTGTCTGGGACGGCAAACAACAGGGTCTCACCCGCCGCGAGTTTTTGAAGCGCGGCCTGGCAATGGGGCTTTCCTTGCCGATGATCACCGCGGTGTTGGTTGGCTGTGGCGTTGAGCAAGCCCCCGCCGTGCCGAACACCCCCATCGTACCGCCGCCGCCATCTACCCGTGCGCCTGATCCGACGGCAACAACGGCGCCGACCGCCACGCCAACTGATGCAACTGCCACACCCGAACCGACGCCGCTACCGGCGCAGGCGCGCTTTGCGGTTATCGGCGATTTCGGGTGGGCTGGCCCAGAAGAAGAGGCCGTCGCTAACCTGGTCAAGATCTGGAACCCGGATTTCATTGTTACGACGGGCGACAACAACTATCCCAGCGGTGAAGCAAGCACGATTGACGCCAACATCGGGCAATACTATCACGAGTTTATGGCTCACACCGGCAGCGCCTACGGCCCAGGCGCCGCCATCAATCGCTTCTTTCCCGTGCTGGGCAACCACGACACCGATGTCGAAAACGGTCAACCCTATTTCAACTACTTTATCTTGCCTGGCAACGAACGCTACTATACGGTCGACTGGCCACCCGTGCGGATCTACGCTTTGAACAGCGTGCCCTGGATCGAACCGGACGGCGCCGACCCCGAATCGGCGCAGGCCGAGTGGTTGCGCCGTGAACTGAGCGTCGCACCGGACGCCTGGAACATCGTCGTCTTTCACCACACGCCATACAGTTCCGGCTATCGCGGGCCGTCGCCCTGGATGCGTTGGCCATTTCAGGAGTGGGGCGCGCACTTGGTGCTTAGCGGACACAACCACGTGTACGAGCGGATTATGCTCAACGGTCTGGCATACATCACGAACGGCCTTGGCGGCGGGCCGCGCTATGCATGGGGCGACACCATTGCTGAAGGCAGTGTGGCCCGCTTCAATGCCGACCACGGGGCAATGCTGGTCGAGGCGACCACGCAGCGGATCGCGCTCCAGTTTGTCGCCGTCGGCGCTAGCGAACCGATCGACAGTTATACAATCGAGGCTTGATAGCGTACGTGTCGGATGAAAAGGATACTGCCAAACAAAACACTCCTAATTGTCAATGGTGTGCTCGACAAGCCTAGAAATTATAGAACTCACGATGACACAGGTGAATCCCCAAGTTGCTTTTCCAACGCGCACCCCCGAGCAGATTGATTGCCTCCCTATCTGCTTGAAACCAGCCAGCCCGGTGTGTTTGCTGCCGGCGACTTACGCAGCGATGCGACCACGCGGGTCGCATCGGCGGTGGGCGAGGGGTCGATTGCAGTGCGGCTTGCCCACCAATATCTGAGCGAGGGTCGCTAGTGTAACGCCTGGCGATCCTCTGGGTCGAGCAATTCGAGCAGATGATCGCCAAGGCGAGCGAAGATCCGCTGCGCGAAAAGCTCCATCCAGATGAACTGCCGCGCGATCAGCACCATGTTGGCGTTGGTCGTTACCGTTGCTTCGGTGGTGGCGTGCCCGCTCGCGATGAGGAATTCGCGCTCGTCGGTCACCACAATGAGCGTTTCCTCCATACGGTGCAATTCCGTCTCGCGGCGAGGATGGCGCACCACTTGGCCCAAGTCAAAATTGGCTTTGCCGGTCAACATTACACCCAACTGAACCCCGCGCTCGTGCGCCTCCCGCAAGAGCTCTTCCAACTCTGCCACATCAGCGTCGGTCAGCACCAACATCAGTTCTTGCTCGGCTCTGTCGATCATCTGCGCGGCGTAGGCCAAGGCATCCTTGCGCCCCCGAAAATTCCAGAGCTTTCCTTCTTCCTGCCTTGTATAGAGGGGCAAGAGGCCGGCGCGCAACGCCTTGATCCGGGCCCGCGTCTCTTTCTCATAGCGATCAAGGAGTGCGTTGGGGTCGACCGGGCGATAAAACGCGGCCTTCTCTTCTTGGGTCTTGAGGACCGCCCCACGCGCTTCCAAGCGACCAAGCGCTTCGTATACCATCGAGCGTGGAATGCCGGCAGCCCGGCTGATCTGGTAGCCGGTGGCTGGGTTCTCGCCGAGAAGCGCCAAATAGACTTTGGACTCATATTCGGTCAAGCCCAGCGCCACAAGCTGATCAATCCACTCCATTCTGTTCTTTCTCCCCTTTACTGATGCCTAGAAGACGTGATACCCCGGTTGGAATGCCCGAGCGTTGCGGCTTCGCGCTGCGGTCAGACGACATACGCCACCGCCCGCTATCAAGCGAATTGGGCTTGAATGAACGATGTTTGGCTCTGGCTTGCAATGAGGTTGCCGCCCAATGACACCGCGTAGCCTGAATCGGTTCGGCGTCAGCCGCTGTCAAGAAAATTCCTGCTCTCCAGTCTTTAGGGTACGTAAACAGGAAAGTTTGTAAACTGCAAAGCTTCTTTGTTAGGGTATTCTTTATAAAGAGTGTAGCAAGGTTGAAGCTATCTGTCAAGCCATTTCGCCGAACTACCGGCCTGTGTTATTCGGGCCGAGACCTTGACATTTCGTGCGTAGCAGCTTATAATTAAAGAGTAGTTTTGTAACAAACTACTAATTATAAAACGATTTACACTTCTGCGAGATGGGAAGGAGCTGTAGTGATTACACTTTTACGTAATGACCGACGTTCCTGGGTGAAGTGGACGCTTCGGCTTACCCATACATTTCTTGAGCCGCTATTCGTGGCCCTCACCCTGATTGGAATTGTCGCTGGACTGATTATAGAACGGAGCGGCGCGCCAGAATCGCTGCTGCTAGGTATACATTTTGTCACCTATTTCTTCGGTGGTTACTACGCGGTGTTGGCAATCATTGCGGCGCTGCGCAAGCTCACCATCGAAGTAGACTTGCTGATGGTGTTGGCGGCGTTGGGCGCGGCTTATGTGGATGCCTGGACCGAAGGCGCAATCTTGCTCTTCCTCTTCTCGTTGAGCAATGTTTTGCAGCAGTATGCAATGGATCGCACCCGAAAAGCCATCTCGGCGCTGCTCGAATTGCGCCCGGATGAAGTCACCGTGCGGCGGGGCGACAAACTGATAACAACACCGCTCGACGCAGTTGTGGTGGGTGATATTGTGGTGTTGCGTCCTGGTGATCGGGTCGCCCTCGACGGAACGATCATCCGTGGCAGCGGGAGTTTCGACGAATCGTCCATCACCGGTGAAGCCATGCCCATCCACAAGGTCGAGGGTAATGCCGTCTTGGCCGGAACGCTCAACCAGAGCGGTGCGCTCGATGTGCGAGTTTCCAAGCTTGCATCCGAGAGCACGCTGACGCGGATCATCGCCATGGTCAGCGCAGCCCGTGAGCGCAAGGCGCGCACCCAGTATTTCCTGGACCGTTTCGAGCAATACTATGCTGCGGGCGTGATTGGGGCGGTGGCGCTTTTTATCGTGTTGATGCCGTTGTTGTTCAATGTGGACTTTGGCGAGAACTTCTACCGAGCTATGGTGCTGCTGACTGTGGCATCGCCTTGCGCCTTGGTGATCAGTGTACCTGCGGCGCTGTTGAGCGCAATTGCCAATGCGGCCCGGCGCGGCATCCTCTTCAAGGGCGGTGCGTATCTCGAAGACCTGAGTCGGGTCAAGGTTGTCGCCTTCGATAAGACCGGCACCTTAACGTATGGCAAGCCGGTAGTCACCGACATCTTACCTCAACCTGGCGTTAGTGCTGACGAATTGCTTTTAACTGTCGCCCGCGCCGAACAATCGAGCGAGCACCCGATTGCTCACGCGGTGTTGAGCTATGCGATCGAACACAATATTGACGTTGCCGAACCCGAAGAATTCGAGGCCCTGACCGGAATGGGCGTACGCGCCGTATGGGATGGAAAGACTACGCTGGTCGGTTCGCCGCGTCTGATGGAATGCTTTGGCCTGGAAGTTCCCGCCGAGCTGCTCGCCGAACTCGATAATCTGGCGGCAGAAGGCCGCCGTACTGCGCTGATCGTCAACCGTTGCGGGCGTTGGATGGGCATTGTGTCGGTTATGGACCACGAGCGCCCGGATGTTGCGGCAAAGATCGCGACGCTACGTCAGGCGGGCGTACAAAAGATCGTTATGCTTACCGGCGACAACCAGCGTATTGCCGAGGCAATCGCCCAGCGCTTGGGCATTGATGAGGTTCACGCCGGTCTGTTGCCTGAGGACAAGCTGCGGCTGATTGAAGATTTGCAACACCGCTATGGCGCGGTGGCGATGGTCGGCGACGGGATCAACGATGCGCCCGCGCTGGCAACCGCTCAGACCGGTATTGCGATGGGCGCCGCCGGCGCCGATGCCGCCCTGGAGAGCGCTGACGTTGTGCTGATGGCCGACGATCTGGGCGCTATTGGCTATGCCATCCAGTTGAGCAAACGGACGCAACGAATTGTCTGGCAGAATATCGCTTTTGCATTGACCGTGGTCGTGATGTTGGTCGGGTTGACGTTGACCATCGGCGTGCCGCTGCCAATTGGCGTGGTTGGCCATGAAGGCAGCACGATCATCGTTGTCCTGAACGGATTGCGTTTGTTGGCATACCGTAGCTAGAACGCAGCAGGCTGCACCGCTAGCGCCTGCTTGATCACCCCCATGTGTCGTGCCACCGCCCGGCTGCGTTCGCTGAGCGCTGGGCGGCGGCACAATAGTGTCTGTAGGGCGATCTTTAGGATCGGCAGTAGATTGACATACCAAAGAAGGTATGTTATTGTACTGGTACATTTGGGCATAATCTATAAATCCCCATAGTAACTTTAATATAGAATGATAGGCGCATGGGCTAGCGTTTGATTATTTCGGTCATGCGCAGGCGTATGTTTATGCTTGCTGCGAAAGATATGCCTTCTCAAGAGTAGCAACGTTTGTTTTAGCTTCGCGGTATATATTTTAGATAACTCAAGAGTGGCTACTCAAACAATCACTTTACTATTTTCTTCAATATCGCCTTTACGTGATTTATACTTCGTTATATAACCATTTTAAGACGTCAATGACGATCTAACTCAATGACAGAATTATAACTCAAACAAAGTCAACGTATCATTAACACATTTACACAACATTTTGCAGTCGGCAGAAGCTATCTGATGTGAAAGAGTGAGAGAGCATATACGTGTGAGAACATAGGCAAGGAGGCCAAGTATGGCAAAGTATGTCGCAGCAATTGATCAGGGCACAACCAGCACGCGCTGTATGATCTTTGATCACAGCGGCGGCGTTATCGCGGTCGATCAACGTGAACACGAACAAATCTTCCCCAGACCCGGATGGGTTGAACACAACCCCGCCGAAATTTGGGATCGCACCCGCAGTGTTGTGCAAGGTGTGTTGCAAAAAGCCAACGCTGCGACAAGCGATCTTGCCGCTGTGGGCATCACCAACCAGCGCGAGACCACAGTGGTGTGGAACAAGAAGACTGGTCAAGCAGTCTACAACGCAATTGTGTGGCAAGATACACGTACAGATCAGCTCGTGAATCAGTTCGCTCGTGATGGCGGGCAAGATCGTTTTCGTCAGAAAGTTGGCCTGCCGCTGGCAACCTACTTCTCTGGCCCGAAGATTCGCTGGATTCTCGACAATGTCGAGGGTGCGCGCCAGGCGGCTGAGAATGGCGATATTGTGTTCGGCAATATCGACACGTTCGTGGCTTGGTGGCTCACTGGCGGCCCGGATGGCGGCATCCATATCACTGATGTCAGCAACGCCAGCCGCACGATGCTGATGAGCCTGGAAACGCAAAGTTGGGACGATGAAATCCTGCAGATCATGGGTATTCCGCGCCAGATGTTACCCGAGATTCGCCCATCGAGCGTGGTGTATGGCGAGTGCAAGGGCATTTTGGGCGGCGTCGCGCTGGCCGGTATTCTAGGCGACCAGCAGGCGGCTACCGTCGGCCAGACCTGTTACAGTGCCGGCGAAGCCAAGAATACGTATGGCACCGGAAACTTTATGTTGCTCAATACCGGCAATGATCTGATCCATTCCAAGAGCGGCCTCCTGACTACGCCAGCCTACAAGTTTGGCGACCAGCCGGTGGTGTGGGCGTTAGAAGGGTCGATCGCGGTGACTGGCTCGCTGGTGCAGTGGCTGCGCGATAATGTCGGCATTATCAGCGCTGCGCCGGAAGTTGAGGATCTGGCGCGTAAAGTCGATGATAACGGCGGCATGTATATTGTACCGGCTTTTTCCGGTCTCTTCGCCCCCTACTGGCGCAGCGATGCGCGCGGCGTGATGGTCGGCCTGACGCGCTATATCAACAAGAACCATATTGCCCGCGCGGCGCTCGAGGCTACCGCCTATCAAACCCGCGAGGTCGCGGAGGCAATGAACAAAGACTCTGGAGTCGAACTCACGTCATTAAAGGTCGACGGCGGCATGGTTTATAATGACTTACTCATGCAGTTCCAGGCCGACATCCTTGGTGTACCGGTGGTGCGTCCGAAGGTGGCCGAGACCACTGCGCTGGGCGCCGCCTACGCGGCAGGGCTGGCGACCGGCTACTGGAAAACCACCGACGAGATGCGGTCGAACTGGCAGGTGGATAAGACGTGGGAACCCAAGATGAGCGAGGACCAGCGGGAAGAACTGTACGCTGGCTGGAAGAAAGCCGTCACACGCACCTTTGATTGGGCCGAAGACAAGTGAATTGACTCCTACCTGTAGTGTTGCGCAGGAAGCCGGCTCGTTGAGCATGAGCCATACGTGTTCTCACTCTGGCGGATGATGGGGGTGGTGCTGTCACCTCGCTAATCCCGTTCTTGTGGGCAAAGCCGCCTCTATCTTCCCCAGAACAGCCAAAGTCGAGCCGGCAGTTCATACCATCGCAAAGAGCATCCCATCCTCGGAACTAGCCTGGACATTGTCGTTTTGGATCAAGCAGAAGCGCACTCGCTTAGGGAAGGTGTCACGGGCCAGTCGGCATCGCACCACTGGGGTTCACCATTCTATCGGGCTATTAGAAAGAGAGCGCATATGCAACGTAATGAAGCAATTGACCATGTCCGCAGCGTCGCACAGTGGGATATCGTAGTTGTTGGCGCCGGC
>JAKSDJ010000586.1 GCA_022360155.1 Chloroflexales bacterium | reverse complement strand
TCCGCGAAGGGTCTCACATCTGTGACAAGGAGATTCTTCATTGCGTTCAGAATGACATGTCTCGTTGTAGTACTAGTGAGGAAGGAATTGGTGCGGATGATAGCTATGCGAGAGAGTGATGCATTGGTGACAAAATAGCTCACCCTGGCGTTTACTATGTTGGGAGCTACATCCTACAAAACCCCTCAGCCACTCCCTTCATGTTTTCTTGTCTAATAGAAGCTATCGTTATGCTTTTCTGTTCATGGTAAAGCCGATGCCAAAAGAAACATCTGCATATCCGAAAGGAAGCTACAGACCGCCACACTAGATCACACCACATAATCGGCGTAGTCAACAGGAGGTGATAGTATGATCCACCGACCTGACTCTAACGAACTCGCCAACATTTTCGCACAAGCGCTGCCGATCGAACAGCGCAGCGCCGCCCCAGAACTCGCCGCGCTGATCGTCAGCGCGCTGAACGGCGAACAGTCGTCTGCTGAGATTCAACACCATTTTGCCGCCCATCCCCATCTAACTGCCGCACTGGCAACCATCGCCCAAGACCCAACAGCCCGTGAAACGACGACCTTGTCTCTCGCACTACAACCGGAAACCGGCCAAGTAACAATCCGTGATCCAGGCAACGATGTCCAGATCAGTCTCTATGCTGATATCGTACAGTCGGTGATTGTTACTGGCGGCAACGTCGGAAAGGTCGTCGGCAAAGAGCTGCATACTCAGGTCACGGTCAATCTGGCCGGCGCAGTCTTGAATGCTACGCCGCCAGTGTTGCCGCAACGCTTGGATCGCTCGCCACAACCGCCGCGCCGCCTGCGCAACTTCCTTGACCGCAGTGAAGCCCTGGCTCTGGTGCGCAATGAATTGGCGCCTGGCGGCGGCATTTGGGCCTACGGTTCGCCGGGCTGCGGGCTCTCAGCATTTGTACATCAGGCTGCCGCAGAACTTACTGCTGCTACGCTGCCCGATGGTGTCGTCCACATTAGAGGCGAGCACGAGCCGCCGTTTCTGGACGATTTCGCCCAACGTCTCTTCCAGCGTTTTTACACTACCCCCGTTAATTTCAAGGTCGATGCGCCCACCGCCCAGAACTATCTCAGTAATATTCAGGCCTTCTTCGCCTTCGACCGACTGCGGCTCGATCGCGCGGATCAGGTTACCCTAACCGATAGCCTGACGCAGAGTGCAGTACTAATTGCTGCCGATGGCCCTGCTCCGGAGACGTTGGCCGATCTACCGCTACAGGGGCTGCCGCTTTCCGATGCATACACCTTCGGCACCCAGGCTATCGGTATCGATCCGGCATATCTTCTTCCCAATATGCCGCTGTTCGACCAGTTGAGCGCTGCGCTCGATGGCTTGCCGCTGCCGCTCCTACTCGCCGGTCGTATGATTCGACGCTTGGCAATGAACAGCGCACATTTGCGTGAAGTTGGCAACCATCTCTTGCCAGCTTTTGCCCAAGCGCCTCCAATAGAGGCGGCGCTAATCAAACAGGCGATAGCCGCATTCGCATCGATTGGCGGCGATCATCCCCTGGAACGAGTACTCCGCTGGATCATTACCGGCTTGAGCGCCAACGAAGTAACCGTACTCAAAGCATTGCTTGGCGCAGGCGGCCCTCACGCCGATCTGAACACATTAGTAGCAATTAGTAAAT
>JAKSDJ010000622.1 GCA_022360155.1 Chloroflexales bacterium | reverse complement strand
GTGCGTCACCTCCGCAATGATGCCCCTGCTCCTATTCATACTGCCTCCTCTACACTCGAAGCCCGAACGATGACTCGTATGTCCGATGCCATGTTTGACGCGGCCGCTCGGCATCAACTGGTCATTCAGTTTCTACCTGCTCTTGCCAGACTGCCAACCAATCAGCGGTTGACGAAGGACGATCTCCTTGGCGCCCAGTTCTTGCTGCATCGCGAAGGACCGCTCGAAATTTACTATGCACCGCTCGATTACGTGAACTCAGATGCTCAAGTGATGCTCATTGGAATCACACCAGGATGGCAGCAAATTGAGATTGCGTATCGAGCTGCCCAAGATGGGCTGGCTCACGGCGATACACCATCACAAATCTGTTATCGCGCCAAAGCGAGTGCGAGTTTTGCTGGTGCGATGCGCCGTAATCTCACCGCTATGCTGGACGATGTGGGCCTACCAACTATACTCCAAATCCCAACAAGCAATGCGCTATTCGACACACACCGTACGTTGATCCATACCACTTCCGCCATTCGCTATCCGGTCTTTATTGATGGAAAGAATTATACCGGTCATCAACCTGCGCTCCTGCAGACGGCTATTCTCCAGCGATTTGTGCTGGACGTGCTCACAGCGGAACTTCGGCTTACCAACCATGCACTCATTATCCCACTGGGGAAGTGCGTCTCCGATGTACTCCGGCTGCTGATTGACAAAGGACAGATCGATTCTGATCGCTGCCTGTTAGACTTTCCGCACCCGTCAGGTGCCAACGGGCATCGCATCAAACAGTTCCGTCAGGTCCAAACCGAATTAGCAAAGCGCATACAGCAGTGGTTTTCCGAACGTAACGCTCAACGCGGGGTAGGCTAACAAGCGCATGCAGCCGACTGGCTGGATCAGGGCGATTTTGGCATCTGGAAGCAGGAAAAATGCTTTCCCGATTTATCAGTTTAATCTCTTCCAGCCGGCGGCTGAAACGCAGGCCGTTGGACGGCGTCCATCATCCCTCTCCCGATCCGAGAACCGTTGTCGCTTGGCTTGGTGTATTTGTGCATACAATGATCCGGTGACGGGCGGACGAAGCAAAGGTCATTGACTATTTTCATGTTGGGCGACTTTTTCCAACCAATAATCTCTTGCTAACAACACAGCTATTACCTACACTATTACATTACCTGCTCAGCGTAACTCGTTTTATTGCAACAGTGAGAACAACCGTGATTGTTTCCAATCTCGTACACGTACCCAACGCGCCGATCATTCCTGGTTTATGTTACCATCGATTTCAGAGTACGAGTGACTACGATCAGATGGCTGCGGTTCATGAAGGGTCGCGAGTATGGGATCGGGTTGATCCATTATCAGCACGTGAGAGCGTACCCACGGCTGAAGCGTTAGCAGCAACCTTTCCTGAGTCAGAGCTACGCAACAATACCGCCATGCTCCTTGCCCAAATTGATGATCGGATCGTCGGGTATAACCACGTGCTGTGGCGCTGGACAGAGGTTACCGGGACGCACGTCTATTTACACCTAGGGTACTTGTTACCACAATGGCGCGGGAAAGGGATAGGACAAAGTTTACTGTATTGGGCGCAGCGCCGCATCCGCGCGATCGCCGCTGACGAACACGGGCAAGGACCGACCACGTTTGCGACCAATGTATCCAGTACGGAGCGCGAAGCTGATGCGCTGATGCAACATGACGGCTACCTTGCCGTTCGCCGATTGAGCGACATAGCATTGGAGCCACTCTTACATCATTTTCAGTATTAGCACGTCTATCTACACCGGCGCCACATGGCGTTACCACTGCTTTTTGCCAGATACGATCCCGTCTCCGGCACGAGACCCATCTGACCCATGCTGCCGTTCTGATGCGTTCGCCTGGCCCATTGTAACCCTGATACGGCTGGTGACATGCACGTTGGTACTGGGCCTTGATGCAGGGTAGTGGCCTGAAGCTATGCTGAACAGGAAGTACGGAGTGGCCCAATCGCTGGCTTCCTTCGATACGCCCTGGCGGGCTACTCAGGATGCCAGCGATGCGCGGGAAACCACACCGCGTACGTTCTGAAATGATCTACTTTTGTCATAATGTCCACCTTGAAAAACATATTAATAAACACATCCTTTTGGCTTGACAATGCGGGAAACGACGAATACTATGGGAAAAGCAATAATTTCAGCAACCCAGTAATCCGCTCCACCACTGGCCAGATGTTATGTTAACACGCGACATAGCTGGTAGGGGGTGATGGTAATGAAGCCGCCCAATGAGCCTCTTTTGGGCCAGTTGCGGCTATCCATGTGGCCGTGACCGACTGGTCAAAAAGAACGATTGGGCCATACTGGTCCAACGCCCCATCCTGAAGCTTTAGACAGTTTCTGCGCGATCAGGTGTTGTGCTGGCTGGCATGTTTCACTTGCACGGGGCTGGGGGCGATGACGCCTATGATGTCACTGACGACAGCGCAACGAGATCTTTTACGCCAACTCTTAACAACGCAAACACCAATCAGTGCCGCGGCACTGGGTGAGCAGTTACATCTGACCCCACGCCAGGTTCACTATGGCCTGCGTGCTATCAAGATCTGGCTAGAACGCCGGAAGGTCTCCCTGCACCATACCACTGGTGTTGGTGTGCAGGTTACATGCACGCTGGAGCAGCGTCAGGGCCTGCTTCGTGAACTGGAATCGTACGCCCGCCTTCAGCTGATTCTGACCCCACACCAGCGTCAGCAACTGCTCGCCTTACAACTCCTCGCCGCCTGCACGACATACACGCTCAGCGATTTCCAGCACAGTCTCGCGGTTGCACGGGCTACTATTCTGAAAGATCTCGACGCAATCGTTCCGTGGCTACAGGGCTTTCAACTGGTCCTTCGGCGGCGACAACACCGGGGTTGCTGGATCGAGGGCGCGGAGATCGCCAAGCGACAGGCGCTGGCCGCGTTGCTCTGGGGCGATGTACCATTCGAACGGCCAATTATGTCAGTTCAGCAGAGGCAAGAGCTGGCATTCGTACTGGCTCGGGATGCCGGGCTGCTGCCAATTGTGAACCAGATCAACGATTTATTACGGTCATGGGATCTCGTCAACGCCCAAGCTATCGTCACGCGGGCCGAGAGCGAGCTTGGGGGCCACTTTTCCGACGAGGCGGCGGCGCAGCTTACCCTGGTTTGTGCGATTCAGTGCCAACGCATCAGCGCCAACCAGTTCGCTATGTGGGATGCCGCAGCACTGCGCTGGGCGCAAGCGCAAGCCACCTGGCCAGTAGCACACGGCATCGCCGCGCAGATCTGGCCTGAGTTGCCCGACAACGTGCGTATGACCGAGACAGCCACGCTGGCGCTCCAGCTCTCCTCCACGGTGCGCGACGAACCTTGGCGCGACGGTCTCACTTCGAACACATCGTTCCACGAGTTAATCGATAGTTTGCTTAGGCGCATCGCCGAAGCCTATCGTGTACCGGAGCTAGCACACGACCAACTGCTGCGCGATGGCCTGGAAGCGCACATTTTACCGGCGTGTGTGCGGCAGCGCTTTGGTCTGTGGGCGGCGCCCAGCGCCGCAACCGATATGCACACCGAGCGCTATACAGCTGAACGCACCGTTGCGGCGCAGTTGGCCGACGATATCAAGGCGACAACAGAGCTATCGCTGCCATCCGATGCATACGACGATCTGATTCTGCTGCTACGTGCTGCGATCTTGCGTGTGCTCCGGCCTCATGCGCGGCGGGTGCTGGTCGTGTGCCCCAGCGGTATGGCGACAACCCAGCTGCTGGTTGCGCGACTTCGTGTGCGCTTCCCACGCCTGGGGACATTCGAGGTGCTGCCACTGCGCGAACTTGTTTCTGAGCGCATTGCCGATGCCGACCTGATCATTTCAACCGTCCCGATCACACTGCCGGACGAACTTGCAGTGGATATCATTCAGGTGCATCCCATGCTACGGCCTGAAGATATAGTGGCACTGACTCAGTTGATGACTTAAGACTTGTTGTGAAAAGATAAAGCAGTACAAATAGTTTAGTTTTGTCAAATCACAGCAGGGAAAAGGTGGATTAATAAAGTGGCTTTTATGGCTTGACAATGCGGTAAATCGGGTATACCATAATAGACGCATAACGGATATAACTTCAGATAGTAAGCACATCTCAGCCACATTTTACTCAAGCAACATTGATGCTGGTAGGCTTCTACCGCTTGTAGCCCACAGCACGCAGATCGCGCCAGAGCGAGTTGTCACAATCGGCGATTCGCTCGATGATCACGGTTCATGATCGCTGCTCTGTGCTAGAGGCTCTGGGTGCGGTTTGCCTGAAAACGGCGTGCACCTTGACGGCTGCGCGATCTACTACGTCGAGTGGGTAAGCTCGTATCCTGGCGACCCGGGACGCTATGGCAGCGAGGACGCAACCTCTCAACGGTGATTGGTTTGACACGAACGATCTTCAAAGGAGAAATGCATCATGCAACAACGGCTTCAAAGCTTCGGCAGCTTTTTGGCTGCGATGGTTGTTCCCAACATTGGCGCATTGCTGGCCTGGGGACTTATTACCGCCCTCTTCATCCCCACTGGCTGGATTCCCAACGAACGGTTTGCTGAGCTTGTCAGCCCAATGATTGTCTACTTACTGCCTATTCTCATCGGCTATACCGGCGGTAAACTGGTCTACGACACTCGTGGCGGTGTGGTCGGTGCGGCAGCCACCATGGGTGTGATCGTCGGCGCAGACATCCCGATGATCCTTGGCAGTATGCTTATGGGGCCGCTCGGCGGCTACCTGATCAAAAAGATCGATGCGTTTCTGGAAGATGAGATCCCGGTCGGGTTCGAGATGCTGATCAACAACTTCTCGGCCGGATTCCTGGTAGTTGGGCTGGTGCTGATAGCCAACGTCGTCATTGGCCCGTTCGTCGAGGCCGCCAGCAATGCGCTGGGTGCGGGGGTACAGTTCCTGATCGACTGGCGGTTGCTGCCGCTGGCAGCCATCATCATCGAGCCAGCGAAGGTCTTGTTCCTCAACAACGCGATCAACCACGGTATTCTGGCGCCGCTCGGTATTGCCGAGGTTGAGCAGAGCGGCAAGGCCATTCATTTCTTGCTGGAGACCAACCCAGGCCCAGGCCTGGGCATGCTGTTGGCCTACGCATTTGTTGGCAAAGGCAACCTGAAGCTGTCAGCGCCTGGTGCGATGATCATCCACTTTCTGGGCGGCATCCATGAGATCTACTTCCCTTACATCCTGGCGCACCCGATCATGATCGTCGCGATGTGGGCGGGCGGTATGCTGGCGAACCTGTGGTTCGTGATCTTCAGCGCTGGCCTGGTCGCAACCCCTGCCCCCGGCTCGATCTTCGCCTACCTGGCGGTGATTCCCCCAGGCTCACACGTTGCTGTCCTCGGCGGTGTGCTCGTCGGCATCATCGGCTCATTCGTGGTTGGCTCGCTCATCCTGCGGCTCTATCCGGTTCGTGCTGAGCAGGAAGAAGAGCTGGAAGCGGTCGAGACAGGCGCCGCGGCGGCAGCGGCCCCCGCGACTAACTAAATATTCCCGATCGGGTGATGGGTGACGCTACGGCCGTCCGTCATCCCCTACTATGCTTGAAAGGAAAGCACCATGGCGACATCTATTCCTGCTTCGAATGTCGATACGATTATCTTTGCGTGTGAGGCTGGCATGGGCTCCAGTGTTATGGGCGTGAATGCACTGAAGAAAAAGCTCAAACAGGCCGGGCTGAAGGTGAATGTTGTGCATAAGCCCGTGCGCTCGGTACCCTCCGACGCCAAAGTCATCGTCGTACACAAGGGGTTGTCTGACCTCGCCCGCAAGCACGCCCCCAGCGCCGTCGTTGTCGCGTTTTCGCAGTTCTTGAACGACCCGGTCTTCGACAAGATCGTGCAAAATCTCAAAGCTGGCAACGACATCACGGAGGCACAATAAAGTCATGACTATTGTAGCAATAGATCGCGTGCAGCTTGGGGCAAGCGCACGCGATAAGCAGGATGCAATCCGGCAAGCAGGTGAGTTGCTGGTTCGCGGGGGCTGTGTCGCCCCAGCCTATGTGAACGGTATGCTGGCCCGTGAGCAGACACTATCAACCTATATTGGCAATGGCGTTGCCATTCCCCATGGCCAGCACGAGAATATCCGCGATATATACACCACGGGGATCTCGGTGCTCCAACTGCCGGATGGCGTGGAGTGGGAAGATAGCGCGCGCGCGTATCTGGTGATCGGCATCGCGGCCAACGCCGATGACCACGTTGGGGTGCTGGCAAACCTGGCCGCAGTGGTCGAGGACGAGGATGCTGCTACAGAGCTGATACACGCGACCGATGCATCCTTGATTGTTGAGCGTCTCAGCCGCCCGCGCGAGGCCGAGGTCTAGCGTCGCCAAGCTTCAAGGTTCCGTGAGGCAATGCGGTGCATATCCAGGAGATGCGACGAGGCAAGGAGGCGAGAACAGCTTGGAGTGTCGCCTCTTTGCCGAAAGCTCTCGTACCCGCGGAATGATGTCGGATGTATCTATGCACTGTCGCAGCGACCAGACATGTCACAAGGAAGTGCGTCATGCAGCAGCTTGATCTTGTTATTCATAATTCCACCGGGCTCCATGCCCGCCCTGCACGCGTTTTTGTCGACCTCGCCAAGCAATATCAATCAGCCATTCGTATTCGGCATGGTGAGAAGCAAGTGAATGCCAAAAGCCTGATTTCCGTTTTGACCCTTGGTGTCACCCATGGTCAGCAGATCCAGGTCGAAGTGAGCGGCGAAGATGAGGAAGCGGCGGCGGCGGCGATTGTGGCCGCCGTGCGCGATGGATTGGGCGAAGGGACGCACGAGGAGAACCATGCGCCAACCGAGCCCCCTGCCCCTGAGAAGGCAGGGCCCGCTGACCCCGCTCCTGACATCACACCCGCTCACGTCGTCCTCGCGGCTGGCGATGTTGTGCAGGGGGTCGCTGGTGCGCCGGGCATTGCCATCGGACCCATCTTTCACTTCGAACGCGCCCAGGTTGAAGTGCAGGAGCGCTTTGTCAGCTTCGACCACGAAATCAATCGCCTACAAACCGCGCTGGAAGCTGCGCGCCAACAACTTGTGAACCTCCACACCGATGTTGCCCAGCGCGCCGATGCCAGTGAGGCGGAGATTTTCCAGGTGCATCGCGATATTCTGGCCGACCCGGCGCTGATAGACAATGTTCGCGCCGCGATCAGCGCTGGCCGCAGCGCTGCCGAGGCCTGGCATGGCGCAACGTCCGACCACGCCACGGAGTTGGCCGAGCTGTCGGATGCGCTGCTGGCCGAGCGTGCCACCGATATTCGTGACGTGGGTCAGCGGGTGCTGCGCTTGCTAACCGGTGCTGAAGATGGCGCTCCGACCCTCCCTGACGAGCCGGTGATTATCGTTGCCAATGACCTGACGCCTTCGGAAACAGTTGGGCTCGATCCAGCGCACGTGCTGGGGTTCTGCACGGCTGTAGGCGGCCCAAATGCCCACACCGCTATTCTGGCACGGGCGCTCGGTCTGCCAGCGGTGGTCAGTGCGGGCGCGAGCATTTTGCAGCTCGACGCCGGCACGCATGTAATCCTCGATGGCAATGCGGGCACGCTGACGGTCAGCCCGAACGAGGATGTACTGGCCCGCGCCCGCGCCACGCAGCAGGAGCAACACGACCAGCGTGCCGCGGCTGCACAACGTGCGGGCGAGCCAGCGATCACCACCGATGGCCATCGCATCGAGATCGTCGCCAATATCGGCGGCGTAAAAGATGCACAACAAGCAGTGGAACGCGGCGCCGAGGGCGTGGGGCTCTTGCGTACCGAGTTTTTGTTTCTCGACCGCACAGCTGCGCCGACGGAAGCGGAGCAGTTCGCGGTATATCGCGATGTTGCGCAGGCATTTGGCAGCCAGCCGGTGATTGTCCGTACGCTTGATATTGGCGGCGACAAAGCGGTAGACTACCTCGATCTGCCGCACGAAGATAATCCATTTCTGGGCGAGCGCGGCGTCCGGCTATGTCTGACCCATCCCCAACTCTTTCGCGATCAGCTGCGCGCCATCATGCGGGCGGCGGCGTTTGGGAAGCTGCGGATTATGTTCCCGATGATCGCAGATCTTGGCGAGTTGCGGGCGGCGCGGGCGCTCGTCGAGGAGGTTCGGGCCGAGGTAGATGCGCCCGCCGTGGAGATTGGCATCATGGTCGAGGTGCCTTCAGCCGCACTGATGGCCGATGTGCTGGCTCCCGAGGTCGATTTTTTCTCGATCGGCACGAACGATCTTACCCAATATACGCTGGCAATGGATCGCATGCATCCGACGCTGGCTACCCGCGCCGATGGCCTGCATCCTGCGGTGCTACGGCTGATCGCCAGCACAGTTCAGGGTGCGCATGCCGCCGGCAAGTGGGTTGGTGTATGCGGTGAACTGGGCGCCGACGCAGTGGCTGTGCCGATTCTGGTGGGGCTCGGCGTCGATGAACTGAGCATCAGCGTTCCCGCCATCCCAACGGTAAAAGCTCAAATACGTGCGCTGAACCTCGCGCAGTGTCAGGAGCGCGCTAGCCAGGCGCTTGCGTGCGCCACGGCTGCCGAGGTACGCGCAGGAGAAATGGAAGAATGACAAACGCATTTGATCGCTATCAGTCGCCGGATGCACCGGTCGCTGATGAGACACTTACCTGGAACATGTACGGTCCGGGTGTGGAAAGTGTCGGACGTGACGGCCACGCTGAGCGCGAGCCGGTGCCTGAGCCGTCCGACGACCAACTATTGGTGCGGGTGGACGCCGTCGGTATGTGCTTCTCTGATGTCAAATTGATCCAGCAGGGCGGCAAGCATCCCAAATTGTACAACCGCGACCTGTCCACCGAGCCGACGCGCCTGGGCCACGAAGCTGCGCTGACGGTGTTGCGGGTCGGTCAGAACCTGCGCGGAAAGTATGCGCCGGGGCAGCGTTTGGCGATGCAACCGGATATTTATCAGAACGGCAAAAGCACTGCCTACGGTTACACCATCCCCGGCGGGCTGATCCAGTTTCATCTGATCGGGCCAGAAGTGTTGAACGCCGATGATGGCTCGTATGTATTGACGGTGGAGGAAGGGCTGGGCTATGCAGAGACGGCGCTCACCGAGCCGTGGGCCTGTGTCGAAGGGGCGTATACGCAGCGCCGTCGCCTGACACCGCAGGCAGGGGGCACGATGTGGATCGTCGGGCGACCGGGTGACACGACCGAATATACGTTCTCGCAGTACCTGGGCACACCGACGACGATTGTTCTGACCGATGCACCGTCGTCCCTGCGTACGCTGATTGAGCGCGAATCAAACGCGACGATTGCAATACGCGACGGGCTGAGCCCGGCTGACTACGCCGCGCTGAAGGATGAACTGACCGGCGGGCAGGGCTTCGACGACATCGTGGTGCTCGACCCGCGCTCGGCTGAGATGGTTAGCGCGGCGGCGAAACTGATTGCCCGGCGCGGCACCTTCAATCTGGTGGGGCAGACGCCGCTGGATGGTGAGCCGCAGATCGATGTTGGTCGTCTGCACTACGACTATACCGCCTACATCGGCGCTAACGGCGCCGATATCGCCGCCAGCTATGGCGAGACGCGCAACCGCGCTGAATTGTGCCAGGACGGCGTGGCCGTGTTCATCGGCGCGGGTGGCCCGATGGGCCAGATGCATGTCCAGCGCGCAATCGAGCTGAGCAATGGTCCGCGGACGATCATCGCCATCGACGTGAACGACGAGCGTCTGGCGACGCTTGATCGTATGTTTGCAACGCTGGCCGAGGAGCGTGGCAAACGCCTGGTGATCGTCAACACCGCGCAGCCGGGCAACTCGTTGCCCGAGGTGGTGATGCGCGAGACCGACGGCCAGGGCGCGGACGACATAATCGTCAGCGTGCCATCGGCGGCGCTTATGGCTGAGGCCGGGTCGGTAATGGGGCCAGATGGCATGCTGGTGCTGTTCGCAGGTGTACCGAACGGCACCTACGCGCCGCTGAAGGTCAGCGACGTGTATCTGCATAACGCGCAATTCACTGGTACCTCCGGCTCGCGCCTGAGCGACCAGCAACTCGTTATCCAGAAAACAGTCGCTGGCGAGTTGTCACCGAACCGCTCGGTGGCAGCCGTGGGCGGGATCGAAGCCGCCCAAGATGGCCTGCGTGCGCTGATGGAAGGACATTATCCCGGCAAGGTCGTGATCTTCCCGCAAATCAGCGGGCTGCCGCTGATGGGCCTGCCGGAGCTGAAGGAGCGCTTCCCAGACGTGGCCGCGAAACTCGGCCCTGGTGATGTCTGGACGCCCGCGGCCGAGCAAGCATTGATCGAGCATTTTTGGAAGGCATGATTTGTACAGGAACGCTTAGTCTATGATCGCGGTTTGGGTGCTGCTCGTTGCCGCCGCTGGCGCGGAAGTGGTCGTCGCGTACCTGTGCAGCAGCGAGCAGCGCATGCTGGAAGGCGGCCCGCCGGCCCACGATGCAGCGGCGGCTATTAGCGCCTATGGGGGTGCAATTGCTCCGACCCACCTGGACCAACGGGCCGCTGCGCATGCCGTACTTCCCCGCGAACATGCGCTGTAACCGCGGCGGCAACCTGCCCCCGTGCCCCACCACCGCCCGCAAAGCGCGGCGCCAAGGCATCGGGGAGCATCATAATCGTCGTGTCCTACACCGCAACCGCTGGAAAACGGTCCAGCAGTGGGAGACCGGCCGGATCAGCAGCTCGCACCAGCTGCATGGTCGCCGCCAGCACCTATTCCAGACACGCGACTGCCGCATCGTTCAAGCGATCACAGAGCCCCACCATACAACCTACGTATTTCCCTTAGATGGGGTTATGGAGAACGCCTATCATCACTTCATATCCCTTGTGATATCGTGACAGATGGAGCGGCCGCTACACCCGATAGCCTGGGGATGGCGTTTGTGGTGAAATATGCTAGAGCGCCTACTCCACCCAACAGCGGCTTCCGCTGTGCGAATCGCATCGTGTTCGACCCGCAGCGCCTGACGCACCCGGTCGAGCAAATAGAGTTGGGATGTTTCTATAGCGCTACATGCTTCTCCACACAGCAAGACGCAGATCCTTGACCATATGCGCGTCGCGTGCTAGGATGCTAGGCGGAAAGGAGGTTCGTCTATCGCTCCCGTTTGGGGCAGATAGGCGGATACGGGGGCAATCTCATACGGCAGGGATAGGCGGATGGCGTTGGCCTACTTCATTTGGCAACATCATGAAGCTCCAACCATGGGCAACGATTCCTTGTGTATCCCCAACATGTTCCACCTATCTTCTCGAAATGCAGGACTTCCCCTTAGTTCCTAACCCCAAAGAGGTATACTACTCCCCGCGATGAAATCGACACCCAACGATCTGCGCAAAACCGCCCCATCATTGCGTACTGATGAATTAAATCGCCGTACCAACCAGCTGTGGATCGGTATCTGGATCGCCACCATCCTGGTATTAGTCAGCACCTTTATCGTGCGGCGGCTGACTGACAATAGCACCACCCCGCTCTCGATTGCGATTCAAATCATCCTCAACGGGCTCGTCGTGGCCAACCTCGTGTTGATCAATACCAAATATGCTCGAATTGCACAGGGCATCTACGTCTTTGCTATCCACCTGGCAGTGCCCCCGGTCCTGGTGCTCTACGGTGGGACGCGTGGCTTTGGAGATATTGCCTTATACATGGCGATCTTGTTTGCTTTGCTCTATGGTTGGCAACCGTGGATGTTCTTCACCTACGGCATCATGGGGGCGACGCTCATTTGGGTGCTGTATCGGGATAGCACCGGACACCCCGTTGCCCCGCTGCTCGATTATTCCGCCCAGTTTACGGCTCTCAAATTTGTGATTACGGCATTCATCCTGGTCTTCGCCCTACGCTACATCAGTACCTTCTACAGAGGTCTTTTGGAGACGTATCGGGCCTTTGCCGAAGAGCAGATGCGACTCAATGACGAGCTCAAGATGAACGAGCAGGCTCTGGAGCAGTCGAACAAAAATTTGATGCTATCCCGACAAACCATCGTTACTGCACGCGAGGAAGAGCGACGCAGGCTCCGGCGTGATTTGCACGATGGATTGGGGCCTACGCTGGCTGCCCAGGTCTTTCGCATCGGCGTCGCCCAGCAAATGGTAGCACAGAACCCTGAAAAAGCAGCCGCAATTCTCACCGATGTCGAATCCGGCATCCGTGACACATTAGCCAATGTGCGCGAATTGGTCTACGGCTTGCGCCCACCGATGCTCGATCAGCTTGGGCTCCTGGGCGCAATAGCTGATTTCACCAAGCAGCAGGAAGGGCGGATTGCGATTCGTCTTGATCTCCCGCCCGATGTGTCCCATGTCAGCGCGGCGGTCGAGGTCGTCATTTTCCGCATCGTTCAAACTGCCCTCGACAACGTTACGAAACATGCCCAAGCAACTTGTTGTACTGTGCAATTGCGCGTTGACGAACAGTCCATGACGTTAACCATCACCGATGATGGTATCGGCATTGATGATCTGCAATTACCCGGTGTCGGGCTGACCTCGATGCAAGAACGGGCGGAAGAGCTGGGCGGAACGTTTCGCCTCCTGCCCGTGCAGCCCCACGGAACCTGGCTCCAAGTCACTGTACCTTTGCTCGATGAAATAGAGAGCAAAGCCATAATTTAAAGTTTTGCACAGCGGTAAGAAATGGTATTATGCCGCTGTGGAGAATAGATGAAACAGGGGATGAAGCGCTATGATTTCGATATGTATTGTGGATGATCATCAAATCTTTCGCGATGGGTTGAAGCTACTATTTGATAATACAGCTGATATGCAGGTGATCGCTGAAGCCCAATCCGGTGAGGATGCACTTGAGAAATTGGCCGAGTTGAAGCCGGATTTGATCCTCATGGATATTCAACTGCCGGACAAAAACGGGATCGATGTGACGCGCGAACTAAAGGAGCGAAATCCAGCCCACAAAGTACTCATGTTGACCATGTTTGAGGATGATCAATCGGTCTTTGCTGCCATGCGTGCCGGCGCCCTGGGCTATGTGTTAAAGGGGATCAATCATGAGGAGATGGTACAGACGGTGCGCATAGCTGCGGCCGGTGGCGCGGTCTTTAGCCCCCAAATCGCCGAGCGTATCTTGCAGTGGTTTTCACAGGCGGGCAACCAACAGTCGGAAGCGACCGCGGTTGAACTCTCAGTGCTGACCCAGCGCGAGCGGGATGTGTTAGAGCTATTAGCCGCAGGCTGCGATAACAACACCATCGCCGACCGATTGACAGTGACAGAGAAAACCGTGCGCAACTATGTCTCGCAACTGTTAAAAAAGCTCGAAGTCAGCGATCGATACGCCGCGGCAGAGAAGGCACGGCGTGCAGGCATGAATGAGTTGTAGCTTCAGACTTACGGGTATTAGAGAGAGATTCACGGCGCACCGCTTGAATCTCATTGGTACCCTCACCACAGCTTCTTTGGCTGTTGAAGTACTTCCCAAGGATCAACCCAGAAGATTTTGAAGCTCAAACAAGCAGCTTTCTTTTCCCGCTCAACCCCTCCTCTTTTCAGCTCACTTCACCTCCAAACCCCAAGAAACCCGTTTTCATGTCCCTATTTGTCCCGACGGATATCCCGCTCCGTTTGAGGGCAAACCGGGGACACCACCCAACCGAAAGTCATAGTACGCTTTAACCAACGCCAAACAGGGTCGTACGGAAAAGAAAATTCGACTCTGAAATTCAAAGCTGGTTCGACAAATCAATTTTTGACCAGCAACATTAAAGGGTGACATATCATGACAACTCATTCAAACCAATCTAACAAACATGCAATCGTTATCGGCGGCAGCATCGCGGGAATGCTCACTGCCCGCGTGCTCAGCAACCACTTCGACCGCGTGACGGTGATTGAACGCGATGCGCTGAACGACGGACCCGAAGCGCGCAAGGGACAGCCCCAGGCGCGCCATTTGCACGCGCTGCTCGCCGGCGGCTTACAGACAATGACACGTTATTTTCCCGATCTGATCCATGAATTTCAGCGACACGGCGAGGCACAGGGGGATCTGGGCGAACACATCCGCTGGCACATCGGCAGTGGTTATCGACAAACCGTTCGTACCGGCCTTTGGAGCGCAATTATCAGCCGCCCGTTTCTAGAGTGGCAGATCCGGCGGCGGGTAGAGGCGCTGCGCAACGTAGAGGTGCGCTCCGGCGGCAACGTCGAGTCGCTGCTGGCGGACGAAACCCGCCAGCGCGTGACCGGCGTTCAGGTGATGTGGCGCAAAGATGGGCAACGGGAGGCTATGAATGCCGATCTCGTCATCGACACGAGCGGTCGCGGTTCGCACACGCCCAAATGGCTGGCAGCACTGGGATATGATGCGGCGCCGGAAGGCGTGGTGACCTGTAAGATCACCTACGCCACGTGCCTGTTCAGCCGCCAGCCCAACGACCCGCTAGGAGACAAGTATGTCATGGTAACGCCGCCGGCCAGTGATACACTCAAGAGGGCTGGTGCGTTTCCGCTGGAAGGTGATCGCTGGCAAGTCACTTTGGTCGGCGTCCACGGTGAGCCCATGCCCATAGATGGGGATGCGTTTATGGCGTTTGCCAAAAGCCTACCCACGCTCGATGTCTACAACATCGTCGCCAACAACGAGCCGCTGACGGACATCATGCATCACAAGTTCCCGTCTAACTTGCGCCGCTTCTATGAAAAGCTAACTCGCTTCCCCACTGGCTATTTGGTGCTGGGCGACGCCGTTTGCAGTTTCAACCCCATCTTTGGACAGGGCATGACCTCAGCGGCCATGCAGGCCCATGCACTGGATGAGCTGCTGCACGAGATGGGGGTCGAGCGTCTCGACGGGTTGGCACGCCGCTACTTCCGCAGCGTTGCCAAAGTGGTCGATATACCGTGGAAAACGGCTGCACGCGAAGACTTCCGCTACAAGGACACCACGGGCGACAAGCAGCTGGGAACCGATCTGCTAAACGCCTACTCTTCTGCCCTGCACCGGGCCACGGTAAATGATGCAGTTGTCTGCGAGGCGTTCATGCGGGTAGTCAATATGGTTGATTCGCCCGCCATTCTCTTCCGCCCGCAGATTCTCTGGCGGGTGTTGCGCAGCGAACTACACAGAAAGTTACGCGGCCGCAGCCAACGCTCGGTCGAAACGTCACAGTTTACCGTCGACCAACCGGCAGATACCGTTCGATAATTTTGAGAAACGACTTGTCTATTGCAGTACGCCTGGTCGGCGAACGATTGGGCGCTTCAACATGATTATGAAGAGCGCGCAGATCGTTTTTAAGTATCAGTATTTCACAACAGGAGCAATTTCATGACAGTTCAGCCTACATATCACTGGCAGTTTGAGGAAGGAGAAGGATCCGTAGCAAAAGACAGGGTCGAAGGGGTCCAAGGTACACTTCGTCGCGTCTTATGGGAAGAACATGGCCGCATCGGGAATGCCATTCGGTTACGTGGCAATGGTGCATATGTTAATTTTGGCAACGTCGTCGGTCAGTTCGGGACCAGCGATTTTACTGTGGCGTTTGGGATGAAATTCATTGACCGCCATGGCGAGAATGATCTCGACATCATTGGTAACCGCACAACGAGTGGGCATGGTAATTGGTTCTCACTGCGGCAGGAAAGAGCAAAAATAACCTTTGAAGTCGATGAAAATGGTAAAGGCAAGAATTACGCGGTTGCCAAGACTAATGACCTGTCGGTGCTCAAACAAAGAAAATGGCATCATATAGCCGTTGTGAGGGAAGGACGAACGCTCAAGATATATATCGATGGAGAGCTAGCGGCGCAAGGCGCATCAACAACGGGTGTTGCCAATATCCAGAACGGCGCTGCTCTGAAGTTAGGGGATACACGGAGGGGCACTGCGGTCTCACGCTACGAGGACTTGCGTATTTACCACACGGCTCTCAATGCCATACAGGTTCAAAACCTGGCGCCGTCGGTGAATCGACTTTTGCGCGCCGGTGAACTTGAGTTGGTCGCTATTGATGACGCCGCGGTTATCCTCACGCAGGATGTTGAAGACCTATCTCGCTATTCGAAACAGTTTCAAAAGCTACGGCTCGGTCCAAATACAGGCGCTACGCTCTATCAGAAAACCAATTTTGGGGGAGTGGCTCAAAAGCTCTACGCAGGCATCCCGGAAATTAGGTTCACAAGACTCGGCGCCTTTCCACGATCGATTCATATTTGGTCACCAGCCGGAGAGCCATTTACTGGGAAGTGGATTATCAAAGCGCCTAACGGTCAGTACTTGAGCAGGAGCGGAGCTTCACTAACTACCGCGCCTCATCGCTTATTAGACGAGCTTTTCGTCTTCCATTACAACCTCAATCACGATCAGCCTCAGCTCATTCCCGTCACCGATCAAAAAGGCCTGCTTCTGAAGGTCGATGATGAACCCGCTGTTCTCCTGGTTGATGATTCAGAGAGTCACAAAGATGCGTTCTCTATCGTCAATACGTCGCATGACCAATGGCTACAACTCAACCAAGACACCACGTTGAGCTGGACCCAGCAACATGAGGACCGTTCCGTTTTCTTCCGTGTGGTCAAAATGGCTGACAACGAAGGACAGGTCGGCGAACTGTCGCCGGGAGAGGTTGCCCTGTATGAGCACAGAGCCTATTGGGGGAAAACCTGGATTCTGTCTGACAGTGAACACGATGTCGCAGGTAACTATACCAGCTTACAAAGCTTCCATGGTTTAGATAACCAGACATCATCCATTCGATTAGGACCAGATACGGGCGTGACATTGTTTGCCAATGAAAATCAGGAAGTTACCACGGCTAAGCGAGAAACTGAAATTGAAGATTTCGTCGAAAACGTCCCAGACCTGAAAGAAGCTCAGGTTGGTGACGATGCGCTTTCCTCGATCAAAATCTTTAGAACTGTCGCACCGGAGACTGTCTTCACCTCTTTTACCACCAAGCTGAGCCAGGATTATCGAATGGTTGGCAATAATCTAGAAGAGTTTTCGGCTTATCGAACGATTCTGAGGTTTGCACCAGGCGCTGGCGAGGTAGAGGTTTCGGCAACCGATCTGACTACGATTGAAGTCGAGGGAACCACCTATGAGATAGATGAAGAACGATCGGTCACGCTCGGTCCAAATGCGATGAATCGCATCATGATCACCTCTGAAGCCGATGGCATCAACACCCCCGGGCTAAAATTCCGTACCAGTGACATGGCAGAGAATGAGCGTGTTGTCATTTTCCCTGATCGAGAAGTCCATCAGCAAATAGCTGAGCTAGAAGATGACGCCCTGTGGAATGCGACGGATGCCCAGGGCAACTTGATTGTCGATCGCCAGGCGCACAGCCACGCTGAGGTCGCGAGCATACAAAACACCATCAAGAAGACGATGGCGACCGTGACCTATGCCGCCGATGCCCCAGCTGCGAAGAGAAGTGCGCGGAGCCGCATTCCGTCAGCAAGCCGAGCCATATCTAGCGCTGCTATCACTAATCCCTGGATCCTCACGTTTGAGCCTGCGAGTGTCAATAACGATAGTCCGTCGATCGCTGCCAGAACAGCAACGCTAGGGTCGGCATCGGCGCCAAATGATAGTCCTGTGCATGCGCGCATCCGCGAAGAAGAGATAAGCCACGAGGAGTTTACGCGGCTGCTCAGTCAAGCAGCTCAAAGTCACGAAACTGCGAAAGGTCGTTTTGCCTCCCGCAGAGGCTTGTTTGCCAGGATAAAAGAGGCGGTGAAAAAAGCCGTCTCGGTCGTGGTTGGGTTTGTCAAAGATGTCATTCACGTCATCGTTAAGACTGCGGAGGACATCATTGACTTTGTGGTTGACACCGCTGAAAAGGTCGGCGCTTTTGTTGAAGCGGTTGTTGAAAAAGTGGTTACGGCCATCAAAAAATTCGTGGAGTTCCTACAGTTTCTGTTCGACTGGGGCGACATTTTGGAAACGCAGCGGTATCTCGTACGGGCGATAAACTCAGGATTTGATTCCGCAACCC
>JAKSDJ010000679.1 GCA_022360155.1 Chloroflexales bacterium | reverse complement strand
CGGTAACGGGCGGAAGAACGGCTTGAGCCGTATGAAGGGAAACGTTCACGTACGGTTCTTAGGGGGCGGGACGACAGCAATGTCGCCCTGCTACCCGCCCCTTCGCCTGAGTAGGCGGTGCAGGATGAAGCAGGAATTTCAAGAGGGGACAAGACGTACTTTTGGGTACATGTGAACACCTAGAAAGTGGCAGGTAGAGGTATGGCCGGCAGTGTAGGCCGCGACACTCCCCCCATTGTCCTTCGTCTACGCGGCTGGGCGGACATTCTGACGATGCAGCGAGCTGGTCTGCGGCTGTACCAGTGGCTCTGGGTGATCCTTTGTACGTTGGCGGCGCTGGCGGCGGCGGCGCCGAGCATTCTCTCCCAGCCCATTGTTTATCAAGCTGCGGCTGAAACTCGCTTCGATGTTGGGCGATACGGCGGCCTCTACGTCGCGGAACAACCCAGCCCCGATTTTGATATTGCCAAGCAGGACGCAACCGAGGCTCTGCGCCAGCGCGCCTTTGCCGAGGGCGACGTGCGCTTTGGCGCTCCTGAGTACCGTGTGCTCTATCTGCCACAGGAACCGGGAATAGTTCAGGTGCAGGGGATTGCGCCAACTGCAGCGGAGGCGCAACGTCTGGCCGATGCTGGCGCTGAGGAGTTGGCCCGCCAGGTTCATGCGGCCGGCGGGCGCGAGATTTTGCGCAACATGATGGGCTGGGAGTTGTGGCAAGCGCTCCAAGCCGATGGGTCTGCAGCCACCGATCCCTTTGCGGCCTTGCTGCGTGAGATTATTCGCTTGGAAGCCTTCCCAATGTCGCTGCCCATCAGGCCGGTCTCAACCCCGCGCGCCCTGTCGGCCTTGTCGCCCGAGGAGCAGAGCGACCTGGCTCGTGCGTTGGAGTCGCGCGAGGATCTCTGGCGCGCTGCCATCAATACCCGCAACGCCAGGCTCAATGCACTCTGCGAACTACCGAATCTGCCCGCCAACGAATACGATACAGCGCTGCAGGCATGTGCCGAAACGAACGACGCCGCCCGTTGGGAATTGACCGAACGTAATCTGGAGATCGAGCGGCTGGCGGCCATCCGCGCAGCACTGACCTACGCAGTGGAGGTCGAAGGACTCGTGTTTGATGCCGATGCGCCCGGTGCAGCGTTCCGAATCGCGGCGGCGCTGCCTGTCGCTCCGGAGCCGCGCTATATCGGCCCGCTGCTCGCGCTCGCGGTTGTGATGGGCTTGGTCTTCGGCGCATCGGGTGTGCTTGTGGACCGCGCTGCTGGGGTAGCGCCCAAGATCCAGGAATTGTGGCAATATCGTGAGTTGATCATCAACCTGGTCTTGCGTGACCTGCGCTCGCGCTATAAAGGGAGCGCCTTGGGTTATCTCTGGACCCAGCTTGCGCCGCTCATGCTCATGCTGGTCTTCTGGTTGGTCTTCAGCACCTTTTTTAAGTCCGGGATCGCTATGTTTCCCGTCTTCATCATCGTCGCCCTGCTACCCTGGAACTATTGCGCCGAGGCGGTTTCCGGCGGGGCGCGCAGTGTGCTCGACAACGCCAACCTGATCAAGAAAGTCTTCTTCCCGCGGGAGGTGCTGCCGTTGGTCAGCGTGCTGTCCAGTCTGGTCAACTATCTGCTCTCGCTGCCGATGATGTTCCTGGTGATCGCGGTCGTGCAATTCTTCTACGAGCCGTTGCGTGAGCAGAACCAGTTGTTCAATTTCTCCTGGACCTTTGCCTACCTGCCGGTGCTGCTGATCATCCAAACCATCTTCCTGGTTGGCGTTGCCATGTTCCTGAGCGCGCTATCGGTGTTTTTCCGCGATGCAATTCACTTGATTGGGGTTCTGATCCAGTTTTGGTTTTTCCTGACGCCGGTGATCTATACGCTCGAGGTCGTTTCTGCGCCCGTAGCGCGCGTGATCCGCTGGCTGAATCCGATGGCCTCGCTGGTGGAGTTTCACCGCGAGATCCTGTATGGCGCCGCGGGGTCGGTGGTCGCAATCGGGAAGATACCTACTCCTGGCCTGCCCGCCCTCGATAGCATCCTGCGCGTCTCTGTCACGGCTTTCCTTATTTTGGCTGTAGGGTATTGGTTTTTCCAGCGCAGCAGTTGGCGCTTTGGCGAGGAGATTTAACGTTGGCATCCTGCGGTTGTGCTCAGGACTGGGGATGGCATCCTGCGGCTGTGTTCAGGACCGGAGTTTGAATGTTCGATCTGCGGCGATTGGCGGCCATCAGTGGTATCAGCGTGCCATTGTCGGTTGGCAGGTGAGCAGGTGAGCAGGTTGGCATCCTGCGGCTGTGTTCAGGACATTAAATGTTCGATCTGCGGCGATTGGCGGCCATCAGCGTCGTCAGCGCGCCATTGCCGGAACCCAGGCATACGTGTTCTATTTTACTCTGTTGTGTTCTATGACGGCAGTTATTGAGTTTCAAAACGTCTCGAAACGCTTCGTCCTCCATCGTGACCGGCGCGATTCGATCCAAGAGCGGATTACCGGCTTGTTGCGGCCTCGCGCGCAGGGTGAGGAGTTCTGGGCGTTACGCGATGTCAGTTTCAGCGTAGCGCGCGGCGAGAGTCTGGGCCTCATCGGGCACAACGGTGCGGGCAAGAGCACTGCGCTCAAACTGATGACCCGCATCTTGCAGCCAACCAACGGTCACGTGACGATGAATGGGCGGGTTGCTGCGCTGCTCGAACTAGGCAGCGGTTTCCATCCCGACCTAAGTGGTCGCGAGAATGTCTTTCTCTACGGCTCGCTGATGGGCTTCAGCCGCCGCGATATGCTGGCCCGCCTCGACGAAATCGTTGACTTTGCCGACATTGGCGATTTCATTGACATGGAGGTCAAACACTTCTCATCGGGGATGTATACCCGTCTAGCCTTCGCGGTAGCAACGGCGGTCGATCCTGATATCCTGATAACCGATGAGATTCTGGCCGTCGGCGATGAGGCGTTCCAGCGCAAATGCATGGAGCGGATCTATCATTTTCACCACGCGGGCAAGACGATCGTCTTTGTCTCACATGCGCTGGAGACGGTGCGGACCCTCTGTAAGCAGGCAGTCTGGCTCGATCATGGTGAGGCGCGGGCGGTTGGACCGGTGAATGAAGTCATTGACGCTTACCTCTTCGAGGTCAACCGCCAGGAACAAGAGCGGCGAGTTGTGCAGCAAGACGTTGATGAAGCTGACCTGCGACGACGTGGCGCCCGCGAGGTTGAGATTGTGCAGGTTGAATTACTCGATGGCGCTGGCCATGAACGCATAGTTTGGCAGACCAACGAGGCGCTGACGATCCGCATGCACTATGTGGCGCACCAGCCGATCAGCAATCCGGTCTTTGGTGTTGGCTTGAACCACGAAGCGGGTCTCCTCCTGACGGGGCCGAATACCAATTTTGATGAGTTCACTATCCCGTTTGTTGAGGGCGTCGGCTATGTGGACTACACGCTTCCAAGCTTGCCTCTGCTCGCCGGGCGCTACCAGATCAGCGTTGCTGTGGTTGATACAACGATGTTGTACACCTACGACCATCATGACCGGATGTACCAAATCGTTGTGCAGAGTGAAGGATCGCGTGAGCGTTTTGGCATTCTCTCCTTGCCCGGTCGTTGGAGGTGGTGTGCGCAAGGGGCAGGTCAGATCCAAGAATAGCTGCCTTCTGCTGAAGATAAGGAGAATATGGGCATGGAGTCGCCGCGGACTGCTGAACTCTATGATGACTACTATTACGCGCATGGATGCGGTCGTCCCTATCAGCGTGATGAAGGGTGGTTGCACTTCTTTGGGGCGATTGCCGAGCGGATTGTTCAAGATATCCAACCGCAGACGGTATTGGACGCCGGCTGTGCGCTGGGCTTGCTGGTCGAAACGCTCCGTGATCGCGATGTGGCGGCTTTTGGCGTCGATATATCGACCTATGCGATCGAACAGGTCTACGCTCCAGTCCAGCCCTACTGTTGGGCCGGCTCGGTTGCTGATCCATTCCCGCAGCACTATGATCTGATTGTCTGTATCGAGGTGCTGGAGCATATGCCCCAGATCGAGGCGGAACAGGCAATCATCAACTTTTGCCGGCATACGAACGACATCCTATTTTCCTCAACCCCATTCGATTACAAGGAAGTCACCCACTTTAACGTCCAGCCGCCGGAGTATTGGGCCGAACAGTTTGCCCGCCAGGGTTTTTATCGCGACATCGATTTCGATGCGACTTTTATCATGCCATGGACAGTGCGTTTTCGGCGTCGCTCGGATCCGGTGCAGCGCCTGATCCGTGACTACGAGCGCAAATTCTGGCTTTTGAACAAAGAGAATAGTGACCTGCGCAGTTTGACGCTGGAGATGCGCGATCAACTGGCGGTTGACGACCGAAGCAACCGCCAACTGAGTTTGCAGTTGGAAGAGCGCGATCAGCTGATTAAGCATTATACCGCCGAGTTACAATCCCGTTCGGTTATATATGATCAGATCGAGTGTGAACTCAATACGTATATTGACCAATTGGAGCGCGAGTTGGCGCAGAAGATCGAACACATTTCACACCTGAAAGCACACATTACTCAACTCGAATCGGGTCGAGTGATGCGGGTTTTACATACAGTCGCGCGCTTGCGGCGCCGAACGGTCGAAGCGCCTGCTGTGCCAGCGTACCCTCAAGTACATCCTGTCGACTCCTATCAGACCTGGATTGCGGCCAATGAACCAGATGCACACACACTCGCGCGGCAGCGTCAGCATGGACGGCAGTTTGCCTATCGCCCACTGATCAGCATTATTACGCCGGTCTACAATCCTCTGCCGAGTGTGCTGCGGGACACGATTGAGTCAGTGCGGGCGCAAACGTATGATCACTGGGAGTTGTGTCTGGTCGATGGCGGATCGGCCTTGAAGCAGTTGCAAACCGTGCTGGCCAATTACGCTAAGCAGGACGAGCGGATTCGCGTCACTTTTCTGGAGCGCAACCTGGGAATTTCAGGGAATTCCAATGTTGCGCTGGAGATGGCCCAGGGCGAATATATTCTGTTCTTTGACCACGACGACCTGTTGGCGCCGAATGCGCTCTATGAAATAGTCTGCTTTCTCAACGAGGATCCCTCCCCCGATATTATCTATTACGATGAGGACAAAATCGCCGCCGACGGCGTGCAGCGGCACAGCCCTTGGTTCAAGCCGAGCGCCTGGTCGCCTGATCTTATGCTTTCGGTGAATTATCTGATGCATAGCTGTATTCGTCGGACTTTGGTCGAGCGGGTTGGCGGTTTCGATCCGGAGATGGATGGAGCGCAGGACTGGGATCTCGCGCTACGTTGCGCGGAACAGACCCAACAGATGCACCATATCCCGCAGGTGCTCTATCATTGGCGTCAGGTCGCCGGTTCCGCAGCGGGTGATATGAATGCCAAGCCATGGGCCTTCGATGCGCAGGTGCGCTGTGTTGCGGCTCATCTGCGCCGCATTGGCGTTATGGCGCCGCGGCTCACATCGCCAACGCCGGGAAATGTGCGCATCCTCTGGCCGACCTTTGGTCTGAAGGTGTCGATTATCATCCCGACTAAAGATAAGCTCGATATACTCCAGCCTTGCTTGACATCGATTCTCAAACAAACGATGTACGCCAATTACGAAATCATTCTTGTTGATACAGGGAGCGTTCAGCCGGAAACGCAGCATTACTATGCTCAACTGGCTTCGGATGATCGAGTCAAACTCGTGTATCATCCTGGCCCGTTCAACTATTCTGCGGCCAATAATATTGGCGTGCGCCACGCGACGGGCGACCGACTGTTATTCTTAAACAACGACACTGAGGTTTTGACCCATGATTGGCTCGATGAGTTGGTGGGGTGGGTAGAACGAGCTGAGATTGGCATCGTCGGATGTAAACTCCTACGCCCTGATGGCACGATTCAGCATGCAGGGATCGCGATGGGGGTCGAAGGGCATGGCAGTCATCTGTTTGATGGCGCCCCGGAACACACATATGGCCCCTTCGGCTCGTCGGAGTGGTATCGTGATTACATGGCTGTGACCGGCGCGTGTATACTGATGCGCCGTGAGGTGTTTGAGAAGTTAGGCGGCTTCGATGAGGCCTATCAGGTTGCCTATAGCGATATCGAACTCTGTCTGCGCGCGGTCGAACATGGCTATCGCGTGGTCTATACACCGTTCGCCCGTCTCCTCCATCACGAAGGCGCGACGCGCGGCTTCGACCAACCGCCCAGTGATGTGCTGCGCGCCTACATGCGCATGCTGCCGTTGATCCAGGCTGGCGACCCGTTCTTTAGCCTCAATCTTTCGGCAGTGCAGCGCCAACCGACTCTTGCCCAGCCGGGCGAAGAGACGATCAACACTCGTCTCAATCGCATTCTGCATGACTTTGGCCTTATCAATGGCAGTATTACTGTTTCTGATTTGCCATCATGTAGTGCCGCGCAGCCTGATCCCGATGCCCTGAAGCTGCTGTTCGTCACCAGCGATCTGAGCATGAGCGGTGCGCCATTGATGTTATATCGCTTGGCACGAGAGTTACAAACCAAAGGCTATGTCGTGACCATCGCTTCGCCTACGGATGGCCCGCTCCACGAACTTTGCAGCGCAGCGCAGATTGCAGTGCTGGTGGATCAATATTTGTTCTACGATGCTCGGATCGCTTATCAATCGTTTGCGCATTATACTGCAGTTCTCGCCAACACTATCAATAGTTACCGTATTGTTCACGCCGCCCGCGCCGCGCAGATCCCCTGTGTCTGGTGGATCCACGAGTCGCATTTTGGTCAGCAGATGGCGCAGCATGATTTATCTGTGGCCAGAGCCTTTGAAGCCGCCGATCTGATAGTCTTGCCGGCGCGGATGACAGCCAGCGCCTATTCGACAGTGCTACACAATACATGTGTCAAGATTATTCCTTATGGTCTCGCCAAGCCCCAACCGGCTGCTCCAGATAAACTGGCGTCACACAAACCAGATCAGCTTGTTGTGGTCTGCATCGGTAGTGTCGAGCCGCGTAAAGGCCAGGATACACTCATGCGCGGCATTGCGTCGCTGCCCAAGGCTTTAGCCGAGCGCTTAGAGGTATATGTAATTGGCGGTGTGATAGACTGGGTGTTCTACCAGGAAGTGGCAAAATTCGCTAATCAGATGCCGAATGTCCATATGATTGGTTCTATGGCGCCCGAACAGGCTATGGCTTATCTTGCCTCTGCCGATATTTGCGTGCTGCCTTCGCGTGATGAAGTATTGCCGATTGTGCTGCTGGAAGCGATATCATATGGCAAGAGTGTTATTGCGACGAACGTCGGCGGTGTCGCCGAGGCAATCACGCATGGGCAGGAAGGATTGCTGATCCAAGCTGAAGATTATCAAGATTTAGCACGCTGCCTCACTCGGCTAATCGATGATAGCCCGTTGCGGCGCCAATTAGGCGAGCAAGCGCGGCGGCGTTTTTTGCGAGATTTTACGCAAGAACGTTTCGTAGCCGATATGGAACAGGTCATTGCACACATTCTAGAGCAGCATACGCATGGCAAATGATCGAGACGATCCGCTTGACGATAATGAAATCAAGGCTTTATCCGCAACAGTATCCGTTGTGGTAGTTAATTTTAATGGCCGCCACCATCTTGAATCATGCTTTCAGTCCTTGCTTGCGCAGGATTACCCGACTGAATTGATCGAACTAATCCTGATTGATAACAACTCGCAAGATGATTCGCTCGAAATCATGGCTGCGCAGTTCCCCCACGTGAAGGTTGTTCGAAATACAGAGAATGTTGGGTTTGCTAGAGCTGTCAACCAAGGCGCTGCTCTGGCTACGGGGCGCTATCTGGCGCTCATCAATAATGACGCGCGCGCTGATATACACTGGTTGACAGCCATGGTTTCAACGTTAGAGGTCCATCGTGAACAAGGCGTCGTTTGTGTTGGAGCGCAGATTCTTGATTGGGACGGCGAACAGATTGATTTTATTCAGGGCGGCGCCAGTTTTTACGGGTTTGGCTATCAGTTTCTTTACGGACTCCCCAAGGAGGCCGTCCAGGTTGAAACGTGTGAGGCTCTTTTTGCATGTGGCGGGGCTATGCTGGTCGACCGCGAAGTTTTTCTTTACGCAGGAGGGTTTGATGAAGATTACTTCGCCTACTTCGAAGACGTCGATTTTGGCTGGCGATTGTGGGTTTTAGGATATCGGGTGTTAGTCAATTCTACAGCAATTACCTACCATCGGCATCACGGTACTTCGAGTCGAATGCATACGTCTCAAATTGAAAGGCTATTTGAGCGTAATGGCTTGATGACGCTAATCAAGAATTATGAAGATCATCATCTGCATCAGATCCTGGGTCCATCATTATTCTTGATGATACAACGTGTTTTGAGCGCTTCTGCTGGTGTTGTGAACTGGGATGGCTTTGATTTTATTCGTGCTGTAGATCAGAATATTCAGCTTGGCCCCAAACAACTCGTTCCGACGCTCATGCTTAGTCCGCTTGCAGCGCTCAAAGATATTATCGATGATCTTCCGCGTCTTTGGCAAAAACGACTAGAGATTCAAACCCGTCGCAAGCGCCCTGATAATGAAGTCTTTCCGCTTCTCTGGTATCCTGTTGGTTGGCACTATCAATTCGGCGTCTGTCCAGCCTCAACGCTAGATATCATAACGGCGTTCGGCGTGCGCGATCTGTTTGCTGAGACGCGCATGCATCGTGTTTTGATTATTAGCCCAACTCCTTTGGATGAGGATATAACTAGCGTCGGCGTGCGCTCCATGGAGATGGCGCGCTGTTTGAGTCGATATTGCTACATTCACTTAGCCGCTCCCCAGCAAATCGATATTTCGCTGCCTGATGTGCAATGTGTGGCGCTTCCGCGTGATGATCAAACTGCTATTCAACGCCTCGCCCGTGATGCTGAAATTGTTATCGTATCGGGTTGTAGTTTGTTGCGTTATCCAGGTATTGCTGAGATGAACAAAATCCTGGTTGTTGATCTAGCCGATTCATCCTATGCGGGCCAGGATCGACCCGAGGCGAATAGAGCACTCGAGTCCTTTAATCGGCAGTTGCGGGTTGGCGACTTCTTCCTCTGCGCCGATGAACGTCAACGCAACCTTTGTTTGGGGATGTTAACCAGCCAGGGTCGGCTCATCTCCGATGATTACAAGCAAGACCCAGACTTCCGCAACCTGATCGATGTTGCGCCGTTCGGAATCGATTCCGACCCGCCTAGACACCAGCACCAGGTGCTCAAAGGTATCGTGCCGGGGATCACTGTTGACGACCTGCTGATCCTGTGTGTAGTGGAAAACTGGGATAGCTGCGATCCCTTGACGATCATCAGGGCAATGAACTTCGTGCGGGAGCAGCGCCCTGATCTGAAGCTCATATTTTTGAGCTATCGCCAACCCAATCCAGTTGACGCTGTGGAGCCGGAGAGGCATCAGCGGGCGCTGAATTTGGCTCAGGATTTGGGTCTCTATAATCAGACGGTCTTCTTTCATGACTGTGAGGTCTCTCACGCGGAACGTTCAAGCTATTTGCTCGAGGCCGATATTGGCGTCAGCGCGCATCTTGCTCACGTTGACCCCCAGCACTTTACTCTTCGGACGAGTCTGCTCGATTACATCTGGGCTGGGCTGCCGATGGTAGTCGCTTCAGGAGACTTTCTTGCTGACACGGTAGCTGAGCGTGGGCTGGGATATACCGTGGCAGTTAGCGATGCCGAAGGGTTTGCCCAATCGCTGCTATCGCTTGCAGCCAATGTGGAGCTTCGCGCCGCTTATGCCGAAGCATTTGCTGCTGTGCGTGAGGAATATATCTGGGAACAAGCACTGCGGCCCTTGATCGAATTTTGTCGTAATCCCCAATATGCTGTTGATCGACGCAAAAAAATGTTAGATTGGCATTATGTGGAGAATAATCAAGATACACAGGCTAGCCAAGATACGCAGGCTAGCCGAATATCAAAACTCGATGCGATTATCGCTGAGAAGAATGCCCATATCGCCTATCTCGAAGATCTAATCGAGCGGATGGAGTCGGGCCGGGTGATGCGACTGTTGCGTTGGTTGACTAGTATTACAAGATCTTCGACTCGTTGATAGTCAGTGGGTTGTGGATTGTATCCGGCTGGATCAATGCTTGGCCGGTGTACCCGCAGCTTGACACCTGCCCGCTTTCCGGTATGATTCCTGTCCGAACACCTTGTTAATAAAGTCATAGTCGAGCTGTGATCGCGTCATGTCGTATACCTCATAGCTGTGGATCAGGTGGTCAACATATGGTATCGCAAATAGAGGCCAAGGTTTTTGCTCCATAATCTAAAGCAATGCCAATAATTGAGAGACCACGTGTTCTTATCATCAGCCACGATGTCGTAGGCAGTCGCATGGCTGGGCCAGGGATTCGGTATTGGGAGATGGCGCGCGTACTGGCGGCCCAACAGCCGGTGACCCTAGTTGCCCCGCAACCGATTGACCTCCATGACCCAGCGCTGCGTTGCGGCAGCTATACCTGGGGCGAGGCTGCGACTCTTACGGGCTGGCTGCATGATGCCGATGTAGTCGTGGCGAATGGCTTTGTGTTATTAGGCCATCCCGAGTTAGCTCAAATCGCTCAACCACTGGCGCTTGATCTCTACGATCCGACGCCACTTGAAAACCTCGAACTCTTTCGTAGCCGGTTTGACGAGCAGCGCCAGGCGCAACATCAGCAAGATGTTGCGTTGCTAGAATGCCAGCTTGCTGCAGGAGACTTCCTGATTTGCGCCACCGAGCGCCAGCGTGATCTCTACATCGGTGCGTTGATGGCCCATGGACAGATTATCCCGACTCTAGCTGACACCGATCCGGCGCTGCGCCGCCTGATCGATGTCGTTCCATTCGGGTTAAGCGTGGCACCGCCGGTGAAACGACATCCAGCGCTGCGCGGGGTGCTGTCTGGTATTGGTGCGGATGATGTGGTGCTGCTCTGGACCGGCGGGCTGTGGGATTGGATGGACCCGCTGATCTTGCTAAAGGCAATGCCGGCAATTGTTGCGAAATGCCCGACAGTACGTTTAGTATTCCTAGCTGGACAACATCCAGGTCACATCCAACCAATGCGAATGCCGATAGCTGCTAAAGCGCTAGCCGATGAGCTTGGCTTACTCAACTCACATGTTTTTTTCTATGACCAGTGGGTTCCCTATATTGAACGAGTCAATTTTTTACTCGAGGCCGACCTGGCTATTATGCTCCATCACCAACGCCTCGAAGCCGTCTATGCGGCTGTGCGTTCACGTTTCCTTGATCATCTCTGGGCGGGATTGCCCAGCATCATTAGTGATGGAGATGCTGCCTCCGCACTTGTGCAACAACATCACTGCGGGCGCGTAGTTGCGCCCGAGGACGTTACAGGTTTGGCAACTGCTGTGCTCGCATTAGCGTGCGATAGACAAGAACGACAACAATGTCGTGAACAGGCTCAGAAGCTGGCAATTGAGTACACGTGGGATCGTGTACTGCTGCCGTTATCAAGGTTTTGTAGGAATCCGTATCGTATGAGTAAACGAAGTTCCCCATTATCAAAAATACCCACTGTCGACGATAAGCCCCAACGCAATGATGCCATTTTGCAACTCGATCATCTTTGGCAATTACAGCCGCGCGAATCGAAGTCGCGTTTTCCTTTTTTCAACAAGATAAAACAGTTTGCCAACACCTTTATTCGTTGGTATGTGCAGCCTCTTGTAGAGCAACAGAATGTTTTCAATGCAGCGGTTGTGCATGCGCTTCAGTCGCTAGCGCATGCTCAGGATCAACAGCAAAAGCAAATTGATATTGTTAAAGAACGACTTGAACAACTTGTGCGTGACAATGCATCGCTTCAGCAGCATGTGGCTGATATGGAACTTCATCTTTGCGATATTGATGATATTCAGACCGAATTTTCCCGACGGCTAGTGCAGCAAGAGAGCAGTCGAGATACACAACTGTGAAAACAACAATTTTGATACCAATGCATAATGGCGTGCGTTTTTTGCCAGATTGCCTCACGGCTCTGCAGAACCAAGACAATGCCGACTTTGAAGTGCTCGTTGTGGATAATGGGAGTGCTGACGGCAGCAGCGATTTCGTTAAACGCCATTTTCCAGCGGTACGTTTGTTGACCTTTCGTGATAGCTTGGGATTTGCCGGCGCAGTCAATCAGGGACTTCGTACACTCCTTACTGATGCTGTACCGCCAGATGTGGTCGTGTTGCTCAATCAGGATACCAAAGTCGATCCGGGATGGCTCGCGGCCTTGTTACAACCCTTGATCGAAGACCCGCGTATTGGTGTTGTCGGTAGTGTCGCTTATTTCCCTGACGGTCGCGTTCAGCACGCGGGCGGCGAGTTATTATGGCCAACCGGCTATGGTCGTAACATCGCCTATCAAGCCGAGATGCTGCCGTCTGATCTACCGGCGCCAACCTATCTTGCTGCTATGGCCACCGCATTGCGTATGGCTATGATTCGCGAGATAGGCTTGTTTGATCAGGCGTTTCATCCAGCCTACTTTGAAGATGTCGATCTGTGTCTGCGTGCTGTATGTGCGGGGTGGAAACTCCATCTTGCTGCGAACGCGACGCTGATCCATCATGAAGGCGCAGCAGCAGCGGGGCAGGACTATCAACACGTTGCGCTCGTTGAACGCAACCGACTGAGGCTGGTGTTCAAACATTTCTCAGCGCGAGTTTTGAAAGACATCTTTTTTGAGGCGGAACAGAAACAATTATTGGCACGGGCTAGGGAAGGCGATAGCCAGGTATTGCGCCAAGCATACATGAGCCTTTTGTTGTCGTTGCCTGAATTGGCAGTCATGCGGCAGTGGAATGCAGCGTTCCAAACCGAGCTTGCCAACCAGCTTGCCAATTTGCGCACGAAAGCAACAAAGCTGGAACGCACCAGCCGGCTCAGAGGCCTTCCATTTGCTTTTGTCGGCGCCGAAGCGCGTTCATCAACCTCCGCTCTGCTAGAGAACGGCAAGCCGCAAATCGCTCAAGAGGCGTCCAACCGTCCGCCTTTTACCCCCGGACGGCGGCCTCCAGTCTCTATTGTTATGCTGACCTGGAACGGACTGGACTACACCCGAGCCTGTTTGGAAAGTATTTTTGCGAAAACACGCGGTGCGGATTACCACATTATCGTTGTCGACAACGGCAGTACCGATGGCACTCGCGAATGGCTGCGCACGATGCCCAATATTACCCTGATCGAGAACGAAACAAATGAGGGTTTTACCAAAGGCAGCAACCAGGGTATGGCGGCGGCTCCTCCCGATCACGATCTGCTCCTCTTGAATAATGATACGCTGATCCTGCAAGATGACTGGTTGGCCCATTTACGCGATGTTGCGAATGACCATCCCGATTATGGCATCGTTGGGTGTACGCTCCTGCACACGGATGGCAAGCTACAACATGCTGGAACCTATATGCCCATCGGTAATTTTTGGGGGTACCAAATCGGCGGCGGCGAAAGTTATGTTGGCCAATATTGGCGAGTCCGCGAGGTCGAAGGTATAACCGGGGCGTGTATGTACATCCGCCGTGATGTCTACAATACTCTTGGCGGCTTGGACTCAGACTTTTTTTCATACTACGAGGATACTGATTATTGTTTGCGCGCTGCGCAGGCAGGATTTACTATTGTTTGCACCGGCGCGGTGCAGATAATGCATCACGAAAATATCAGCACGAAGCTCAACCAGGCCAATTGGCAAAACATGTTTGCTCAAGCGCAGAAGATCTTCTTGCGCAAGTGGCAAGCCCATTATCAGCGACGTTATACCCGAAGCTTGTTCTGGCATTCGTTTGTGACTGGACCGACGGGCTACGCAACCTCCTCAAGAGAGCTGATCCTTGAGCTTGATCGTCGCGGTGTTGATGTTCATCTGGGATGTATCTTCGGGACGGACTATTCAGAACCGCTGACCACTGATGTGCGTGTCGAGCAGATGCGTAGTCGTCCGAAAGACGGTGACCTGATCCAGGTGGTGTATAGCCAGGGCGACGCCTTTATGAAGAATAGCGGCCGTTACCGTATCGGTTATACCATGCTCGAAGCTGACGGTTTGCCGGCTGATTGGGTGAATCAGTCCAACCAAATGGATGAGGTTTGGGTGACAAGCCACTGGGGCGCAGAGGTGTTTGCCAACAGCGGCGTACGGCGCCCAATCTATGTAATTCCGCTTGGTTTCAACCCAGACTATTTTCATCCCCATATTCATAGCCGCCGAGTAAGTCAGCGCTTTACGTTTCTGTCTGTTTTCGATTGGATCGAGCGCAAAGCGCCCGAAGTGCTGCTCCGCGCCTATATCGAAGAGTTCAACACTTCAGATGACGTGCTGCTTGTGCTCAAGGTCTTTAACCATGATCTGTCTTTCGATGTGCAACGTAAAGTCAATGAGTGGACACGAGGCTCCCGTACGCCTCCTATTGTGTTGATTTTCAATCAAGACATCTTTCCGCATCATATGGGCAGCCTGTATCGCAGCGCCGACTGTTTCGTTGTTGCATCGCGTGGCGAGGGCTGGGGCATGCCAATTTTAGAAGCGATGGCGTGCGGCCTTCCTGCCATCGCTACGAATTGGAGCGCGCAGACTGAATTTTTGCACCCAGGAGTAGGCTATCCGCTCAATATTCGAGGGTTAATCCCGGCCATCGCGCGTTCACCATACTATAAAGGGCTCCGCTGGGCCGATCCCGATATCGAACACTTGCGGTATCTGATGCGCTATGTGTATGAGCATCCCGATGAAGCGCACGCCGTAGGTGCGAACGCTGCGCGCGAAGCTGCGGCCCGGTGGACATGGTCGCACGCAACCGATCGGGTTATGGAGCGGATTGAAGCAATCGAGGCTTGAGCAACCAATGCGACCTCAATTACGAACAGTTCTCAGCACGAAATAGAGCAGTGTTCCTTCCTATTGGCAAGTGTGCTGTTCTATTTCATATCTGCAAACCTGCGTTGCGCATTCAAGAGTATGCACAGAGAGAAGCGGTTGTCCTTTTTCATCGACCAGCAACTGTGATGGAGCAAAGCATGACAATTTATTGGGTCCGTACCGAGAAAAATG
>JAKSDJ010000790.1 GCA_022360155.1 Chloroflexales bacterium | reverse complement strand
GTTTTTTTCGATCTCTCTATATTTATAGAGCGAGAAGCACTCTGAAAAATACAATTGAAAAGCGATATAATCTCTTTACGGCATCGTAAGAGAGCGGCAGAAGCTGGAGTATTGTGTGTAGAGTGTGCGCGCCACACTCGCGCTTGCAAAGTTTATCCGCTCTTGGTCAAATCATGGCGGGTTCTGGTAGGGATTGTGAGGATAAAGCGCCTTGCTTTGCTTCTTTGCGGGTATTCATCCCACAGTGGTTGCTCTTGGGGGTAGTTTAAACTTGTTGAGATATGAGCGAGAGCAATACTAATAGACGTGTATATGGGGGAATGTGTGTGCCATGATGACGTGGCGGCAATATAGCTTACGTATTCCATACATACATATTTCCAACAGAGATGGAACCACGCTATTCGTTCTAGTGGGGTATGTGGGGAAGCGACACAGCCTGATATGCTCTGGCAGAAGGCGTTACAAATAAATGCCGGCGTTTACCGGGGTCTTGTTTGAAGGTAGTCACTCTGGCGTTACGATAAGCAAGAGATCGGATTCGAGAAGGGCCGGAGACATATCCGACCCTTCTCGATGCTGCAAATTGTTTTGTTCGAGCTTATCGCAGAACCATCGGAATTCTGACAACATTGGTCGGCATCGCGGCGCCGACTGCTGCAGCGGCATCAAGCCGCCGTGGGACTTCTGCATTCGTTTGAGTTGCGGTTTTTATAATGTGATTAACGACCTGTGTTGATGACCAAGCAGAATGTTGAGACCGTACCAGCGCGGCTGTCCCCGCCACCAGCGGTGCTGCCATGGAAGTGCCGCTCCACGAGCCATATTTGTTGTTAGGAACACTGCTCCAAATCGCTTTACCCGGCGCTGCTATGTCAACCCATTGGCCATAGTTTGAAAATGATGCCAGTTCTTTTTCATTCTCTTTACTCGCGGCAACCGCCAGCGACCCGGTGGCATGTTCTGCTGCTGGGTACTCTGGTTGGTCCGAGCCACTGTTGCCAGCTGCCGTAACGACAACTACCCCCCCCTGCGGGACGCACAGGTCGTCCTTTTCAGTAATTTCCTTTTCGCCGCCTTCCTGACAATCGTCTTTATCATCCGCCACTATGGTGACAATGTCTTCGAGAATGTGGCTCTCACGGGTGTAACTCATGCTCAGGTTGATCACGAGGGAGTTGTTGGGTGGAATATTATTGACGGCATATTTGAGACCCTCGATCAATACCCAGAGATTGCCGACACCGTTTTCGTCGAGCACTCGTATGGGCATAATCTTGGCTTCCGGGGCGCTTAGCGCAATCAACCCTGCAACGTGAGTGCCATGACCATAAGTGATGTTTTGTTCTTTGGAGCCGACCTCGATTGGACAAGTGTCGTTATCCACGAAGTCATGGCCTGGCAGAATCTTCGTATTGGCAAAGCTTGGACAAGTGTCGTTATCCACGAAGTCACGGCCTGGCAGAATCTTCGTATTGGCAAAGACAGGATGGTTGGGATCAATGCCAGTGTCGAGGATTGCCACGGTAACTCCCTTACCACGGGTTATCG
>JAKSDJ010000331.1 GCA_022360155.1 Chloroflexales bacterium | reverse complement strand
TCGGATGGGCACGCTGACTCGGGTGACCGATGCCAATGACAACGCCACGATGGCCGCGTATGACGAGTTCGGACGGATGATGAATCGGGCCCGTTCGTGGGATAACACCGTCCAGATCGCTTACTACGACCAGGAGCGCCCGGTCTGCTACATGGTCCAGACGCGGGCCGGCGATGAAGCGGCTGATCCGTGGAACGGAGTGCAGCAGCTTTACGACGGACTGGGCCGGCTGATCCAGACCAAACGCGAGAGCGCCGACCACGGCGCGCAGCAGATCGCCACCCACTATCGCTACGATGGTCTGGGCCGGGTGCGCCAGGAGGGCCAGCCGTACTATCACGCCGGGCCGTGGGCGGCGTATGTGCCGCCAGATAGCAGTGTGCGCTGGACGACGACCAGCTACGACGGGATAGGTCGGGTCTCCGACGTGACCGCGCCGGACGGGTCGGTGACCCAGATCCGCTACTGGATGAGCGCCACCGACACGGCGGCAACGACCACCGACGCCAAGGGCCACAAGACCCGGCGTGAGTTCGATATGATCGGGCGCTTGCGCAAGGTAATCGAGTATAGCGGCAATGGCGGCAGCGAAGGCGCCTACGCGGTCGATGCGACGACGACCTACGCCTACACCCCGCTGGACCAACTGCGCGTGGTGCGCGACGCGCTGGGCAATACCACACGCTGCGCTATGACTCGGCGGGGCGGAAGACCCAGATGACCGACCCGGACAGGGGCGCCTGGTCCTACCAGTACGACCCGAACGGCAACCTGACCAAGCAGACCGACGTGAAGGGCCAGACGTTGACCTTGAGCTATGACGCGCTGGACCGGCTGACCGGCAAGAGCAGCCAGGGAGCGGCGGTGGCGTTCCAGGACAGCTTTGATAGCCAACAGACCGCCCCCTGGGTCTGGAACGGGCAGCAAACCGTACCCTACCCTGATGGCGGCCAGCATGTGGTGCGGAATACCGGCGCCAACGCGGATTGGAGCGCCACGTTCTATCGCAGCAGCGCGACCCTGACCGATGGCAAAGCCATGCAGGTGCGCTTGAAGGTCGATAGCGACTACACGGCCGCCCACTTCTCGATCTATGCGGACGACGCAACCCGCCACCAGCGTTTTGGGGCGATTGCTGACCGGGGGAAGCTCTTCGTGCAGTACACCCGCGATGGGGCCACCTGGCACTATCCGGCCGATCTGCTGAACCCGCTGCAGCCCAATACCTGGTATGTGCTCCAGATCGGGGTCGACGACCAGCATGGCTTTACGGTCGAGGTCTACCGGGAAGATCATATGTGGGAGCGGGCCGTCTATAGCATGCAGATGCCGGCGGGAAAACGCTGGCGGTTCCGTCATTGGATTTGGCGGAATACGGCCTATCTGGACGATTACCGCGAGTTCTCCGGGGCGATCTATGCCTATGACGAGCCGTTTGGCGGCTTTGCGCTTGGCCAGCGGACCGCGATGCGCACCGCCAGTACGGCGACCTTATGGAACTACGATGAGCGGGGCCGTCCGCGCCATGCGCATCAGACAGCAGCAGGGCTCAATACGGTGCGGACCGTCGATTGGGGGTATGACAGCGCCGACCGGGTGAGCCGTATCACCTATCCCGATGGCGAAACAGCCAGCTACCGCTATGACGCCGCCGGACGACCGCGCAGCGTCTGCTCGGATGCGGCGCCGGTGGGCTGTCTGATCAGCAACGCCCAGTGGACCGCGCTCGACCAGCCGCGGGAATGGACCCGCCCAAGCAGCGGGCACATCCAGCGCTGGAGCTATACCCGCCCGATGGCCCGGCTGGGCCGCTTCCAGGTCGGCGCCAGCACGCAAGCC
>JAKSDJ010000322.1 GCA_022360155.1 Chloroflexales bacterium | reverse complement strand
CCCCAAGCAAACTATCGCAGAGCGAACCGAATACGCCTCCCGGCAGTGCAGCCAGCACCATCCACCAGGGAAAGGTTAGCGGGCGACCGGCAAGAGCCTCGCCAACGATGAAGAAGCATAACATCGCCAAGCCGATGATCAGGCTCCCAGCGGCTGACGCACTCGTTCCCAACAGCGTGATCCCGCCCGAAGTGCCTGGTGCGACCGGACGGCCCGTCGTGATCAGGCGCGGCTTGTGGGAACTAAGCACGCCAAGTTCTGTCGCCCAGGTATCTGCTGTCACCGTCGCCATCACGCCCAGAAAGGCCGCCAAGAGCCACGACGGCTCACCGATCAATCCATAGAGTAACGCCAGTACAGACCCAATGCCGCCGTTTGCCAGGGTCTGTCCCAGGTCGCGCCGTCCGCCTTTGGAAAACTTCTCGGCAGCCTGACGCTCTTTAATCGCCTCTTTGTAGCGAGATAACATGCTACTGGTGCTAAAGAATGTAATCAAGGTCAAACCCCAAGACCAACCGCCAAAACCAAACGTTAGCGTCCCAGTAATAACTGCCCCTAGCCAACCACTGGCCGTCAGCGAGCGCCGCCAATAGGCCAGCGCGCCAATTGCAAAGCTAAACGCCAGACCAAGAATAATTCGCATTGTCATGACTGCACCGGAGTGAATGAGGCATACATCTCTCTCGCACAACTGCTCACATAAGCTCGGCAAGCAGAATCGCACCAACACAAAGCGGGAACTCGTAGCGAACGAGTCCCCGCGATTATACCAGATTGCGCAAAGAGGAATTACATTGTGTCAAAGAGAGAAATGTGCTATTCGCTGCGAAACAAACGAAGGCATGATCGCAACATTAACATTAGGCGGCAACCGCACGCTCGTGCGTTTCAAGAGCAGCGCAGCGCTTGGTAATTGCTTTCAACGCTTGGTCAAGTTCAGACCCGATCATGTCGGCAACAGCGTCTGTTGGCACAAATTGAGCCATTGGGCCAAGCAACGGAGCGAGATCGAGCAACATCGTCGCCTGCAAGTCAGTGCCATTGACACCAGAGGTCAATACCCAGCGCGTTTCGAGCGGCAATGGTTTCTCGACCTCGAAAACAATCTCACGCGGTTCAACCCATTTCAAATTTCCTTCACAGCGGATTGTACCAAAGATTCCCCCGAGCGACATGTACGTCACGAGGCGCGCATTGTTCGCATCCTGGAACATAATTTCTGCTTTGCGCACACGTGGGAGCAGCTTTGTCAAATTCTTGGGGTCCGACAGAGCCGCAAAAACCTGCTCCGGCGTAACGGATTGAATGTACGTACGGCGAACAACTGTAATCATCGTGTGCTCCTCTTTGCTAGCAGAATCCGGTATCGCAGTCTGTACAAAAATGCACAATTTCATATTCTTTGTCAACCCTTTGCACAGCATTACTATACACCCCTTGTCCCCAATTGTCAATACGCCCTCTTAGCGCTAGGGGTCGCATCTAAATTCTGCAACAATGCATAGATGGCTTAAAAAGGCGCAGGTTCGCCGCTCATCGACAACGGTTTGCCGCAGATTTGTCGCGAATGTTCTACTGCGCCATGATCCTAAACTGATGAGCTTGAGGTTGGACAAACACCGTGCTAGAATAATGCAAGTCTGCGAATGTCAAGCCCAAAACCAGACGACTATTTTTCTACTCATACGATGCCATACGCAATGTTTATCCTGGGGGTGTATCACGCACCGTTGATTTATGAGAGCACGCAACTATGTCAGAATTGAAGGACAAACTCATTCTCGTCGTCGATGACGAACCGCGCATGGTCAACTTTATGCGCATGAATCTGGAGCTTGAGGGTGCGCGGGTCAGCACAGCCTCCAATGGCCGTGAGGCCCTTGAGCGCGCCCGCGATGATATGCCCGATGTTGTGCTGCTGGATATTATGATGCCTGAAATGGACGGGTTCGAGGCGTTGCGCCGCTTACGCCAGTTCTCATCGGCGCCGGTCCTGATCCTCACCGCGAAGGACGAGGAAGATGATCGGGTCCGCGGGCTCGAATTGGGCGCCGACGACTATATCGGCAAGCCATTTAGCCACCGCGAATTAGTCAGCCGTATCCGTGCAGTGCTTCGGCGGCATTACACCATTCCACCCGTCCCCCAGACCCTCGTCAAAATCGACGACCGGTTCAGTATCGATTTCGCGCGCCGCGAAGTCTTGGTAGGCGGTGAACGCGTAAACTTGCGGCCAACTGAATATCGCTTACTCTATCACCTGGTGCAAAACGCGGGATATGTGCAGACGCACGAGATGCTACTGACCAAAGTGTGGGGACCAGAATATCGTGAGGAGAGTCATTATCTGCGCCTCTATATTACTTATCTTCGCCAGAAGATCGAAGAAGATCCCGCTCACCCCCAGTATATCTTGACTGAACGGGGCGTTGGGTATCGTTTCGTCGACTTCGAGAATAAGCGAAGCGGGGCATAAGCGCCCAATCGCTCAATCATCCTCGGATACAATACTAAGGATGTTCTGCCGCAGCCGCCGCAACTGCTGATCCATATCTTCGGGATAGACCCGCAGATCCTCGCGCATTTGCCCGACCTGAGCCCGAAAATCATCGATCGGGTTCTTGTAGACTTCGGCATATTCGTAGGCGCGGTCAAGCGCAACACGCACCGTTACCAACAGCCGCTCGACCTCCGCGAGATTATTGACGCGCAGCGCGTCCTCGGCATCGGAGAGATGCGAAGCGGCAAGCAACAGAAAGGTATCACTCTTCGCTCGACGCAGCTCAGCCCGAATATCGATCAGATCCAAGGCAATGATTCGTTCATCTGGCAAAGGCGGCGTTGAAGTAACTGTAACAGTAACGGCAGGAGGAGGTTCGGGCGTAGGCGTAAGCAGCGCCACAGCCGTCAGCGTGGCTGAGGTCGTGATTATCGTATCAGCAGGTGAGGGAGATGGGCGCTGGAACGCTAACAATGCCATCTGTCCGAACAGACTCAAAACAACAGCGACCAGCGCAGTTATTGCGAACGGAAGAATTGCCTTGAACCGCATTCGCCAGGCTACAGCAACACGTGAAAGAGATGTCTCAGGCGGGCCTGGCTGCGATTCAGACACAACGAAACGACCTTAGATTTCATTCGCCAGCAAGATAGCCTGGGCGATCTCCTTCATAGACTTGCGGGTGTTCATCGAGAGTTGCTGGATCTTGCGGAAGGCTTCGGCTTCTTTCAACCCTTGCTGGTCCATCAACAAACCCTTCGCTCGCTCAACGAGCTTGCGCGTCTCCAGGGTTTCTTTGAGGTCACGGACTTCGTGATCCATTTCGAGGAATTCTTGGTAGCGCGCCATGGCAATTTCGATGGCGGGCAGCAATTCCGCTTCGCGGAACGGCTTGACAATATAGTTGACTACACCGGCTTCCCGCGCCCGGTCAACCAACTCGCGATCCGAATACGCTGTCAACAGCAGAACCGGCGCAATTCGCTCTTCAGTTAGGACTTTCGCTGCCTGAATACCATCAAGCTTGGGCATCTTGATATCCATCAGCACTAGGTCTGGACGCAATTCACGCGCCAAGTTGATGACGGTGACGCCGTCGCCGGCCTCGCCAACTACCAGATACCCCATCCCAACCAACGTTTCCTTGAGATTCATTCGAATAATCGACTCATCGTCCGCAATCACCAGACGTATCTGAGCCATGGCTCTATTTCCTTTTATTTGCAACCTGGATGGGCTTATATTTTCAACACCGAGATGATCATCAACACCCCGGCAATAAGGCTTCCAAGCGCATATAAGCTACTAATTCAAGCGCTAGCAGTATAGCATGGCGGAGGTTGCCGGTCAAACCAGCATACATCGTATTCAGTGCGATGCTTGGCGCCGTGCCAACCGTGTGCAGAACAAGAAAGGAGCAAGGGTCTACAGTGACATTAAGAAGCCCAGTACAAGAAGAGATCCAGTATAAGCAGGAAATAACCCAGAAGTATATAGAACACTCGCACGCCAGTACGCCCCAGAATTGTCACGAAAAAACGGGCGCGGGGATGATACATAAACCAGTCCCAGTCGAGTAGGGCGCCCAAAATGGTGAAGATACCGGCAGCTACGACTAAATACGAACGCCACGGCAAAGGGACGGTTCTATAAGAGGACGTGGTAGTTGCCGTATCGCTTGAGGCAGGCAAGAAGGCAAGCAACGCCACGACAAGTCCAACGACTGCTATCACGCCCAGTAGCGCGACACCGCCAATCATCAGCCAGAAACGCCGCCTGCCGCGTGCAATCCGATCACTCTCGGTGATCTCGACACGGGAAAGAAACTGCCGTGCGTCGTCCCAACTCCATTGCTGGCGTTCTGCTAACCGGCGGATGATCTCGTCGCGACGGCGGAATTGCCCAAGTTCGCGAACAACGAATGCTTTAGCGGCCTCCTGCTCAGCGGCGACACCAAGCGGCGGCGATACGATTGGCGCCGCCGGCGGAAAGGCAAAGTCATCCGGCAACGTCAGGCGTGCGGTGACCGTGCCCGCACTCGAAGAATCTGGCGCAGGCTGCGGCATCATCATCGGCGCCGCCGGCGGAAAAGCGAAGTCATCCGGCAACGTCAGGCGTGCGGTGACCGCGCCTGCACTCGAAGAACCTACAGTTGGAGAAGGCGCTGTTTGTTCAGGGGAGAGGAATTGCAGGCCGCGCTGCGCGGCCTTGTGCTGAGGATCAAGAGCCAACACTTGCTCCAGGCAATAACGTTGTTCGTCAGGCGAGTCGACAGCGCCGGAGAGCCAGAGCCAGGCCCGAATGTTGTGCGGATCGAGTTGGATGGCCTGGGTTAGCAGTTCCCGAGCCTGCTCAGATTGCCCGGATTGGAGAGCGGCAATACCCTGATCGGCGAGCGTGTCTGCGGGGGTAACAGGCATGCGCTGAGTCTCCTGGTCTGTGGTGAGTTATGAATGCACTCTGGCAGCATAGCCTCTGCAAGTATAACATAACAACATAACACCTGCGTTAGCAGGTTGGTACGTTGACACGTTGACACGTTGGCCTGGGGGTCATTCCATACGCAATGTAACCTAGAACTATGGTGTGAGCGCTGCCATCCTGACCGCAGCGCTCGTCCGCTGCCGCTTTGTGCAAATATGCGCTATCGGCGGGCTAGATTGGCTTCCAGGCCGTGATCGCGCTGCTCGTAAAGCGCCCCAGCAGTTGCTGCACTACCTCCGAATCAAGATGGTTCAGCCCATCTGGAGCGCTAGAGACAAGATCCTCCATCATGTAGCGGTGGCGAACATCTACATCGATCCGCTCGAAACCGGCAGTCACGAGAAACGTGCGGTATTGCGCATTGGTCAACGCCCCGGCAATGCAGCCAGCCCAGCTCAATGCGGTGCGGATCTGGGTCTCGCTTACCGGCAGGTCTGTCAGATCGCCGTCAACAACAATATCGCTCACGGCGAGTCGCCCGCCGGGTCGGAGGACGCGAAAGGCTTCACGCAGCACATCGCCCTTGTCAGGCGAAAGGTTGATCACGCAGTTGGAAATAATGACATCGACGCTATTGTCAGGCAAAGGCAGCGTCTCGATATCGCCCTTCAGGAATTCGACATTGCTTGCACCGGCGCGCTCGGCGTTACGGCGCGCCACAGTAAGCATCTCGTCGGTCATGTCTACGCCATAGACGTAGCCTTCCGCACCGACGCGCTTGGCCGCCAAGAGCACGTCGAGTCCGCCGCCCGAACCGAGATCGAGCACAACTTCACCCGGTTGTAAACTGGCGAGTGCGATGGGGTTGCCGCAGCCGAACGAGGTAGTGTTGACATCTTCGTGGAGTTGCGTCAACTCTTCAGCGCCATACAACTGGACTTCGGTCAGTTCAGCGCCGCCCCCGCAACACGATGCTCCTGCTTGTTGGATGCGTTGACCGTAATAGTCACGCACAACGGTTTTGATGGCGTTGGGATCGTTCTGTAGATCGGTCGTCATGGTTTTTCTCCTTATGTTGAACCAGTACATCGATCAAATCGACAAACTTCGATATGATTGCCAACGAGTGTAGCATACATATTGAATAATGTCAATATGATCGACAAAGGAAAAAGAGCTCTGTCATCATCCAGCAAGAGAGCGCAAATAATGCTACGCACGCAGACTCACCAGATATAGCGGGCCATCTGCGGCAAACTGCGCCTGATCCAGTATAATCAGCGCTAACTGCCGATTATTGTAAGTTCATGCACCAATGACGAAATCTCGCTCCCTGTCGACTATTCAAGCCAATTGGGTCATTGATCTAAGCAGCGCTGACCCCGTCGCCCGCTTCGCCGCCCAGGAGCTGCGGCGCACATTACAGCGGATTGGCGCGTCGCCCCTGCCTATCGTCGCCAACGCCGCAGGACCGCGCATCGCCCTACACTGTGGCGCCTACGGCGATGGCTTTGTGCGTACGCCCGATAACAGCGGACTGACGCTGCATGGCGACGGGCCACGCGGTCTGCTCTACGCCGTCTATGACCTGCTGGAGGCGTTAGGGTGCCGCTGGGTCGCGCCAGGACCGAGCGGCGAACAGCTGCCCCACTACCAGCATATCGAGCTGCCGCGCGTCGCCATAGCCCAGCAGCCAGCCTTGACCGGACGTTGCCTGATCATTGGTCACGATTTCTTTCTTGACCACGCCGAGGAGTGGATCGTCTGGGCGGCGCGCAACCGGCTCAATACAATCTTTATACATACCATCGACCGGCGGCTGGCGTTAGGAGCCTGTCGCTTGCAGCAGTGGCGCAAACGACGCACGAAACTGCTGCCCTTGCTGCGCGAGCGGGGTATGACACTTGAACTAGGCGGCCACGGGATGGCGGATCTAGTTCCACGGAACTTGTTTCAGCGTTCTCCTGAAGCATTCCGGCAGAAGGGCGCGCGCCGCACGCCTGATCACAACTTCTGCCCAAGCAACTCTACTGCACAGGCATTGCTTCAGCGCAACGGTACGGCCTTCTTCCGCGCCCACTCCGAGGCGCAGATTTACCACCTCTGGCCCGACGATATTCTCGGTGGCGGGTGGTGCGACTGCCCGCAATGCTCCGCGCTCTCGCCCGCCGATCAGTCGCTGATGGCGACAAATTTGTTGGCCGAGACGTTGGAACGCTGCAACCCCCAGGCGCGCATCGCCTATCTGGCCTACCACGACACCGCAGTGGCGCCAAGTCAAATCGTTCCCCGCGCAAACGTGATCCTGGCTTTCGCACCACGCCCGCGCTCCTACGCCCACGGCATCGCTAATGAAAGCAACTTGGTTAACCGGCCTTTTTTCCAGCAGCTACACGACAACATCGTCTGGTTCGACGGCGCATCTCCAGGCCCTAATCTCCAATCCCAAGCTCCAGTAGAACCCGCGATCTCCCATGCAGGCCACTGTGTCTTCGAATATTATCTCGACGGCATTCTGTTCAAGTCCACGCCGCCGCCGCTGCCTACGGTCATGCGCGACGACCTGCGCGCCTATCGCGACGCGGGGGTGCATACTGTTCAGGCACTGATGACTGGTGATCGGCCCTGGCTTGCGGCGCCGCTGAACGCCTACCTCTTCGCCCGGCTAGCCTGGGAACCAGAGCATAATCCATTTGCGATCCTGGCCGACTATGCCGCGGTGCGAGCGCCGCGTACACCCGACGCTCTGGTCCAGACCTACCACGCCCTGAGCGAGGCATGGCATCCGGTTCTGGACTTTATGCCCGGCGAACGTCCGCCAGGCTTAGCAGGAACTGCGCAGCATGCATCGAAAAAACGACACTTAGCTGCTCTCGATGCTTTTTTCGCAATACTCGACTCACAATGCTCGGCGGCTAGCTTATCGGCGCCGCCAATCGACATACTTGACTATATGACCGCCCCCAAGCCATTGTGCGAACAACGACTCGAGTTGCTGTGGACGATCGCGCAGCCGCTTGCACGTGGGCGTGCTGCCTGGGATGAAGTTTTGACCCGGGCCTATGCCGACGCGCCGCATCTGGAAGCCGAGCAGGCCGAGTGGGAATTAGCCGCGCTGCTGTTGCAATTCATAACCTTACGCCAGAAACTCTACGTCCTAGAGCGCCGCGCCGCGCCAAAAGCAGCATTACGTCAAGCTCGCATCGAAGCGCAAGGTGCGCTCGACGCGCTGCTGAGCTGGGGCGCACACCATTTGCCTCTACCGCGCGCCCGTTACAACTACCAGTTACTGCGCATGCTCTTCCAGTTGCACCTCGACGCCCTACACGACCGACGCTTGGCCCCGCCCTGGGAGCGAGTGGCGCTGCGTGTGCGCACCTACAGCCGGTTGGCCTGGCTAGCTGCACGGGTGGCGCTGTCATAACCTTTTCCCGCTGCAAAACACTCAAGGGCGCCGCACAGAGTGCGGCGCCAGGTTTTGTGGTATGATTGCGCGGCAATTTGCACGGGTAAGATCGAGACGTGGAGCAGATCTCATGATCGTTTATGTCGAAGCACAGGCAGCAGATATCGAGGCGATCCAGACCACTGCCGCCGTAAGCTGGCGGATGGCGTATCGAGCAATCTTCCCTCCCGAGTTCATTGATCAGTTTCTCGCCCAAGCCTATTCGTCTGAGAATTTGCTGCGCGCATTGCAAAACCCGAAGAGTATTTTTCTGCTCGCGAAGCAGGACGAACAAGTAGCGGGTTTTTGGCATAGCGGCAACGGATACTACGGCGCGCAGCTCTTTCGGCTCTACGTTGTGCCGGATTACTGGCGCAACCGCATCGGCAGCGAACTTTTGCGCCGGGCAGAGGAGCGTCTGGCTGCTCAGGGTACGAGCAGCTACTACTGCTATGTTCACGCCAGAAACGACATTGGCCAAGCGTTTTACGCAAACCAGGGGTTTGTCCGCGACTCGGCCCGCGACCGCGACGACGAATGGTGTCTGATCAAAATGTTGCCCCAGCGCATTGCACCGAAGGAAACCGGCTCATGAGCGACAATTTTTTTCGTTACCAGCAGCGTGTCCTAGGCATCCTGCTCGCGTGGGGTGTTGGCAACGCCCTCATCGCTCCCCTGGCACTCTTCAGGCGCGATCCGTTCTGGCGGCAGTTTGGCATGCAAGCGTTCACTTGGGGCGCAATCGATGCAGCGCTCGCCGTCTCCGGTCGCCGGAGCGCCGCACACAAAGCGGAGCAACACGAGCGCGACGAACTCAGCGCGGCGGATGCACGACGCGAAGCCGCGCAATTCCGGCGCATCTTGCTGGTCAACGCTGGCCTGGACGTGCTATACGTTGCCAGCGGTCTTTGGACCGCACGCCGATTTCGTGACCGCCGCGACCGCCAGGGTATCGGGATGGGCATCGCCGTACAGGGCGCTTTTCTCCTGGTCTACGATGTAGCGCTAGCCTGGGATGTCGGGCGGCGCTTGAACCGTGATCGATAGCGGATAACGCAATACCGCGCTCGGCGTGATGCATAGCTTTCTGTATTTTGTTTGACGTTTGACACAAGCATGATCCCACGAACACTTTTCTCGCTACTCCAATGTCCGACCTGTAGCTCGCAACAACTCTATGTCACCGATGCGGGGGTGCACTGCAGCGCTTGCCGCAACCTGTATGGCTTCCACGACGGCTACATCGATCTGATGCCGCGCGGGGCGCAGTTCAACTACGTCTCGAAATACGTCGCCGAAGAAGAACAACTTGCCGAGGAATTAGACTATCGCGACCTGGCTCCACCCCTGCTCGCCGCCGGCGTGCGTGATCGCGCACTAAGTCGCCTGCTCCGCTTTCAACCCAGTGACGTGGCGCTCGACAACGGCTGCGGTACGGCCAAGCACGCGGTCTGGAACGCCAAGCACGTGGCGCTGATGGTCGGCAGCGATCCAGCCACACTCTTCGCCGACACTGCGCGTGACCACGTGACCCTGGCGCAAGCCGACTCGCGGGTGCTGCCTTTCGCCGACAACAGCTTCGACAAAGCCTTCTCGATCGACATCCTTGAACACTTTCCTCGCGACGTGATCGATGCTTACCTGCGCGAAACGGCACGGGTGCTGCGACCAGGCGGACGCATGCTCATCTTCTCAAACACCCGCGAGCCTTCACCGATCCAGCCGCTGATCGACCTCAGCCGTCGCCTGGGGCGCGTCTTCGTGCGCGCCGGCCTGTATGACTTCGAGCGCGAAGCACGCCGCAAGTCCGATCACCTCAAGGCGTTGGAGAACTGGGAAGATGTGCTTGACGCGATGCAGCGCGCCGGATTGCGCCCGGTACAAACCATCTTCTGGAATAGTCTCTTCACGACTTTCGTCGAACACGTGCTGATGAAGCTCGGCGAGGCGGTCATCGGACGACACAAGGCGCAAGATACTGAGCACAAATCGCAATCTTATGTTGACCAGCCAGCATCTGGCAAGCACACAGTAGCGGTAGGCGCCCAGCGTGAAATCCGCGCTCGGCGGCGGATGCGCGGCCAACTGGAGCGCAAGAGCGCGGTCTACTACGCGCTGATGGCGGTGACGCTTCTGATGGAACTCGACCTGTGGCTGTTCGGGTGGATGCGCTGCGGCAGTTATTTCTTACTGGTCGAGAAACCACGTACAAAACGTTAGCAGGTTGGCAGGTTAGCACGTTGACACGTTGACAGTTCACACGTTGGCAGGTTCTAACGTGCTAACGTTCTAGGAATTTCGGCAGGAATCGCATGACTCAACCGATTTACCGCCTTCTGGCCGCAACTGACCTGGAGCGCTTCATCGAGATCGAGACTTTGGCGTTCAATATCAACCCCGACCGATCGCGGCTCACGCCACAGGTCGTCGCCCAGTTGCGCGCGCTCTATGACGGTGACCGCATCCTTGCCCAGCTACAACTGATGCCATTACAGATAATGGCCGGCAGTGCGAATCTACCCTGTGGCGGGATTGGCAGCGTTGCCACGCCGCCAGAGGCGCGCCGCCAGGGGCATGTCGCCGCTCTGATGCGGCATGTCTGCGATGAAATACGCAGTCAAGGCATCGCCCTCTGTATGCTTTACCCCTTCAATCGCTCGTTCTATCATCGTTATGGATGGGCGATGTTCATGGAACGGCGCGTCTATCGCGGTTCACCCGAGTTGTTTGCCCACTTCTGCCGTAGTGTCGGCGATTTCGTCCAGGTCGGGCCGGAGGCGATCCCCGAATTGCAGCAGATCTACGCTGGGGCGCTGCGCGGGCGCTTCGGGCCGGTTGTGCGCGACGAGACCTGGTGGCAACGCGATGTGCTACGCGGCTGGGGGAACGAGACCTACTACGCCTACATCTGGCGCGACAGCGATGGTGTGGGCCGCGCCTATCTCATCTATCAGCTCAGCCCATACGGCCAGCCCGAACGCCGGCTGACCTGCCGCGAAATCGTGGCCCTCGATCCCGAGGCGCGCTCACAGCTCTTTGTCTTCCTACGCAACTATGACTCGCAGTGCGATGAAGTGCTCTTCCGCGCACCAGCCGACGCGCCGGTGAACATGCTGATGATCGAGCCGCTGCGCTGCGAAATCGAACCTCACTTTATGCTGCGGCTGATCGATGTCGGTGTAGCGCTAGAGACGTTCCCTTACCCGCCAGGCAGTGCGGGCCGGCTGCGTATCGCTGTTACCGACGACTGGCTGAAGCATAACAAAGGGGTTTTCGAGCTAGAGATCGCCGGCGGTCAGGCGCGGTGCAAGCTCTTGCCAAGTGAAAGCGATGCTGATCTGGCCTGCGATGTGCGGGTGCTGACCCAGATCTATGCTCGCTATCTGCGCGCGCGCAGCGCTGCCGCTTTTGGCTTGCTTACGGTGAATGACCGCGCTGCTCTGGCGCTGCTCGATCGGTTGTTTGCTGGGCTGGCGCCGTTCAACTCAGACTTTTTCTGATTGTGTATTTCGCTTCAATAAAACCCAATTCTAGTACTACAACGAGCCATGTCATGCTGAACGAAGTGAAGAATCTCGTTGCCAAAGGTTGCAAGACCCTTCACTTCGCTCAGGGTGACATCGACAGATCCCCTCGATGCGGTGCAGGATGCAGTCTCATTGTAGTACTAGATTGAGGAAGCGGTTGTGTATCGAGGTTCATCTGTGACGCACCCGGCCAGTGCAAATCGTCAATCCCAACGCCGCAATCGCGTGCGCCCGCTCTACATTTCGCCAGTTGGACGCGGCGGTGTCGATTTCGGCATCCAGAATATCACCCGCTCGGTGCGCGCTGCCGGACTCGATCCAACGCTGCTACGCCTCCCAGAGATTTACAACTTTGCGCCTTTTCTCATCTCGCGCGGCCTGCCGCCGGGCTGGTGGCAAGGCTTCGACATCATTCAGGGCCGCTCGCGGGTGGCCTTCGCCGGCCTCACAACCGGCCTGCCCGTCGTGACGACCGTCCACCACTTGACGACCGACCCCGACCTACAGCCCTACAGCTCATTCGCCCAGCGTCTCTTCTATCGCCTGGTCGAGTCGCGCTACGATGGCTGGTCGATCATGGACGCCGATGCGGTGGTCTGTGTTAGCCGCTTTACCCAACGTCAAGTCGCCCAGACCTACGGGCGGGCCGATACGGTGTTGATCTTCGACGGGATCGACACCGATGTGTTCGTGCCCATGCCGGGGCTGGTCCGCTGTGACAACGGTCTGCCGCCCTCCGATGCGCGGATTCGCTTGCTGTTCGTGGGCAATCGCACCCGGCGCAAGGGCTTCGACCTGCTGCCGCAGATTATGGATCGCCTGCCTGCCGATTATGTGCTCTACTACACCGGCGGAT
>JAKSDJ010000524.1 GCA_022360155.1 Chloroflexales bacterium | reverse complement strand
TAGCCCTTCGTGCAATACGCCAATCCGTTGTGTGTAGAAGCGATTGAATCGGCGGACAGCTTCTATATGCTGCGCAAAATCGGATATGGTCATAGCTGAGACTCCTGGCAGAGGGAAGGAACATTATTGACATTATCAATTATTTATTTGACTTTGTCAACTATTTGTGTGAGACAGAACCTGTCACGCTGTAGTCTGCTTACTGCGGCCTACTTAGCGACTCTAGCTCACAGCGGGCGTGGCAGGTCCAATCCGCATCTGCGTAGCGTTCGTAGAGGCGCAACTGCCACCCGACCGACGCGCTGATATCCACCAATTCCCTGGCGAGTTGCGCCAAAGACGGGTACTGGCTGGGCGGAAATTCGTACGCCAGGCTGAGGTGCAGCCAGTCTTTCAGGCGTAGCGGATCGCGGCGCGAGGGCGAGTCGACCGTTGCCGCAAAATCGGTGATCAGCGCGATTAGCCAGGGCGAGTCGAGTTGCAGATAGAGGAAGCGCTCGTCGATCACCAGATCCGAGATCGTGATCACCGGCGTGGGCTGTTGGGGCTTGGCGCGCTGTAGGGCGGCGGCGAGGGCGTTTTTGTAGCGGGGGATAGATTCCACATCGTCGTGAAAGAACCCGGTCAGCGTGCAGTGGGGCGGGTAGGCGTGGGCGGCGTTGGGGCCGCATTCGGCATGGCTGCGCGCGTAATACGCGGCGATCTGGTCGGCAAGCTGCCCAGTTGGGCAGGCGTAGACAATGAGTTTGCTGATCATTCACATTCCTGGTGTTGGATAATTCGGGCGCACACGTCGGTGCGCCCCTACGACGTGTGTTGTGTGTCTGGGCGCACACGTCGATGCGCCCCTACGACTTCCTCGCGTCCTCGCCTCCCTGCCTCACCACCTCACCCGGTATTCTTGAGGCCGGCTGCGATGCCGTTGATGCTCATCAGCACCGCCGTTTCGATCTCTTCCTGGGCTTCAGGCGGCGCTTCCCTCAATCGACGCAACAACTCGATCTGCATGTAACTCAGCGGGTCGACATAAGGATTGCGCTGCGCGATCGAACGCTGTAAAAACTTGGTTCCATCGAGGATTTGCTCGATCTCGGCGACCAGGCAGATCGTCCGGCTGGTCCGCTCGTGTTCGGCGGCAATAATGTCGTAGATGCGCTCGGCCAGCGCCTGATCGGGCGTCAACGACGCATAGTAGCGCGCGATACCCATATCCGCTTTGGCCAAAATCATTTGGGCGTTGTCGAGGATGATGCGGAAGAAAGGCCAGTTCTGATACATCGTGCGGAGCAACCCGAGCCGTTCTGCTTGCACCGCAGCGCTATGCTCAGAACCGGCGACGCCATGGATAAAGGTCTCCAGCGCTGCACCCAACCCATACCAACCTGGAATAGTGTGCCGGCTCTGCATCCAACTGAACACCCACGGAATAGCGCGCAGGTCCGCGATCTGGGTGCTGTTGCGGCGGCTGGCTGGTCGTGACCCAATCCGCAACCGGCTGATCTCGTTGATCGGCGTCGCAGTCCGGAAGTAGCTCAGGAATTGCGGATCATCATAAATGAGTCCTCGATATGCATGCTGGGCCGTGCGCGCCAGTTCCTCCATCACAGTTTCCCACTGCGGCTCGTGCCGCGTAGCAACCGTGGGGAATCCGGCGCGCAGCACGGCGTGAAAGACTTGTTCGAGATGGCGGTGGGCAATCCGCGGCTCGGAATAGCGGTCGGCAATGACCTCGCCCTGTTCGGTGATCTTGATCTGACCGCGCAGCGTACCGATTGGCTGGGCCAGAATCGCTCGGTTGGCCGGGCCGCCGCCGCGCCCGACCGCGCCGCCACGGCCATGAAACAGTCGTAGCCGCACGCCATACCGCTCGGCGACGGCGGTAAGCTCAACCTGCGCCCGGTAGAGCGCCCAGTTCGCTGCGAGATACCCGCACTCTTTATTGCTGTCGGAATAGCCTAACATTACTTCTTGAACATCGCCGCGCAGCCGCACCTGCTTGCGGTAGATAGGCAGGGAGAGACAGGCGTCGATCATCGCGCCAGCGCGGCGCAGATCATCGAAGGTCTCGTAGAGCGGTACGATATTGAGGCGACTGAACGCGCCGGATTGGAACAAGCCGGCTTCGCGGTCGAGGAGCAGCACTCCCAGCAGATCGCTGACACTGGTTGTCGTGCTGATGATGTAGGTTTCGATGATTTGCGGGTCGATTTGTTCGAGGATTGCCGCGATCATTCGGAAGGTCTGGATCGTCTCGGTTGTTTCCGGACTGAAGGCGAGCCGGGTTGGGATGATCGGGCGCGGCGTGGCAAGTTCGCGGGCGAGTAATGCTATGCGTTCTTCCTCTTCGGCAGCGAGATAATCGGCGTGCATGCCGGTAGCCGCAAATAGTTCGTGCAGGGCGTTCGTGTGGCGACTGCTATGCTGGCGAATATCGAGAGTAGCGACGTGTAACCGAAACACCTCAACAATCTGTATGATGTCGCGCAGCAGCGTGTCGGCGACCCATCGCCCGCCGTTTGCCCGTAGGCTGGCGTCGATGGCTCGCAAATCAACGAGCAGTTCGTCGCTGTGGTAGTAAGTACAACCCTCTGGCGGCAGACTTGGCTCGCCGCCCCAGACCGGCTCATGACGCTCCGTGTGCTCTAGGGTGCATTCGAGCTTGAGCATGATAAACTGGCACTGTCGGCGATAGGGTTCGTGAGGATGAACGCGCGCAAACCTTTCTGCTGCTGTAGGAAAGAGCGTCGCATTGCGTTCCAGGCTGGCGGTCAGCTCGGGACTAATGCCCACCTGGCGGCTCGACTGGCTCAGTTCTCGGAAGAGTTGGTAGACCTTTCCATGCAAGTGGCGAATCATGGTTTGGCGCAGCAGCCGTACGGTTGCCACTGTCACCTCCGAGGTCACAAATGGATTGCCGTCACGGTCGCCGCCCATCCAGGATCCAAAGCGGAGCAGTGCAGGAACCTGCCATCGATGGTCGGGATAGTTGTGCTGAAGCGCGCGCTCGATCGTGCGGTAGATGCGCGGCGTTTCGTCGATCAGAACCTGTTGAAAGTAGAAGAGGCCATTCTGCACCTCGTCGCTGACGCTTGGCCGGGTCGCTCGTACGTCGTCGCTCTGCCAGAGCCCCGTGATTTGCGCCTCAATCTGGGCGATGAGCGCCTCGTACTCGTACTGCTGCAGAGATGTATTCGTGCTTTGTGTCAGAGTAGTGAGGGCTGCGCCGATACGCCGTAGCTTGCCCAAGATCGTACGGCGCTTCGACTCGGTGGGATGGGCCGTGAACACTGGCATGATCAGCATGCCATCAAGCCAGTGTTGCAGCGCCTCCGCCGCTACTCCCTGAGAGCGTAGTTCGGCGACGGCGGCGGCAATACTCTCGGCCCGCGGGTGCAATGGGCTGGTCAGGTCGCGCTCGTGCAGCACCTGCATTCGCTCGACGCCCTCAGCCAGATTAACGAGGCCGAAATAGAGGGTGAATGCTTTGATCAGGCTGACAATCTCGGGCAATGACAAGCTGGCAATCAATACGGTCAACTCCTGCGCAAGCTCTGGCGATGCATTGGCCCGCAGTTCCCTGGCGATCTGCCGCACCCGCTCCTCCAGTTCGAACGCCTCGTGTCCGTCCTGCGCCGCCAGCACTCGTCCGAGCGCATCACCGAGCAGGCGAATATTTCGTGTGAGTGTGTCGCGCGGCGCGCGTTCCTGACCTTCGATCATAGGTTATCCTCGCCAATTTTCTGCAAAAAAAGAGGACAATCGCTCCGATTGCCCCATTGCTCCTGTTTTGATTGTACTGTGAGCGCGGGTTGGCGTCAAAGAATCACGCGGAGAAGCTGTCACCTTGTATATCTGCCCTAACATAGCAAATGGCCATGATTATTGGGCGCGCGCGACGCCCTGATGATTCGGTTTGGGGCATTATGGAGGCCATTTCTCTTGCAAAAATACTATTCTGCGTTATAATAGCGCCGTCGATTAAGCCTAATGTTGCGTACCGTTTCTCCAGTCATATCGGGAGAGGTACAGGTCGATCAACCCTCGCATCTTGACTCCCTAACTTACGTCCGATCTACACTTTAATAGAGACAGTAAACGACCTGTTACTCTGAGCGCAGCAGATAAACACTGTTATGTTTGAAGGAGCCCTGAAATGAAGGGCCTATGGTTTGGGTTGCGTAATGGATACTATTGTTGGCTTTACGGTGCGTCGATAATGGAAGCGCTATTGCGTTTCCATTTGAGATATAGGAGAGTTGGGTTAGGAGTTGCGTTGTTGACTGCCTGGAGTTTATGCCCAGCACCCGTGTAGGGAACACGAGAGATGACGGTTGTCATCCTGCCAGAGGCGCCCTGCAAATCCAGTTGGAAGGCGGCGGAACTCCAATGTGCGCCTGAGTAGTTTAAGGAGGGATAACGATCAATGAAGATGGTACGTTGGTTCGGTATGTTTGCCGTGGTTTTGGCGTTGGTTGTCTTTGTGGCCCCACAGGCCGCTTATGCCCAGTCGGCAAATGTCGAACCCTCTGTCGGACCGCCGGGCGGCGGGTTTGCGTTCGCTGCCGAAGGCTTCAATGCGGGTGAGCAAGTCGGAGTGTGGCTCAACAATCCGGATGGCGCTGTCAGCGATATTATTGACGCAAATGGTGAGATCTTTGTTCTCTTTGCGGATGACACAGGTCGCGCCGATTGGTCGGTATTCTTAGCGAATGATGCGCCTTCTGGTTTCTATCAGATGGTTGCGTTTGGCGTCAAGAGCAAGGTTGAGATCGTCATTCCGTTCGAGGTGCGCGAGGGTGCGCCATTGCCGGTTAACTACACTGTTGAGCCGGTTGCCGGTCCCTCGGGGACGGAGTTTGTGTTTGCTGCCGGCGGGTTCTTGCCCAACGAGCGGCTTGGGGTCTGGACCAACAATCCCGACGGCACCGTGAGTGACATCCTCGATGCAAACGGCGACGTCTTTATGCTGTTCGCCGATGACGACGGAGTCGCCGTCTGGTCAGTGTTCGTTCAAGACATTCCCGGTGTGTATCAGATGGTTGTGTTTGGTCTCGAGAGCGGTGTTCAAGTAGTCATTCCGTTTGAAGTCACCCCGTAATACGTCATCTGTTCACGGCACTGTCTGGTTTCGGAAAGAGCGCACCAGAAGGTACGCTCTTTCATTTGGGTATCTGCATCCTTTAGAAGCTGTCTGAAAAGCCGTTTGACCAGACACGCACGGGATCGAAAACTGAGATGGAACGAAGCACTGGCGCGTCGGCAT
>JAKSDJ010000738.1 GCA_022360155.1 Chloroflexales bacterium | reverse complement strand
TATGCACAAATTGTAATGCGCCTAGCGGGCTGTTTGTCTCTATATGCGGCGATCCTTGTGATGCGGTGATATTGCAATATTGCGCTGGAACAAGGTTCATTGCAATAATACCGTTTGGCGTAATGCATCACGGCGCAAACATGCCTCCTCGCCTTGCTCCATCCGCTCAAGAGATAATCCACAGATGAGCACAGATGAGACAGATACGGTTTGGCTCGACATCTGTTTCGTCTGGGACATTGGTGGATAGCCCTAAAGACAAGGCTTTTCAAATAAGACCTTTAAGGTCTTCTATCGCGCTTATCTGAAAAGTCTTGGTCCTAATCAAATTTGACAATCAACAGAGGTCGTCTCCGTCGTGCCGCCTTTAGGCGGTTTGACGGCAACACAACCGCCTGGAGGCAGCACGACGAATGCCTTTCCCCATTGCCGGTTTTGGTCGTCAAAATTCATAAGGGCGTTTCGCGAAGCGCCCCTGGGTTGTGCCATCGCATCGCACCGTCAGCGCCTCCTCGCCTCCTTTGCTCCCGCCTCATCCGCTCATCACTTCAAAATATAATAGGTTGCTCGCTTTTCTCCCACCTTCAATAACAAACCGCGTTCGACCAAATCGGCCAGATCACGGCGAATCGTCTCGGGGCTGACATCGGGGGCCAATTCTTGCAGATCGCGGTTGGTGATCCGCCGTTGCTCGGTTAGGAAGAGCAGCGCTGCGATCTGGCGCTCGTTGAGGCCCATGCGCACCCATTCGCGCGTATCGATGCTGGTGGAACTTGTACTCTCGAAGGGTTGCCCTTGGAGCACCACTAGAAACCCGGCGGCGGTCTCGCGAAATTCCGGCGGCGGCAGCTTGGCCTCCTCCATCTGGCGGATCATGCGGTCGATGCCGTAGCCCAGACGCTCGATCAAGCCCCAGTCGGCCAGCGCTTGGACCAAGGTCTCATTACGGCTGAAACGCTCGTCGACAATATTCTCGATGGTGACGTGACCAGGCAGCCGCCCAGGCGAATAACACTCCAGCCGGTCGCTGAAGAGCGCAATTCGAATGCCCTCGCCGCGCACACTGTAGTCGCGGTGCGCCACAGCGTTGACCAGCGCCTCGCGGACGGCCGCCGGCGGAAACTGGGTCCAATCCTGTCGTTCCAGCCCAACCATGCGGCTGCCTTTTCGCATATGCTCGACCAACCAACGGTCGGCGCGGCGCACTGCTTCAGGCAATGTGTCACGGATGTCGTCGCGCTCGAACTCGTCGGCGAGATCGCGTCCCCGGTATTGGACCAAGGTGATCTCGGCCTGCGGAAAGCGTCGCTCGACATCACTGCCAAAGAGCAGCAGCCCGGCGTTGTTGGGTATGTAGCCAGTGTTGGATCGGGCATTGGTCTTGTTGAGGTCAGCGGCGTTCTGCCCCTGGCTTGCCGATTGGGGCAGGAGGCAGCCGCGCCGGTAGAGAAAGCCCAGCGGATCGCTTTCGGCGGCAGGACCGAGACGGCGGACGTAAGCGTTGATTTTAGCGGTGTCGAGTTCGGCAAAGGCGGCATCAGACGGGACCAGCCGCTCCCAACTCACCTCGCCGCGATCTGCGAGCAGGCGGCGCAGGGCATCGGGGGTCAGCGGCTGGTTGGTAGCGCCCTGGCGACGCACGTATTTGCCATGCAGGCTGTAGACGTGAGGCAATCCGGGCGGCACCGTCACCAGCAAGAGCGTTGCTTCGCCATGCCGCAGTTCTTGTGGCAGCGGGAGCACGAGCGGTGGGGTGCAAGCCAGAGAGGCTTCCAACGCTGTTTCACGCGCGGCGTCTACGTTGCGCAATCCTTCGATCTTCACCCGCGCGCGCCCGCTCGCCCCGAGCACAATGGCGCCTCCGTACGCGTTGGCCATAGCGACCAAGGTTTCGGCCAGATCGTCGAGTTTGAGACGCTCGCGAAAAAAGGCCAGGCGTGGTCCTTCCGCTTGGGCAAGCAGGTCGTCGATTGTTTCAGCGCGATCGTCCATGGGATGTTCCTATCAACTCTTCTACCTCGATTGGCGTATAATGGGTATGGAAATTTCCACTACTCACAGAAAGGTAAGGTCTATGTCGTACACTCCGTACACTACTTCGCCGACCGATGTCTTGCGCCAACAGTCAGTGATGACCCAGGTTTACGCCTGGATGACGGCGGGCCTGCTCGTTACGGGCGCGGTGGCCATGTTTGTCGCCGGACAACCAGCCCTTGTCAGGGCAATCTTTGGCAACAGCTTTTTCTTCTTTGGCCTGATTATCGCCCAGTTGGCGATAGTTTGGGGGCTCAGCGCTGCGATTGGCCGCATCTCGCCCGGCCTCGCGACCGCCATTTTTCTGGGTTACGCCATCCTCAACGGTTTGACGCTGTCAGTGATCTTTTTGATCTACAAACTACCGTCGATTGCCAGTACATTCTTCGTCACTGCTGGCACCTTTGGTGCGATGAGCCTGTACGGCTACACAACCAAACGCGATCTGAGCCGTCTCGGCAGTTTGTTGGTGATGGCGCTGATTGGCTTGATTATCGCCTCGATTGTGAATATCTTCTGGGCCAATTCGACCCTCTATTGGATTATCACCTACGCCGGTGTGCTGATTTTCGTCGGTCTGACCGCCTGGGACACGCAAAAGATCAAACAGCTAAGTATGACCGCGACCGATGACGTCAGCGTTGGGCGTATCGCGATTCTTGGCGCGTTGACCCTGTACCTCGACTTTATCAACCTGTTCCTCTTCTTGCTCCGCATCCTCGGCGCTCGCCGCGATTGATGATTGCAGATGGTGCGGTGAAGGGGCGAGCTCGTTCGACCGACGCGCACCGGGCCTCCCTTCACCGCTAGCTTACTGTGTAAGCGAAGCATCAGCCACAGATCACCACACATCTGCATTGATCAGTGCGCATGGGCGCGATCGGCGTTTTATTACAGAACTTTGACGTAGTAGTAGGCTTCGGCTCATTATAGCCGCCCCAGCTTATCTTGTCATCCCCCTAACTTGCAAAAAACGAACATTCGGGCTATCCTGTCAGGCGTTTGGTTTGTGAATGAGGGAGCAATGCCTGGCGCAAAAACGCACGACACGATTGCTGTGATCAGTGGTCTGGTGATGACGCCGTTGAGCTATGCGACGCTGATGTATTGGGGAGAAACGCCTGAACAAGCCGCCACCGGAACCTTGATTGTGGTTAGCGCCCACTTGATTGGTTCGTGGTGGCTCAGCCCAGACCTGGATATTGACAGCGCGATCGATGATCGTTGGGGGCCATTTTTCTGGATCTGGCGCCCGTATATGTGGATGGTGCCACACCGTCACTGGATTTTGTCGCATTCCGGCTTTTCGGTGTTGCTACGCTTATTGTATTTGTATATCGTCCTGGCTGGGTTGTTGTTTGGCGTCACCGCTCTTGTGACGGCCCTCGGCGCGGCCCCCGAATACTCCTATACTCGCGTGTTCAGCGACTGGGTGTTTAGCCTGCTTGTTGCGTATCCGCGCGAGGCGATGCTGGCGGCTATCGGGGTGGTAGTGAGCGATCTCATCCATACCATCGCCGACCTGCTCGTCACACGAGGGAAGCGGCTCTTACGCGCCATGGGAATACGCATCAAGAAAGATTACCGCAATCATGATCGCGTGCGGTGGCGGCGGTGATGGCTGCCTGCCGTCGGGTGCGCTTCGCGGCTCACTAATCGTTCATTGTACGATTGCGGGTGTGATCGAGGTAGTCTTGGAGGATAATCGACGCGGCGACTTCGTGGAGGCGTTCTTTGCGCTTTTCCGGCTTAATGCCAAGGTCGCGCAGCATCTGTTCAGCAGCAGAGCTGGTCAATCGCTCGTCGAAGAAGCGGAGTGGCGGGACGGTTCCTTTCCCAGCGCGGCGCAGCACTTTTTCCAGCTCCGCCGCGAAGGATTGCACAACCTGGGCTTGCGGACCGATTTCGCCGCGTAGTGTGAGCGGCAGCCCAAGCACAAGCTCGTCGACCTGATGTTCTTGCACCAATGCAGCGATTTGTGCCAAGGCACGGGCCTGGGGTTCGGCTTTGACGGTGGTCAGCGGCGTGGCCAGCAGACCCCGGTCATCGCTCATTGCCACGCCAATGCGCCGCTCGCCGACATCCAACGCGAGCACGCGCCGCCCGCCTGATCTGAATAGCGATCCTTGCTTGTTGCTCATTGGTCCTTTCAAGCTCACGCGGCTTTGTATCGGTTATCCCTCGGGCGCGCCAAACGGTTCGACGCGCAGGTCAATCTGGAACCCCCACCCTGGCAGCGCGTCCCGCTCAGGGAGCGTGTAACTACTGATCACTTCCTGTTGCACGAAGTTATCCAGGGCTGCGCGCGCTTCCTGCGACGATTTGCCTTTGATCGAGTCAACAATCGCATTCCGTGTTGCGTTATCTAGGTTATTCCCGGCAGGTCGGAGGAGACCCCCTACGGTTAATCGCTCACCGTCCCAACGCCAGTTCGTAATGGCCGGGGCCATACCTGGCGACAATGCTCCGACTTGATCAAGTTGCAGCGGAACGACGCTTTGGAGTTGGGCGTCCAACGCATTGCGCTCGCCGGGCGGTGTCGCTAGAGCGCTGAAGCGGGACTGGACGACGAGTGTAAAGGTGGTATTGTTCTCATCGACTGCCTGGCCGACCGGTGGCGATGTGGTATATTCATAACCTTGTCCGGCGCTTAGATCTTCGGCGGCCGGGCTAATGGTTGTTGACTCTAGCGTCAGATTGTCCAGGGCGGCGCTTTGATCGGCTAGAACAGTATTCGCCTGATTGTAAAGACCCGTAAGCGCTTCACCAAGGAGGCGCTGCACCTCTTCATCGGTCACTACCCACACCGTCTTTTCGGTACCGCCAGTAATTGGGCCGTGCTCGATGAAGATGTTGCCGGCATTGACATTGATCGGCGATTGGCCAGGAACAACAATCTGGGTGATGGTATTGGCGGCGACGTTCGCGGCGCTGCCCGGTGCGCGGGCTGTGACATTCACTTCGGCTTGGCCCAGAGTTGTAATGATCTGCGCGCCTTGGCGGGCCGTCGTTGAGGGCGGGAGCACAATCGGGTTTTCGCTAAAGAAGCGCACCTCTTGACCTGCGCCATTGACAGCAACGAATTCTGTGCCAGCAGGAAATTCGATTGGCTGCACATTTTGACTCAAGATAATTACTGTGCCGCGAGCTGTGTCGGCAGGGGCCTGGGTTTGGCGGCTGATCTGGCCGGTGGCGGTATAGACGACGTTGCCGGTAATTACCGTTGCCCGTACCGCCGTAGCCGCTTCGCTAGAAGAGGCGCTTGCGTCAAGCAAGGGGATCGTTTGAGCTTCAAAGGGTTGCTCCTGGAGTGCCGAACTAGGCAGTTGGACGCTCACCGTCGCTCGATTGCCAAACATGAGAACGCCGCCAATAATGGCCAGCAAAATAATAAGCGCTATCGCAATCAGAACAATTCTGTTTAGACGCCCGCCGCTTTTCTCGTACTCGTCGTCTTCGTCATCATAGCTCGCCGGACGGCGGACTGGCGCCGGGTGGGCGGCAGCGGATTCACGGCGAGGGCGAGCCGGGGCGCTCGTCACCCGGCTGGCGCGGCGCTTTTCTTCATCAGTCAGCTCGATATCCTCGGGTCGAATGCGGGGGCGGGTCGACTGAGCGGAAGGCGAGTCGGCTTGGCCTGTCGCTGTGTCCATATTGATGGTTTCCGCTGTTGCAGCGCCAGATGAGAGATCTCCCCACGCATCGAGTTCACTGGCAAAGTCATCGTAGGGTTCTTCAGCGGCAGCGCGGTGTGGCATACGTTCTGCCGTTTCAGTGAGGTTGTCAAGCGCGGCGAGAATGTCGGCATCACCGCTCATTGTAGGAGCATTGTGGCTCGTTGGCGGTGCGGACAGCGTATCGAGACTGCGCAAGAACTCTTCATCGTTCATCGAGGCGAGCGATGGAGCCTGCTCGGTCCGCCGTCCGACGGGCCGGTCTTTGCCGCCATTACCGCTGGGAAGAACCGGCGGCAGTTGCACGCGGGCGCCGCTCACGCCAACTGTCTCGACCTCGGACTGCCGCGCGGCTGCAAGAGTTTGCTCGTCCGAAGAGATGAGTAAAAGTTTGATGCCCTCGCTCGTGATCGAACGATTGAGGGCTTGGAGTTCTTCCGGTGTTTGCAGTGCTGCGACACCATCGGGCACGAGGAGTTCGACTGTTGTCGTACCGCCGTCACGAATCTTTTGGATGATGGTGTCGATTGTGTCGTCAGGCAGAACTAAGACCAATGCAATCTCGTCGGCCATCATTGCCGTTCCTCCCTAGGAGCATTTGCACAGCGGCGATTCCAGCACTTTGTGCTGAAGCCATAGGTTGAGATGTTGTAACTCCTCAGCCTGGCACTACAACTCAAGACCTGACAGGTTTTCAGGGTTTCTATGTAAAGATAAACCTCAAT
>JAKSDJ010000447.1 GCA_022360155.1 Chloroflexales bacterium | reverse complement strand
GCGCTTCTTCTCGCCGCCGCTGAAACCCTCATTGAGGTAGCGCCGGGCAAAGCCCTCGTCCATCTCCAAACGTTTCATACCTTCACGCAGCACTTTACGGAACTCGGCGATGGGGATAGCCGTCGTCTTCGGATCTTTGCCTTCTTCGGCACGATGCGCGTTTAGGGCTGCGCGCAGAAAGTTCGCTACCGTCACGCCCGGAACGGCAACCGGATATTGGAACGCCAGGAACAACCCAAGCTTGCTACGCTCATCAGCTTCCAGCTCTAGGATGTTCTGGCCTCTATACCAAATCTCGCCGCCAGTAATCGCATAGCCAGGATGCCCGGCAATGAGGTGAGCCAACGTGCTCTTTCCGCTGCCGTTTGGCCCCATGATGGCGTGGATTGCGCCCTGACGGACGGTTAGATTAACACCCTTAAGAATCTCATTGTCGCCAACTGTGGCATGGAGATCGTTGATAATTAGGTCGTTGCTCATGTGCTCCTCTTGCTCGCAAAATGCAAAACAGAAACTAAAAATAAGTCATACCGACCGATGCCAACTTAGCGACGGCATCTCGCGTATGTTGACTTCGAGATCACGTATCGCTAATCACAAAGCGGCAATTATGATGACCCTCGCGAATCGAACCTTCCAGATTGATCTTCTCACCCAGAATATCTTCGAGCATTTGCCGCTCCATCGCACAGACTGCTGGGTGCTCCTGCGCCACATCGTAGTAGGGGCAGGCGAAGATCTTGATGCCATCGCCGGCCTGCTGCACCTCGGCGGGAATGCCTTTCGCCTCGAACGTCGCCCGTAGCGCATCGAGCCGCGCCCGAATATCTTCGCCGCTAATCTGCCCGGCATACTGACTAGCAAGCCGCTTGCTTACCCGCTCCAGCAATTGCTCAACCTTCTCTTCACCCTCAACAGAAACGATTTCGCGCAACAACATATTGATGAGCTGGTCGTATTGCTTGGGCAGCAGACTCTGCGCCTTATCGGTGAGGGTATAGACAAAATAGGGGCGACCGGGACCACGCCGCACCGTATTGGTCGCAATCAATCCTTCAGCTTGGAGATTGGCCAAGTGCTCACGAACAGCCGTGGTGCTGATCCCAAGCGCCCCTTCGAGATCTTTGATTGTAGCTTGACCGTGACGCTGGAGATAATGCAGTATTATCCCAGCGGAACTATTTGACGAGAACCCGAGAAATGTCATAGCACACTCCTTTGAACTGTTATGCAGTATAACAGGGTCGGCTGATATTGTCAATAAAAACAGAGAAAACCGTCTAAACTAAAGAAGGAGTTGAAATCCAGCCACGCAGAGACTCCCTCAGGGGCGGCTATTGTAAGGCCGGATTCTGCTCTGGCACACAAGATCGACAATGAAAGCGATCAGGCTCTATTCTCTTCAAATGCCAATTCATAGAGCGAAACATGCTTTAATTACAAAATTACAAGTATCTTGAATTACAAAACAACCCATGCTATACTATACTTATCATTAGAGTATATTCCGCATAAGAATGAAGAATGGCATTTGTTTGCCGTGTACTGAACACGATCATAAATTAGTCAAGCGAGCTGATCAGCTTAGCTGGCACGAAAGCGAGGCGAGTCTATGGATACACAGCGCTGGGAATACAAGGTGGTATTTGTCGAGGGCTGGCAGCGCGTTTCGGTTGAGGGGGTTGAAACGCATCCCGAGGAGCATGAGCGGAACAGCGCCTTTGGACGGCGTTTTCTGAACGGAATGGGCGTCGATGGGTGGGAACTGACTGGCATCCAGCACATGATGCAGGGGCGCTCTTATTTGCTCTTCAAGCGGCCTTTGGCTGCCGGCGCCGAACCTAATATGTCGGTGATACGTCGGGCCGATTCACAGCCCCAGCCGAGTGATCAAGCGGGACAGGATAGTTCCAGCGCACAAGCTGTATCTGTCTAAAATCAATGAAAAGCGTCGAGCAAGTGCTTGGATGCAGCAATGGAGCAAAGCGATGCTGAGTTGACGAGAAGGTGCAGCGTATCGCGCCGAATATTGCAATTGTCAGGAAACTCGTCTAAAGCAAACACGAAAATGCCCGTAAGAAATGCCAAACGACCAACGCAATGAGTTGCGTTGGTCGTTCGATGTTTTTACTTCTATTGCCTAGTTCCGTCCGCTGTCCGTATTCCGACGCGGCGTGACCCGTGGGCCGCGAGCGCCCATCGGCCCCGCTGCAGCTTCAATACCGCCAGTGCGCTCATTGGTGAGGCTGACACTGGGCGGTTGGGGGCCATCGGTTCCGCTTGCCGTACTCTTCCCTACTTCAGCCGCGCGAAGCTCCTCTGCCTGGCGTAGCAATTCTGGAGCCGACTCATAGTAGAACTCGAGGGCTTGGCCATGTTTATCGACACCCGTCGCAATGACTATCACTCGGCTTCCCGCCGGGATTCCGCCTGAAGCCAGCAGATCCGCCAGCGGCGCATCGAGATCCTTGAGCAAGCGCTGGCGCAATGGGCGTGCGCCAAATCGCGGCTCAAAGCCCTTGTGCAGTAAATATTCCTTGGCATTCAGCGTCAATTCAACTTGAAAGCCATGGCGCAGATACTGTTCATTGCTTTCTTCCAACATCAGATCGAGCACCTGACGCAACGTATCACTCGACAAAGGTCGAAAGGCGACAATTTCATCAAGGCGGTTGATCCACTCCGGCTGGAAGACTCGCTGGAGCGCATCAAAGCCAATCTGGAAGATCTGCTGCCCTGTCGCCTCAACGTCTTGCTGTGTCGTACGGAAGCCAATCGTACGCCGGTCCAGATAGTCAACCATCTCTTTGGCGCCAACATTGGTGGTAAGCACCACAATACTGTTCTGGAACGACACCCGCCGCCCGCCATTGAGCAATAAGATCTCACCGTCCTCCATAATCTGGAGCAACAGGTTCCACAACTCCGGCTGGCCCTTCTCGATCTCATCGAACAAGACAATACTGTTTTCCTGCTCAATGATTTCCGGGTTCAGCAGCGGTTTCTGGTCACGACCAACATATGATGGCGGCGCGCCAACCAGAGCCGAAACTTCGTGGCCCTGACTAAAGAGCGAACAGTCAATCTTCAGAAACGCCTCGCCTTCGGCACGGAGAAGTTGAGCCAGGCAGCGCGCTGTTGCCGTTTTCCCCACACCCGTAGGGCCAAGGAAAAGCAACGTAGCGCGCGGGCGGCGCGAGTTACCGGCTGAGAAACCGAAGCGGGCTCGGTTGAGGACGCGAATAACGCTTTCGATTGCGCGTTCTTGACCAAAAATCTGGTCACGCAGCTTCTTTTCAACCGCGTCGAGCGGGTTCTCGGTCCCACGCGTCGCTCGTTTCATACCTGCACGTGGCTGATCCATCGCCGACTCCTTACCTTAAGGTAATAATTCTAACTCAGAGATTCCATCTTCATATTCACTATCATGACAACGATCCAGTCATCCGACAATCTAACTTACACAAACATTATAGACAGAAGCACGAATACTTAGTTCTACAAACCATGACATTCAAAAGTACAGAACAACCAAGCAGCTTGGGTGATTGAGGATGACAGAGGTTACAACACAACCAGAGAAATAGACGCTGGCGCGATGCTTAATTCTATCCTACAACAGCATACACAAACGTATGCATATTGTATTATGCGCATTATAACTTTCGCCAACAAGGGTTGCAAGTGATAAACTCGTTACAGATAGCGCAATTTTAGCCATCTCTCCCAGTACCCATGCAAAGGGCAGTATAGTACCTTGCCTATCGATGACAGATCGTACGACCCATCTGCTATAGTTATTCTACCGCTTGGGAAAGCAATAAAAATCATTTTTCAATCTTTAAAGATAGGGCAACACAACGTCGGGTGTCGCACTTATAGATGAGTCTTGATTCACCGCCGGCAGGGCGGTGAAGTCTCGTTGTTGCTATCGCTTGCTCAGTGAAGCCGAGCAGGCGATAGCAACTTTTTAGCTAGTTCTATGCTCTTGTCGGCGAAGCGCCTCATCATGTAAAGCCTGCTGACAGTTTACATTTGGGCGGCAAGTCTACCGATTCGTAGCGGGCAATATCGAGTAGTAGAGCAGTAAAGCAATGGAGCAACGGTCAAGTTGAAAGCGCCGCGTTGAAACCTGGTCTTAGCGTAATCGGGCCACAGCGGTAGCAATGGCAATTCCCACAAAGAGCAGCGACGGCAGTGCGCCGAATCCCAAACCGCCAATAAGTAGTGGCAACAGTATCCAAGGCGCTGCACCAAACCCTAGGCCAATTCCTACCGTTATTTGCATTTCGCGGCCTCGTTTGGCGTGGGTCAGCCGATCGAGGATGCGCACAATAAACTCAGCAACAAGGGGGGCAAGAATAAAAGCAATAATGAAGGCAAAAAAGCCGCGTAGAATCAGGACAGCCAAGAAGCAGATCAGTAGTGACGCAATGAATGAGACCGTAAAAGCAACAGCAAGGTTGCCAGCCGAGACCTGATAGTTACGCGGTCGGCGAGCGTGCGCGCACTCCGGGCAGAGCTGACCAACCACCGCCGGACGCACACACTCGTGACAGATCGGACGGTCACAGTTCGTGCAGCGCAGCCCCGTCTCGCGGTCAGGATGAATGTAACAATACTCTGTGTCAACCGCAGGAGCAATCGGATTTGATGGCTCAGCGACCTGTTCCATCCGTTCAAGTTGCAAGTGCGTTGGTTCAGCGACGGAGACACCGCGCGGCGCGAGCACCTCACCGGAAGCAAGTTTATTTTCGACATAAGTGAGACTAGCCTGAGCCTCGGCGTTCGCAGGGTCAATTTGCAAAGCTTGTTGGAGGTATTCCTGCTTCTCACGGTAGGGTCGTACCGCACCGGCCATTCCAATCAAGGCTTCGACATTCTGCGCGTCTAATTCCAAGGCGCGACGAAAACGCTGGCGCGCTTCGATCGCATCCCCGGCAAGCAACGCAGCCTGTCCTTCTTTCAAAAGTGTTTCTACTTCACTAACCATTCTTCATTCACACTAACACGCCGTTAAGGGATACATAACAATTATAACGGACCGTTCTGTTCTCCGCAATGGAGATGTTCGAACGTGTTAACGTTCGAACATTCTAGCGTTAGTCAGCGGCAAACGGCATATTTTCTCGCTTACCGTCCAGATGACCCTGTGCCTGATACTGCTGGAACATCCCGCCCCAGCGCGTACCACGCAGCCAACTCTCGAAGATGCGCCGATCTTTGAGCGGCCAACGGTAATAGTCGTGATAGCTCTCTGAGCCGAAGATGAACAGGTTAACCAGCGGCGTGCGCATGAAGATATTCTGAATGGGCTTGAGCGGGCCAAACCAGATGATATCGCCGATCCTACTGGCCCCATTATCGCCAACGCTGAAATTCCAGTTCTCGTTAGCCAAGTCTGTATCGCCGACCAACTCGATTTCACGCGGGTCACCGACGCCTAGACCACGCTCGTGGGCCAGCGCAACATACTTGAGATCACGCAGCGGATCGAAGCCCATGAGCTTGGCAGCTACTGCATCGATCGCAACCTGGTCCGCACTGGCCAGGATGACATTCTTGATTTCAGGATACATTGTACGCGGGCCAGGACCGTTACCGGCTGTCGTACCATCCATCACCGCGAAGATACCGCTGTGGATCTCTTTCTGGATCGTCAGCAGATCGACTAGCGTCTCGTGGATCCAGCTATGGGTGTAGTGGCGATGAGTATTGAGCAAACCGCCAAAGGCATTCTTCATTGCACCAGTGGTTGTGGTGTAGATATGGCATTTTACGGTCGGCAAATGCACAATGTTCTTGCCAAAGAAATAGTCAGGAATATGAATATTGTGATCGTAGATCCGGTTTAGAACCAACATTTCACCCTTTGGTTCATAGCGAATCCAGGTCATATCTTCATCTTTGAAGTTGTACAGCACTGGAATGTCGTAGGCTTTGAAGATGGGAACATAGTTGTTCAGATCTTCGCCCTTGAAGGCATTAGTAACGACTGTTTTGTTCTGCACACAACTGATATCTTGGTATCCGGCGTTACGCAACGCCATCACCGTTCCTTCCATCTGCCAGGGCGTCGTGTTTGCGCCGGGGAAGGGGAAATGCCAAGAAATGTTGTCCTTCAGGATTGTCGTCACGCCAGGGTCAAGCGCTTCCCGCATACCGGCCAGTTCGAGCAAACGTTCATAATCAGCCAGAACGGTTTCGGGTCGCGTACGCAAAATGGCAACTTTGGATCGGACGGGCATGGATCTGGGGCCTCCTCAGTAATTTGTTTAGTCTCTGCATAGTATAGCTTTTCTGAAAAACACGTCAAGCGGCGCTACCTCGCGCTGGGCTGCATCATAGTGAGCAACCAGCCGCAGATCACATGTTGATGGGGTGCCGGATAGTTGCCGATCCGCGGTGAATTGGCGCTCATGTGCGTTATCTACGTTCTATTGCAGGATGAAGATGTGGCCCCAACCTTGGGCCTGCGTGGTCATGGAGCGCGACGCGTGCATTTTCAGCGGTTGTGGTAGAATGGCGAGGTTTTATGAAAGTCGACTACATGTGAAGATCGCGCTCTACAATTTGACGACGACCACTCGACTTACCGGCGGGGTTGAGAGTTTTGTCTGGGATCTTGGTCGGGAATTGGCCCAGCGCGGCCATACTATTACAATTATCGGCGGGGTTGGCCCCCGCCGCGAATTGGCCCCCGGTGTACAGATTATTACTTGCCCGTTCATCAGCCGGCGCTTCTGGCAAAGCCTCCCTCTACTGCGGCGGGCCTACGCCGAGGCCAAACTGCTGGAACGCTTAACGATGGTTCCAGCAGCCATCCCTGAACTGGTCCGCGGTCACTACGATATCATCCACATTCAAAAACCCTATGACCTGGGGCCGGCCTTGCTAGCTCGGCGGCTTAGTGGATCACGGGTGATTCTCGGCTGCCACGGCGAGGATTTCTATCGAGGCGATAGATTTTTGGCCCACCACGTTGATGCGGCAGTTTCGTGCAGCCATTTCAACGCTCGCACGATTGCCGCCCGCTACCAGATCGAGCCGCAAGTTGTTTTTAATGGGATTGACATCGATCTATTTCGCCCAGTCCCATCTGATCCAACAGTGCGGCGCTTGGGCGAGCGACTGCTGCTCTTTGTCGGACGACTCCAGCCCTGGAAGGGGGTAGAGACCGCCATCCGCGCCCTGAGCCATCTTCCTGCGACAACGCTATTGATTGCGGGCGATGGCGAGGATCGTTGCCGTCTCGAATGTATCGCCATAGAGTTGGGGCTAGAACAGCGGGTCCGCTTCCTCGGTCCATTGTCGCGACATGAGTTGCCCCGGCTATACTGTTCGGTTGATCTGCTGGTAGCGACGAGTTTTGCCAGCGAGACATTCGGGATCGGCCCAGTCGAGGCTCAGGCCTGCGGGTTACCGGTCGTTGCGACTCGTTTTGGCGGCTTCCCGGAGGTCGTCGCCGAGGGTCGCACCGGACTGCTGGTTCCGCCCCGCGATCCGGCGACGCTGGCGTTGGCGGTCCAGAGCTTGCTCGACGACCCGCCGCGCCACACCGCAATGGCAGAAGCAGCGCCAGCATGGGCGGCCCAATTCGCCTGGCCCGCCGTCGTCGAGCGAATCGAGGCAACCTATCGGCGCGTGTTGAGCACGTGAACATCGCCGATAATCTGCCAACCTGATTAACGTTCAAGCGTGTCACTAACGAGATAGAACAGCAAATGCGCGTACTTATCATTGGCCTTGGCGGCGTGAGCCGGGTATTTCGCAACTGGCCGGAGCGCACCCTAGGCCAGGCGCTGGTGCAAGCCGGCCACACAGTGGATGCAATAACCTATCGGCAACCCCAAACGCCACAGCTAGGACTCACCGCGCACTTCGAGGAAATCGACGGCATCCGTGTCCGCCGAGTCAAGCCGCAATTCTTTCCCGCCCGCGAATTACTGGCGACACTACGCAAGTTACCGCGACCCGACATCGTCCACCTGTTTCATCCGCGCAATGTGCTAGCCTGGTCGGCGGTGCGCTGGCTGCGCGCCCAGCGCGTGCCCTTGGTTTGGACCTGGAACGGCCCGTTTCACGACCGCTGGCTGGTAGCCGACCGCGAGCGCCCCTACGAGACCCAGCCCCGCCCAGAACGGCTGATATATTGCCTACAGCATGTTGTACGGCGGACTCTGCACGATGCACGGCTGCGCGATAATGTGCGCAACTATTTTATACACGAGCCGCTGCGGTATGTTGATGCCTTTATTCCCTGCTCACGGCACGAAGCAGAGGTGCTCGATCTCATGGGATTTGCGGATCGACCAAAGACCATTGTGCCGCAATGGCTCGATATGGACTTTATGACCGGGCCAACGCCGAAACTGGATCTGCCGCTGACCAGACCGATCATCCCCTACATCGGCCAGTTGACCGTACGCAAATGCTACGATATGGTGATCGGGGCAATGCCAATGGTAGTGCAGCGCTTTCCCCAAGCATCGTTCGTCTTTGTAACCCACAACCCGGAGCAGCGCGCCAATCTGCAGCAGATGGCCGTCGACCTGGGCGTGGCCCGCAATCTTCATTTTCTCGGCACGATCAGCGAGGAAGAAAAACTGGCATTGCTGCGGGCTAGCGATGTGTTGCCATTTCCCTCGCGCTACGAAGGATTTGGGTTGCCCATTCTCGAAGGGATGGCCACTGATACACCGGTGATCAGCACCGACATTCCAGTGATCAACGAGTTGATCGACCACAACAAAAACGGCATACTGATTCCGTATGACGACACGGCGGCGCTGGCCAGGGCGATGCTCGAAGTTATGGAAAACCAGGCGCTGCGCGAACGGCTGGTCGTGGGCGGGCAGCGCGCCATCGCCGAGCGCTTCTGCCCCCAGCGCCGTGTCGCCCAAGTTATCCAGTGTTATACCGAGGTACAGCGCAAAAGACACTAGCCTATGGAAGCGCGCGAGAAGCATATCGTGTCGCAATATTATATATAGAGCGACGACCTCAGTAGTCATATGACAGAACAATCCGTGAAGACCACGCGCCCACGCAGAGCAGGATGGCGAGGACATTTGATAGCCCTGGGCAGCTACTTAGTGTGTAGTCTGTTGATGCTGACACCAATCCTACCGCACTTTACACAGGCAATCCCAGGTGGACCAGTTGCAGCAGTCGATGGGTGGCAAAACGTATGGAATCTCTGGTGGACGCAGCAAGCACTCGCCAACGGTACAAGCCCATTTCATACCAATTACCTTTATTACCCTGACGGTATCCCGCTGCATCTCCACACATTGAATATCAGTAACGGGCTGCTTGTATTGCCAATCACAGCGCTCTTCGGTCCAATTGCCGGCTACAACACAGCGGTGCTTCTGGCTTTCGTGCTGACAGGAATGGGTGGTTATTGGCTAGCACTCCGGGTAAGCGGTCAATGGACAGCAGCATTTGTAGGCGGCCTGGTGTTTGCTTTCTCGCCCTTTCATCTGAGCAAGTTGTGGGACGGACAATTAGAGTTGATATCGCTCCAATGGGTGGCTTTCTACGCCCTATTTTTGTTCCGAACCGCTGAAGAGGCACACTGGCGGAATGCTGTGATTGCAGGCTGTTTCCTAGCGTTAATAGGGTATACAAGTTGGTATTATCTGCTCTTCTTCACTATTTATAGTATCCTTTTCGTACTGATCTGGTTGAGCGTTTGTCCAAAGCGGATCGGGCGATTACGTGTGTTAGGTCAAATGGGCGCCGTCGTAATGGTTGGAGGATTATTGCTGACTCCGCGTCTAGCGCCAGCGTTGCAGCTCCTCTTTGGTTCAGCTGCGCCCACTGCCATCTCAGCCGAGAAATCTGATCGCGTTTTAGGGTGGATCGATACGACACTAGTAGCGCGCTCAGCAAATGCGCTAGACTTCTGGTTGCCGAGTCCGCTGCATCCGCTTTGGGGAAAAGATATAGAACGAATCGGCCAGGTATGGCATCCCAATATTGCTGCCTGGAATGTATCCCTTGGTTATGTTGCTCTAGCCCTGGCGCTACTTGGCGGAATAGCGGCCTGGCGATTGGCCTGGCGCTGGTGGGCGCTAGCGCTGGCTGGCCTTGTGCTAGCAATGGGGCCCATCTTGAGTATTGGTGCGATGCAAACTTCGGTCCTATTACCATATGCGCTCCTATTACGTTTGCCTGCTGCTGGGGTTGCCAATCGTCCAAGCCACTTTGTAGTCATTACGACATTGGTTCTTGCGCCGTTGGTCGCACTTGGGCTACGCTGGCTGAGTGAACGGCTCGCACAGTGGCAGCAGTCATTATTCCTCGGTGGAGTCATCGTTCTCCTAGCATTCGAATACGCACCACCATTGTGGCCACGCTTGTATCCAGATGTGCATCCCTATTACAGCACAATTGCCAGAAGTGATGGAGCATTACTCGAAGTACCGCCACAACTTGAGTCGAGTGCGCCACTGAGGGCTCAGATGGTCCACGAGATGCCGATTGTCGGCGGATTTATAGCCCGCATTCCAGACTACCCGTTTGGGCAAAATGTACCTGGCGTGCGACAACTTTGGAGACTGAAGCCAAAAGACGGCGGTATTCTCAATTCTCGAGTAGATGATCCACTCGTGGCCTTAAACTTTTATAACGTGCGCCATGTTGTGATTCACTGGGATTTACTAAGTTCTCAGCAACAGAGGAAGCTTCTATCTGCTCTGGATCAAGTGCTGCCTGGTGCCACTGCCATATACAGTGATACAAACCTGAGCGCCTACTTGGTTCCGCCAGTGGCGCTGCAACCTTTTGCATATTTGAACACCGGTTGGTCTGTTGAAGAACGAGATGATGAGCGGCGCTGGCGATGGATGGGCTCCGATGGCGATATTGTTTTGGTCAACCCCGAACCCAAGGCTATACCAGTTACATTGCGGCTGCGCGCCGAGAGTTACCTGCAGCCGCGAACTGTCAAGATGGTCTTTGAGCGTTATTCCCTCGGCGAGTGGGTTGTAAATCAGGCGGAAACAACTATTGTTCTCCATCTGCTTGTACCGCCGGGCGAACACCGACTACGCTTGCAGGCTCCGGTAGACCAAGAGCATGATGGTAGACGATTGCTGAGTATTGTTTTGGTGGAAGCGAATGTTGTTTGGAAGAATCGAGCAGAATAATATGTCCCCAACTGTTCAACTCCCCGCCCTACGTTGCCTGCGCTATGAAGTTGCACTCAATGGCTGGCGGGTGCTCAAGGAAACGATTAACGACTTCAGCCTCTGGCGCCTGATCGAGTACCCCTGGTGTACCAAGGCGCTTGATCTACGCCCTGGCGACCTGGTGCTCGATGTTGGCACCGGCACCGCGACCTACCCGCACATGCTGGCCCGCGAAGGAGTCAATACCGTCGTGCTAGAACTCGATACCGAGCGGGTGCGTTGGCAGCAGCGCAAAGCTAACGCAAGCAGACGCCCCGGCGACGGGACGATCTACCCGGTCGTAGCCGACGCGACTGCGCTGCCCATCAAAGACGGAGCAGCCCGACGGCTCAGCGCCATCTCCTCACTTGAACATATTCCCGACGATACCCCGGTTGGTCGTGAGTTGGGGCGGGTGTTGGCCCACAGCGGCGTATTGGTGATCACCATACCTTATACGCGCAGCAAGCGGTGTCATTTCTTCAAAGGCGTCCGGCCCTTCCGCGAGGTGGAACCCAATGCCTTTGTGCAGGAAAGCAAGCCAGGTTCCTTCTTCCGCTTCTATACCGACGAAACCATCGAAAAGACCTATATCAAGCCTTCGGGCGGGCGAGTCGTGAAATGGGGGGCTTTTGGGCGGCGCATCCTCAACGGGATGTATCACGAAACGCGGTTGACGAAATACTGGCGACGCTATGTGATCAAAGACTGGTTGCTGGCGAAGATCGTCCATCCGCTGGAAGAACAATTTGGGATCGACACGGAACCGTTGTATGTGATGTTCAAGATAGTCAAAGACTGATGCGGATCACCTATTTGATCGCCCGCTACGGCAGCGGGGCGATGAGTAACCAGCCCCACGTCGAACTGATTGCGGCGTGGCAGGCGATGGGCATCGAGGTCAGCGTCCTGACGCTGGCGGCAGGCGGCGATCCGCCCGGTACGAGCTGGGTCAACGGCGTGCGGGTGCAGCGGCTTCCAGTCAGCAGTACACTGGTCGATCGGGCCTTGAAACCGCTGGGCCAACTGGCCTTTCACTATCGGTATTTCCTCACGCTCCTGCCGCGCTACGCCCTGGCGCTACCCCAACATCAACCGGACCTGATCCATGTCGAGGGCGCATATCCGCATGGGCTGCTGGCGGCGCTGGCCGCGCCGCGCCTTCCTCTAGCGCTGACGCTGCAAGGCGCCGATGTCATGAGCGAGCCAGACTACGACTATGGCTATGGCCGCTTCGCCAACGTTCGGCGGATGTTACGCTGGGTCTTTGGGCGCGCCCGGCTGGTCCGCGGCGACTCGGAACAGATCCGTGATTTGGCGGTGCGGCTGGGCTGTGACCCGGCCAAGGCCGTTGCCGTGCCCTACAACATCACCTGGTCGAGTTATCTGACCACCGGAACCGATGTTGCTACGTTTCGGGCCGCGTGTCGCCAGGAAATAGCGGCGCGGCACGGGCTTGATCCCGCTGCACCGCTGGTACTCAGTCTGGGCCGGTTACATCCGTTCAAGGGGGTCGAATATCTGGTTCGGGCCGCCCCGGCAATTCTGGCCGCCGCTCCCCGGGCGCAGATCGTGATTGCCGGGCCGAGTCGTGAGACGCCACGTTTTGGCGACTATGGAGCATATCTACTGCGCCTGGCTGAAGAATTGGGGGTTGCGGCGGCAGTACACTGTATCGGCCCAGTGCCGCACGAACAAACCCAGCGCTACTTCGCCGCCACGGATGTCATGGTTATCCCCTCGGTGGTCGAAGCCTTCAACCGGGTGCTGATCGAAGCGGCGGCGGTGGGCACGCCGGCGGTGGTTACCGCGACGACGGGCGCCGCCGATTACGCTGGACGGGCCGAGTGCGCCTTGGTGGTCGCGCCACAGTCCGCCCCGGCGATTGCAGACTCTGTAGCGCGATTGTTACAGGACGAAGCACTACAGTGGCGGATGCAGGAACGGGCGCTCGCGTTTGCTCAGGAATTCCGGCCCGAACGCATCGCGGCGCAGTTGGCCGAACTGTATCAGCCCATCGGGCGCTGAAACGCTTGTGACACCATTTAATATCAAATCTTTATAGATAGTATGCATGTCATGCTTCGCTGCGCTCAGCATCTCGGCTTGCTGCTGCCGAGACCCTTCGCGTGCGCTCAGGGTGACATGATGCACACGATCAAACCAGATTTGATATAAGAAGCTTAAGAAGCAATATCTGGCAATGGATCGTTAGGGTTAGCGATGCCATAGATTGTACATGGCATCGCCCTACGACCCCGCAAAACCCTGATACGTCGGGTCGACTTGGCGAGCGCACACCCTCGCCACCCTGTGCCGCCGTTATTCTCCTGTTGCAGCCGCATCCAGCACCAGCCCATACCCCTGATAGGTCAGGTCGACTTCCTGAGCTCACACAAGCCATTGCTGCCGGGCCTGATAGCACGCGACATACGCTTCGGTTTGCGCCTGGGCTTCCGCTAACGCTTGTTCCACATCCTCCCCATGCAGCGCACGTTCGAGCGCTTGAAAAAGCCAATAGGCATCGAGCGCCGGGCCAAACGTTTCGAGTTGGGCTTGCTCATTGTGCGCGGGCGGCATTCGTTCCAGCGCGTCGCGATAGGCAGCATACACCTCCCGATCGCCTGGTCGCGCCTGCTGCCGAAACGCCGCCGACTCGACGAGCGAGCGGCGCGCCGGGAACCGGCCTGCGGCATGCATATGGGTCAGGTCGCGGCTTAGCGTCGTTAACCAGGCCCAACACGCCGTCGCATGCGGTGTTGTCGCTGCAATATACAAGCCCGTGGCCTGGATCTCCTTCATCGACACGGTTCCTGGCTGTAAGGGCGGCGGCGCGACCCCCAACTCATAGGGCTTACTATCATCAAACGAATACAGAAAACCGCGCGGCTGTAAGATAGTATCAAACCACATCCCGATCTGACCAGCGTTGAGCAACGCATAAAATGCCTCATTCGGTCCGTCGTCACGGTTCACAACCGCACCATCGATCAAGGCATGTGGCGAATAGTTCCGCAGCAGATCGGCGTAGAAGCGCACCGCCGCCACAACCTTGGGATCGGTGTAGTTGGGCTGGGGCGCCTCCGCCTTGCCCCGAACGGCGACGGCTTCAAAGCGATCCAGAATATAGCGCAGAGCGCTCGGCTGCCAGCTTCGTGATGCGAAGCCGTAGTGTGTGCGTCCGCCATCCTCGAAGGAGAGTTGCTGGGCGGCATGCAGCAGGTCGTCCAGGGTCCAATCGCCGCGAGGATAGGATAGTCCACGCGCATCAAACGCCGTCTTGTTGTAATAGAGCAACCGAAAGCCAATCTGGTCGGGCAAGCCGTAGAGGGCGCCGTTGTCCCGAAACAACGCCAGGGCCTAAGCGGGATAATCGCTCAAGTCAAAGGCGGGGTCGGCATCGATCAGCGGCTGGAGATCGAGAGCGGTTGCTGCCAAGGTTTCTCCGTTCAGGTAGCCATTCCAAGTAAAACAATCTGCTGTGGCAGCGATGCTGCGCAAGGTGTCGCCGGCGAACACATCATAGGGTTTGAGGCGCACGATGATGCCGGGGTGGTCTTGCTCGAAGGTATCGGCCAGCCGACGGAGGATTGCCATCTGGTCGGCGATGACGGACTCATGCTGATAGCGAAAGGTAATGACGGTCGCTCCAGCGGGAACCAGCTCCGGCAGTGGCGTGGCCACGCTAACCGCCACGTCAGGAGTGGGCGGCGGCGCAGATGCCTGTTCCGAGCGCTGCTGCTCCAAGACGGCCTGTGCATCGACCAGGGCCTGGGATGCTGTTTGCTTGTCATGCAGCACCGACTGCAGGGTGGCGGCGACCGCTCGCACGGCACGTTGATCCGCAACAGCGGGCGGGGCCGGCAACTCCAGCGCATTCTGTACGATCGTGCTGATCCCTGCGATTTCTGTGCTCGCCTCAAACGCAGCCCAATACCCTTCGTGCGCGGTCAGCGAGCGGCGCGCCGGAATGATCTGGGCGCTTTGCAGGTCAGACGGCGGGAGCGCGTTGATTGCCTGACGACTTACAAAAGAGAGCCAGCGCCAAGCCGCGTCGGGATGCTGAGTTCCAGCGCTCATCACGTAATGGGCGGTGTTGGCGAACGTAGGTAATCCCGAAGGCGGCAAGAGCGCAACACCGATGGAAAACGGGAGCTGCATATCCGCAACCAGACTCGCTGGCCACATCGCAACCTGCCCGCTGCGGACGAGATCTCGAAGCAGAGCGAAGTTAGGTGCGGCCATCTCCTCAGCCGCCTCGCCAAGTGCGCCGGAATGCAGGTAGATCGCCCTCCGCTCGACCAGTTCGACCACCCGTTCGAGCGCGGTCGCTGCCGCGGGCTGGTCGAGACGCGGGCTATCTGGCGCGGAGGCCAGGAGATCGATTCCGGCAGCTTGGAAGACGGCCAGGATCGCCGCATTGGCCTCACCCCGCTCATCCAGCCAGCCATAGGCCGTGATGCCATCCTTCTGCTGCTGGGCCGCTTGCGTGGCCGCAGCGAGGAGATCGTCCCACGTCCAGGTTAAGGCGGGCGGGGCCAATCCGGCCTGCTCCCAGAACTCCTGGTT
>JAKSDJ010000135.1 GCA_022360155.1 Chloroflexales bacterium | reverse complement strand
TGGCTGCCGCACTCCAAACGAGACATTGTAGGCAGGTTCTTCGAACGATAAGGTGACGAGGTGACGTTGAAGGTTAGTACGTTTCACCCTTGATAGCGCTCAACGTTGGCTGCTTTACATTTTGCCCAGTCCGCCCCCCAGCCATTCCGTCATCTTGTCAAGCGACAGGAGTGCAATGATTGAGATTCGAACCCCCGATTGGGTCAAGCATGCCGTTTTCTACCAAATCTTCCCGGATCGTTTTGCCCAGAGCGCCCGTGTACCCAAACCCAACAACCTAGAACCCTGGGACGCGGCGCCCACCTACAACGGTTACAAAGGCGGCGATCTTCTTGGGATTGCTGAACATCTGGACCATCTCCAGGATCTTGGTGTCAACGCCATTTATCTCACGCCGATCTTTCAGTCCGCAACCAACCACCGCTACCACACCCACGATTACTACCAGGTAGATCCGATTCTTGGCGGCAGCTCGGCGCTCCGCGAGTTGATCGATGCGGCTCATCGGCGCAACATGAAAGTCGTGCTCGATGGTGTATTCAACCATGCGAGTCGCGGCTTCTTCTTCTTTCACGATATCCTCGAGAATGGGCCAGACTCGCCGTGGTTAGACTGGTTTATTATTGAGGACTGGCCACTCAATCCGTATGATGGCGCGAAGCCAGCAAACTATGTTGCCTGGGTTGGCAACCGCGCTTTACCCAAGCTCAACACCGACAATCCACAGGTACGCGAGTACCTGATGCGTGTGGCGGAATACTGGCTGCACGAAGGTATTGATGGCTGGCGGCTTGATGTTCCCTTTGAGATCAAAACAGAAGGTTTTTGGCAAGAGTTCCGCCAGCGGGTCAAGGCAATCAACCCAGAGGCGTATATCGTCGGCGAGGTCTGGCGTGACAGCCGACAATGGCTGCAAGGCGACCAGTTTGATGGGGTGATGAACTATCTCTTCACGGCGGCTGTTATTGCGTTTACGGCAGGCGATCGTGTGATCCCTGATTTGGTACGCGACCGTAGCTATGATCCTATTCCCGCGCTACATGCCGAGGAATTCGCCGCTAAAATCGATTGGTTGTTGGAGCTCTATGCTTGGGAAATCCAACTGACACAGCTTAACCTGCTCGATAGCCACGACACAGCGCGCCTGCGCAACATCGCTGGCGGCGATAAGGCGAGCGTTCATCTTGCGACCGTCTTGCTGTTTACTTTCCCCGGTGCGCCAAGCATTTTCTATGGTGACGAGATTGGTCTTCCCGGCGGGCAAGACCCCGACTGCCGCCGCGCCTTTCCCTGGGAACAACCGGAGCGTTGGGATCAGGATGTGCTGGCATACCACAAGGCGTTGATTGCGCTCCGCCACGCCCATCCGGCATTACGCACCGGACGTTTCCAGCGGCTATATGCTTCCGGCGGGCTCTATGCCTTTGCTCGGCAGAACGACGCCGAAACCCTGGTCATCGCCGTCAATACGGCAGAGGAGATGCAGCGTGGGGAGGCATTGTGGAGTGCGTTTGGTCAGACCAATGAGCAGATCTCCTTCACAACCGTGTATGGCCGTGGTGAAGCGCTGTGTAACAATAGCTCCCTCTTGATAACTATACCGCCTCGTGATGGCCTCATCCTATTAGCCACGAACTGAAGCCAAGCGTTTGTGCCCATTCCTGGGTGAGACTGTGAACCCCTCAACTCGTTTTGGTGACGTGGCAGCAGTGTTACGCCACCGAAAGCTTTCTTTTTGGCGACATGCGATTAATAGGCAAGGCAAGATAAGGAATCTGTACTCTCTGATTGTTGGAGCCTATTTAGGCAGACATCATTATTGTTCTCGTCATATCGTCGCTTGGCTTGAACTATAGAATAACTCAGGATAAACGCCTTGTTTACTGCTTGCTTATGTGCATCTTTATGCGGTTTTTCGTTATAAAGGTGAATGTAAACGCTTATTCCTTGACAAGGCGTGTAATAATAGCGTAATATACCTTCGATATATTTTATGTTTGGATTGACATGTTGATCCATACCTTCGATTTCGGCATATAGCTGTCCTAATACTACAACGAGCCATGTCATTCTGAACGCAGTGAAGAATCTCCTGTCCAACTGTCGTGAGACCCTTCGCTTCGCTCAGGGTGACATCGACAAGTAGCGTTCCAATGCGGTACAGCAGGAAGTCTCGTTGTAGTACTAAGCGATTTATGAACCTGTCAGATACAGCGCCAAGGCTGCCATAATCAACATAATAGCTTTGAATACTGATAGGTTTGGCGTTTCGTTTCTGATTTAGGATTGGTTGCATCTCCCCTTTTAACCCTTTATTGTTTGATTGCCTTCTTTCCAGGAGCATTGTTAGAACTCGCTTGCTCGTTTGCAGCAAAAAGTTTGTGAAGGATAGGCTGTTTTATGCCATTCCTGTGCGATGATTGCCAGAAAAAGGATTGTGTAAGTCAATGTATGGGGCGTTGCCAATCCTTCCACACCTCCCAACGATCTAGCTGTAGTAGCGGCCTCTCAAAAGACAGGAGACTCATCCATGAACCAGAGAGAGTGTCTTGGTAGAGCAGGATTGTTCGGTTTGTATGCATCGATTCTTATGGTGTTTATCCTTAGTGGGTGTGATGGCGTCCCGGCTGTGCAGGAACCAGCGACGTTCACAGCATCATCGCCAACTGCTGCCTCCAGGGCGGCAACTATCGTCCCGCCCGATCCTGAAATCAGCAAAGTGCAAACATTGGACAATGCGCAACAGGCGGTTATTCAGATCGAAGCTCAGGGCACTTTTGTGTCCCCAGAACAGGGAATGATGTTCAACGTTGCTGGAAGGGGGTCAGGATTTATTATTGATGAGAGCGGTATTGCTGTCACGAATAACCATGTTGTGACGGGTGCGGCATTGCTCAAAGTGTTCGTGAATGGCGAAGATCGACCGCGCAATGCGAAAGTCTTAGGTATTTCAGAGTGTTCCGACCTCGCCGTGATCGATATCGAAGGGGATGGATTTTCCTCTTTGGGCTGGTACGAAGGTGATCCAAAGGTTGGGTTGGATGTTTTTGCCGCTGGTTATCCGCTGAGAGATCTCGAATATACGCTCACGCGCGGTATTATTTCAAAAGCCCAAACCGATGGCGAAACAAGCTGGGCGTCGGTTGACAGTGTGCTCGCACACGATGCGACAATCAACCCTGGCAATTCGGGCGGGCCGCTCCTGACCGCTGATGGTGAAGTAGTTGGCATCAACTATGCCGGCCAATCCGAAACCAACCAGTATTTCGCCATATCGCGGGATGAAGCGCGCACGATCATCGATCAGTTGCTCGAAGGCCAGGATGTCACATCCATTGGTATCAACGGCGAGGCGTTTGTGAGCGACGATGGATCGCTCTCGGGCATCTGGGTCTGGTCAGTCAAGTCAGGTTCGCCCGCCGATGCGGTAGGTGTCAAACCCGGCGATATCGTGACCAAACTGGAACGCTTGGTGTTGGCCACGGATGGCACGATGACCGATTACTGCGATATCCTGCGCAGCCGGAACTCCGGTGATACTCTGGCTATCGAAGTAATGCGCAGCGATACCCAGCAAGTGCTTGAAGGGCAACTCAACGGGCGTGCGCTGGAAGAAACGTTTTCGTTTGCTAATATCCCGGTAGACGATGGCTCTGCTGCATCGTACGAAGAATATTACACCTTTAGTGATGACACCAATTCTTTGTCGGTCGAAATACCCTCTGCCTGGAGCGATACCTCGTTTGGCACGTGGTTGGACAGCGATCAAGAGGTAGAGGGCGGGATCGCTCTTTCTGCCGCCCCCAGTCTTAGCGGGTTTTTGGAGAGCTGGACAACGCCGGGGATGTTCCTAGGCGCCTCACGTCCGCTGGCCCAGCAGATCGGAGCAGCAGAACTGTTAGACAACAACAACTTCAGCGATAGTTGCACTTATGATGGGCGTCAAGAATACAGCGACTCACTGTATACCGGCCTGTATGATGTCTGGAAGGATTGCGGCGGTACAGAAACCGTGTTTCTTGTTGTGGCATTTGCACCGCAAGATAATTCATTTCTGGGTCTGGTCGAGGTTCAAGTCGTCACCGATGCCGATCTCGAGGCGCTTGATCACATTCTCGATACGTTTGTAGTCAAGGAGGACTTTTAGCACAAAACAAGGCGCCTTGCAGGGCAAATGCTGAGTGTTTTTGCCTGTCCTTTTTTGTGCGATAATAGGGCTAGGTTCTATCATTACAATGCAAGGCGCTTTTTTCGCATGACCGAGCACTATCTTGATTTTGGCGGCGTTGGCCCTTTGTTGCAGCTGGCAACGGCAAATGGATTTCCGCCCGAAAGTTATCGCCCGCTGGCGACGTACCTCACGACCCGCCAGCGGGTGCTTGCTTATCGGAGTCGCCCGTTGTGGCCAGGCAGCTATCCCGAGCAGATCCAGTCGTGGCGCGATCTGGCCCAGGATTTATTGCATGACATGGCGTCCATTGCGCCTCCCGGCGGGCTGATCGGCATGGGCCACTCGCTTGGCGGGATCATGACGATGTACGCAGCTTTGCAGCGGCCTGAGTACTTTCGTGCATTGGTGTTGGTTGACCCGGTGATCATGCCGCGCCTCAGTTTGCCACTGCTCTGGTTGCTGCGCCAGTTCAACATGGACCATATGAGTCCCCTCGCCCGCGGCGCCCGCCGCCGCCGCACCGTCTTCGCGAGTGTGGCGATTGCACGCGAGCGCTTTCAGGGGCGAGGCGTCTTCACTGATTTTTCCCCAACAGCCCTAGAAGGCTACCTCGAAGGCGGCCTGCGTGCCAATGGGGACGGGAGTGTGACCCTGGCCTGGCCCTCGGCATGGGAGAGCCGGATCTTCTCGCTTGTACCGATTGACACCTGGGATGCGGTAGCGCGAGCGCCTCAGCCGCTGCTGCTTATCCGCGGCAAAAACTCAGATTTGATCATTGACCGTTCTTGGCGCCAACTCCAGCGCTATGCGCCAAATGCCGAGTTGGTCGAGATCGATGGCGGCCATATGGTCCCAATGGAGCGACCGCAATTGGTGGCCGAGGCGGTTCATCGTTTCCTCGACCGAGTCTTCTAGCAAGTCTTGCTACCCGCGCAGAGCGCTAACGAAATCACTCCAACCTGTAAGATATTTGAAATACAGGTATAATGAGAGTGTAAGACCTCACCTCGATAATAAAGCAGTCCTAAAGTATTTGTGAAGCCAACACCGAGCCGCTTTCAATCGGCTTTCGCTCACCGCCTAAGGGTGGTATGGCAAATGCAAAGAAGATTGCGCTATTGAAACAGCAGATCAATACTATGTATGGAAGTGTTGCATCTGGTAGCGCTCCAGGCGATGTAATACAAATGGCCGTTGCTTTTGTATATATCTTTCTGACAGTCCTTACCTAACCGAATCGTTGTATCTAGAATAGTACATGGGTGGTTAATCTTGCAGTTGCACCTGTGTTCTGTAATTGTTTGTTTAAAATATGATCATATTGTAGGGGCTTTCGTCTGTGATCCTCGATTCGGTAAAATTTGTTGGCGATACCGTTAGCAAATCTCTTCTCAGCCGAGTGTAACGTTTTATGATGCGGGAAGACCAATGTAATGTTACCTGCAAGGGTTATGAATTGACGAGGTATCGATGATTGATAAAGTCTTACGCTATCCCAAGGAGCACATTCTCGCACCAGTAGCAGGGCGTTTGTTGCACTCAGTACATCCAACAGTCGTAACTGTTGCAGCCTGTGTCGTCGGTTTAGCTTCGGCTGGTGCAGCCTGGCAGCAACTGTATGGTCTAGGGTTAGGCTTGTGGGCGCTCAATCGTGTCCTTGATGGGCTCGATGGCACCATCGCCCGCTTGTATAACAAGCAGAGTGATCTGGGAGGCTATCTTGATATTGTTCTTGATACGCTCGTCTATGCGGCGGTTCCCCTGGGTCTGGCACTTGGGGTCAATACAATCGCCGGCTACATGAGTCTTGCATTGCTCTTCAGCAGTTTCTATATTAATGGCGCATCGTGGATGTATATGGCCGCCCTGATGGAGAAACGCCAGCACGGCGCATCCGAACAGGGCGAAATGACTACCATCACGATGCCTGGCGGCTTGATCGAGGGAGCTGAGACGATTGCCTTCTATATCTTGTTCCTGCTCTTTCCGGGGGCAATGGTTCCGCTCTTTTTGCTTATGGCGCTGCTGGTTTTTGTCACCGCAGTGCAGCGCCTGGTATGGGCCATTCGTTACTTGCGTTGAGCATAGATAAGCTTGGGCGTCTACACGAGTTGTATGTTGATAGGCGCACAATTTTGGCATATGTATGATTTTGAATTGTATCCACAAGGGAGCGGCAGCATGGTTAAAGGTTCAACAATAACAAAGACCGAACAGCAATCCTCCTTTTTGAGCAGGAATGGACAAAAACTGTTCGCTATCGTGATCTGGGCTTTTCTCGTCGGCGGAATCGTAACTTACAGCTTTGTAACCGGTAAATCGCCAACCGATATTCTCCGCGATGTGGTTGGGTTATTACAAACGCCGTTTGGCCCACTTATCTATATCTTGATCTACGCGGTACGTCCGCTGGCGTTCTTCTCGGCAATCGTCCTGACTCTGTTGGCTGGTTCGCTATTTGGGCCGATCTTCGGTGTCATCTATACTGTGATCGGGAGTAATATTTCGGCCACTGTGGCCTATTTTCTTGGCAGCGTGCTTGGACGCGGGGTGTTGAGCGACTCGAAGACCGACTCGCAGGGTATTGTGCAGCGCTACGCCGAACGGATGCGACAAAATAGTTTTGAGACCATTCTGATTATGCGCTTCATCTATCTTCCTTATGATTTGGTCAACTACCTGGGCGGCTTCCTCCGGATTGACTACAAAGCCTTTATTTTAGCGACTATTCTTGGCTCGATCCCTGGAACGATTACCTTTGTCCTTGCTGGCGCGTCAGTACGGATTGACGATGTGTTTATGGAGAATTTCCGCCCGGAACTCAACCCCTGGACGCTGGTGGCGTCGGTTGTGCTCTTTGTCGGTAGCCTGCTGCTCTCGCGCTACTTCAAGCGACGTGAAGCGAAACGTGGCGAGTGAACATAATCTGTGGCGATGAAACGCCTACTCTATAAAGGAAATGGAGGAGTTGTGATTTCTGAAACGAAAACATATCAAACGATTGTTATCGGTGCGGGTTCTGGCGGTATGACGGTAGCGATTGGCCTGGCTGGGCTAGGCCGCCGCGTGGCGATGATTGAGGGTAAATTCATTGGCGGCGATTGCACCAACGTTGGGTGTGTTCCTTCCAAGACATTGATCCACCTGGTTAATGATCGTGATGTCGAGTTGCCATCCCAGTCGGTTCTGGTTGAGGTTCAGACCAAGCGTAACCAACTGCGCGACCGTGAAACCGTCGAGGTCGAGCATATGGAAAACCTGGATCTGATTTGGGGGAAGGCGCGATTCCTTGCGCCCAAGCGGTTGGAAGTCACTCAGCCTGATGGTTCGCTTCTGGAGCTGAGCGCCGACAACATTGTTATTGCAACTGGCTCGCGGCCCCGCCATATGGATATTGCCGGTCTCCCGACCGAACGAATGCTGACCAACGAGAGCTTGTTCGAGATCGAAGATGCGCCGCGTCACCTGGTGATCGTCGGTTCTGGCGTGATTGCGATGGAGATGGCATTTGCCTTCCGCAAACTGGGCAGCCAGGTGAGCGTTATCACTCGGGGCGGGCGCGTGATGAGCAGCGCCATCTCCGAGGCGGCGGAGGCATTGCATACCGCCCTAACCGAGCGCGATATTGCCGTGTACTACAATGCCAAGCCCCAGTCATACGACGAAGCGACGAATACGCTGCACATTCTGACTAATGGCGTGCCGGCGACGATCGAAGGCGCTGATCGAGTATTGCTCGCTGTCGGGCGGGTGCGTAACATCGATACGTTGAACTTGGAGCAAGCGGGTGTAGCGTTCGATGATAAGGATGGCATCAAAATCGATAGCTATGGCCAGACAAATGTACCCGGCATCTATGCAATTGGCGATGTCACGCCAACCTCGCACTTCACCCACTCGGCGAACGCTCAGGGCCGGCGGGTCGTCCAGAAAATCGCATTTCCCTTCTTGCCAGCGAGCAGCCCGGAACCATTCTACCCGAGTGCAACGTTTAGCGACCCCGAGGTGGCCAGGGTCGGCCTGACACCGGAACAGATCGCCGAGCGCTATCACCCGAAGATGGTCAAACGGTTACGGGTGGAGTTGTCCGCACTCGATCGCGGCTACACCGATGGCGTCACTACGGGCTTCATCATCGTTGATGCCGTCCGTCTGACCGGGCGCATTCTGGCAGTGACGATTGTCGGGCCGCGCGCCTCGGAAATACTCTCGTTCTTTACGCTGGCAATCACTGAGAAGATTTCGCTCTACAAAATCTACCGGCTTGTCTATCCCTATCCAACCTTCTCGGGCGGCATCCAGAAGGTCGCCGACGCTTTTATGCGTGAGACATTGCCCAACTTGAAGGCCGAAATTCTGAATTATATACGCTATCGTTTTGTTGCCCCGCCCCGCCAGTCGGGCCAGAAGGCGGGGGCGCGGTTGCCGCAGGCGTGAAAGTTGCTTTTTTAATGTGCAATGTCTGCAATATGAAGAGGCCAGGGAAGATACAGCTTGCCTGAGTCTCTTCTTCCCTGAGTCTCTTCTTGTTAAGTAGTGCGCATCCAGTCCGGTGCGCGGTTGCGTAACACTATCTGGGGTAGAGAAGCAAAGGGTTGCGCATGGGTGCTCGGCGGCAAGCCGCGTATCATTGCAAAATCTTATGACTTTACGCCTTTCGTTGAATAGTATGGCGGCAGCTTTGTTAAAATGTAGCACGAGGAATATGACCATGCGTTGTTTCTTGCAAACTCCTGTTATTCTTGGCATCGTCGTCTTGTTAGTGGCTTGCGGAGGAGCTACTGGCACTACACCGACGGCTGAACCGTCAACCCCTGCCGCGCCAACAGCAACAACTACAGCCGTCGACCCGGCCGCTACAACCGCCGACCCGGTGGCTGGTAACGCTGGCGACTTCGATCTTGCTGATTGGGATAGCGTCATTGCGGCAGCAAGCGGGCAAACGGTGAACTGGTATATGTGGGGCGGTTCGGAGAGTATCAACAACTTCGTGGACACGTTCTACGGGCAGGCGCTCGCGGAACGTTACGATATTGCCCTCAACCGGGTGCCGGTGGCTGATACGGTCGATGTTGTCAACCAGGTGCTCAGCGAGAAAGAGGCGGGGATCGATCCCGGTAATGTCGACCTGATCTGGATCAATGGCGAGAATTTTCTGTCGTTGAAACAGGCTGATATGCTCTTCCCTAGCTGGGCGCAAGTCTTGCCCAATAGCAGCTTAGTCGATTGGGACAATCCGGCGATCAACCGCGACTTTGGCG
>JAKSDJ010000661.1 GCA_022360155.1 Chloroflexales bacterium | reverse complement strand
TTGTGGTGTGCCCCACGGGTCGTAGCCCACCGTCCACTGCAGTGAGCCGCTGTCGTTCAACGTCATCCGCACACTACCCAACGCATCACCCAGGTACCAGGTTTGGGCGATGCCGTCGTCAGTCATCAAGCGGTCCATGCCGTAGACGTAGTTGGCCGTGCCGTCATTCAATACTTGGCTCAGGGCGGCGGCCAGGTCTTGGGTATAGTGGGTCGCGCCGCGCTGGACCAGCACGCCGTCGTCGTTGTATTGGCAGCTTGTGCGATTCTGCTGCGTCAGGCGATGGGGCAGTCATAGGCAGCGGTGGAGATATTGTGGTCTGAAGTCTTGGTAAGAAGGTGTTTGCCGCTTCGTGGTTTCTTTATTGGACCTCAGATTTACCCGTTGCAGGTTGACGTATCAGGTTCGCATCCTTGATCGAGTAACCATCGTATCAGGATGCCAAACAACTACGAGTATATATGCGAGAATTCTCCATCAACCGGCTTGCGGTAGACCACAAAGTGGTGTCTGCGGAAATTTGTTACGCCACACATTAGTAATGGCTTGGATGATTTTTTCTCTCTGCTCTGGTGCTATGTCTTCAGGGCGAAACGCATAATCCTTCCAGTAAGCGAAATTAAGCTGAATTATTGTCTTATGAGCTATTATTTCACTAATAAAGTCCATGCCATTGTACTCAAGAATATCCCCAAGCACTATGAGTTGCTCTGTAGCAGTGCGTTCGCGAAGCAGAAACTTTTCTGGGATTATGCCAGTGTAATGGTTTCCATAGTAAGCATCCGCTATGGTTACCTGCCCAATGATATGGCGATTAAATTCATCAAGTGATTCAGCAGGAATCCATAACTCTCGATGTTCTGAGGAACCAACAGTGTGTTCCTCATGTTTATCAACATAATCTTGCATTACAAAGAATTGCGTGACAAATCCAGCAAATCCGGAGTCGCTATTGTTCGCATTCCATTCCCGCGCAATATGTTGTGCATAGGAGTGTGTGAGTACGGGATAGAAAAAAGGTTGCTCTGGTTTACGTGGAGGAAATCGACTTGCGTTGGCATTCAGAATCCATTCCATCTCATATAAACCAACAGGGCGATACAGGATACAAGTATTTTTCATCTTAATTCTCCTCACTATTATTACAACGCAGAGTCGAAGGCGGCTAACTCGGCAAGCTTGCGTTTGCGGGGCGACAGGTAGGCGGCGTGGTTGCGACGTTGATAGTAGATCACCAGCATCAAAGCACGAGCAGCATCCCCGAGCGGCTTGGGCATGACG
>JAKSDJ010000748.1 GCA_022360155.1 Chloroflexales bacterium | reverse complement strand
GCACAAACTGGGATGGAGCGGAGCATCAGCACGTCAACATGTGGAATGCGCAAGCCGTGCTTGCGCGCGGCAGCATGGCTGCCGCATTCCATACCCCTTTTCAGACAGCCTCTAAGAACAGTCCCCAAACGCTGCACCTGAAAGGCCTTGCCGAGAGTTTTCCAGACAACCTTATAGGAAGGAGATAAACTATGCTCAATACCTTGACGATTGCAGACAAGACGTTTCAGTCGCGTTTGTTCATTGGAACGGCGCAATACCCGAATCATCAAGTGATGCTCGATGCGATTGAGGCCAGCGGCGCCGAGGTTGTTACTGTCGCAATGCGGCGGACCAGCCGCGACAGCGGGGGTGAGAGCCTTTTCGATCTGCTTGGCGGGCGCTGCCACATTCTGCCCAACACCGCTGGCTGCTACACTGTGCGCGATGCGGTGCTTACCGCACAGTTGGCGCGCGAAGCCCTCGGCTCCAACTGGATCAAACTCGAAGTCATTGGCGATGATAAAACTCTGTTCCCCGATGTCGAGCATCTGCTCCGCGCCGCCCAGGAACTTGTCAACGACGGCTTTGTGGTTTTGCCCTACTGTAACGACGACCCGATTACCTGCCAAAAATTGGAGGACATTGGCTGCGCCGCCGTGATGCCGCTGGGCGCGCCAATTGGGTCGGGGATGGGCATCCGTAACCCCTACAACCTGCAAATCATTCGTGAACGCTGCCACGTGCCGGTAATCGTCGATGCCGGTGTGGGCACGGCCTCTGATGCGGCGATTGCGCTCGAGTTGGGATGCGACGGCGTACTGCTCAACAGCGCGGTCGCGCGGTCGCGCGACCCGGTGAAGATGGCACGGGCGATGCGGCTCGCCATCGAGAGCGGTCGCCTAGCTTACGAGGCAGGACGTATCCCGCGGCGGCTGTATGCCCAGGCCTCTACCTCGAGCGTCGGCTTGATCGATAGCGCCGAATAGACGAGACGGTAGGGGTGGACCAGCGTGTCCGCCCAGAGATGAGACGAAGGGTGGACCAGCGTGTCCGCCCAGATTGACGTGCATATGAAACTGCCCCAGCCGCCGCTCTTGCTGATCACCGACCGCACCCTGGCGCGACGCCCATTGTTCGAAGTCGTGACAATGGCGTTGGCGGGCGGCTGTCGCTGGATCATGGTGCGCGAGAAAGACCTGTCGCCGCCCAAACTGACGTCGCTGGTCAAGATGATCATTACGGCAACCCAACCCTATGCTGCGACCGTCAGCGTCAATGGCAACCTTGCAGTTGCTGCTGCATGCCGCATCAATGCGATCCATCTGCCTCAAGGGCAGTCGGTTGCGGCGGCACGCCAGCAACTCGGCGCAGACGGATGGATCGGCGTCTCGGCCCACTCCCTGGCCGAGGCGCAATGCGCCGCAACCGACGGAGCGGACTATGTCACCCTCAGCCCGATCTTTCCAACCCAGAGCAAGCCGGGGTACGGTCCAGCTCTTGGCTTGGACGAGTTGCGTCGCGTGGCAGCGACATTGCCGATACCGGTTGTCGCGCTGGGCGGCATCACCCCGGATAGCATCGCCCCTTGCTACAGCGCGGGGGCGGCGGGCGCAGCGGTGATGGGTGCAGTCATGCAGGCCGCGAATCCCCAGGTAGTCCTGCGGCGCCTGATCGAGCGCTGGGCAGAGGTTGGCAACCGAGAGGCGGCAAGCTCGCAATCCTCAATGTCTTTCTGAAACACGTTATGGAGTGCGACAGCCATGCTGCCGCGCGCAAGTAGAGTTGCCGCACTTCACAAACCGGCACATCCGTTTCTATCTGTCCCCAAATAGCTTGAGCAATCTTTTGCTTGTTCAGTCGGCTTTTCAAACAGCTTTTCAAAAGAGCGTGAAGTCAATAGCGGGCTGCTATGCAGTGCGGTTCATCCGTCGCGGTGTAACAACCCAGGAATACATAACATCATACGCAGTACGCGATCTCCATGAAAAACGATCAAGGTTTTCTTGAAAATTTCAGAAATACATCTTGACATATTTCAGAAAACCTGATAAACTGTCCCCTAACAACCCAGGTATATAGCTTTCCTTAACCTAATATCCGAGTACAGAACAACGTCGATAGTTCTCTGGTTTTGAGGTGATGATACCAAGCGCCTTTGGACATCGTATCCTCAGCGCCGCGGCTCATCTGCAAGTACAGAGTTATCGAGGCCCAACTGTACGAGCTTTCCATCGTAGGTGCGAAGTTGCGCTCCTTGCCCACATGAGGAGAGGTGTTGATTGATGTCCAATTTACGCCATGTCGCTGAAGCTGCTGGTGTTTCGCTCAGTACTGCTTCGCGCGTATTCACCAACGCAGCAAACGTCTCTGAAGAGGTGCGCGCGCGTGTGTTAGCGGTCAGCGCCGAGCTTGGCTATCGCCCGCGCGAGCGTACACGTAAACAAGAGGCAACAACTCTCCAGAAGGTTGTGTTGTTTGTCCGCGTCCACAACCGGGTTGCTCTTCCCTCGATGCTGGGCGACTTTTATGGCTATATTTTGCAGGGGGTTGAAGCCGAATGCCGTCGCCAGCGTTTGACGATGCTCTTCGCTCACGACGACGGCGACTCGCTTACGAACCAACTCGTTGCGCTCGATGCCGGCGAAGAGACGGGCATCCTCTTGATCGGACCATTTACCAGCGACGATGTCGCCGCCGTTCAAGAGCAGCAGTTGCCGGTTGTGTTGCTCAACAACGTTGTCGACCAGCCGGTTGATGCAGTGTTACCCGACTATTACGCCGGCGCTCAGTACGCAGTGCGACACCTGATCACTGCGGGTCACCGCCGTATCGCCTACCTGCACGGACGTGAGCGCTACACCACCCAACTTCGCCTGCAAGGTTATATCGACACCATACGCGAGGCTGGCCTGGAATATGATCCGCATCTGGTGATCCGGTCGTCGATGTCGCCCCAATCGGCCAGCGATGCGGTCCGCGAGTTACTGCAAAGAGATCGAACGTTCACCGCGTTATTCTGCATCAACGATATCAGCGCCTATGGCGCCATGGTCGCACTGATTGAAGCGGGCCTACAACCGGGGGAGGATGTCTCACTTATCGGGTTCGATGACATCGATCTGTCGGATCTGACAAAATTCCAGTTGACGACAATCCACGTTCCCAAACTGGAAATGGGCGCCGTTGCGGTGCGCCGTCTAAGCGAACGCGCCGCCAACCCCGAGGGCGCGCCGCAGCGGATTATTCTCGGCGTGCATCTGGTCGAGCGGGAGAGCGTCAACCGAATGACGAGCGACTAAGTGATGAGTACGTCCCCAAATGTGGAGCTCATCTGGTATTGAGGGTTATTTTGATACCGACGTTTGACAGTGAAACAATTGCTGCAATCCTCCGTGAGGCAAAGGGACATCCGCCGTTCCCTACTCATGCCGATCGTCATGCTTGGGAACGATTGCGCGGCCAGCGCATCCCGCAGCATATCCTAGCCTGGGCTGAACAGGCGCTGCACGAGCCGACGCCGCAAGCGCTGGCCACCGATTATCTCGCCTTCCAGCGCGATGGGCAGCGCGAACCCTACGAGAAACCAATTGATCGGCGACGCGAACGCCTGATCATGTTTACCCTGGCCGAGTGTTTGGAGGGCAAAGGTCGTTTTGCCGATGCCATTCTGAATGATGGCTGGGCGATCTGCGAAGAAAGCACCTGGGTTGTTCCGGCGCACGGGAAAGACTATCCCTATATTCTGCCCGACCCGCAGATTCCGCTGATCGATCTCTGGTCGGCGATTACGTCGTTTACCCTGGCCGAAGTCGATTATTTGCTCGGTGATGCGTTACATCCCGCCCTGCGCAGCCGGATACGGCATGAAGTCCGGCGGCGCAGCACCGACGCCTTCCTGGAACGCAACGATTATCTCTGGCTGGGCTACGGCAAAAAGAAGATCAACAACTGGATGCCGGTCTGCGCCGGTGGTACGGCGGGTGCAGCGCTCTATCTGGAATGCGATCTGGATCGACTAGCCGCCGTGCTGGCCAAGGCGATCGACGGGATGCAGCGTTACTTGGCAACGTTCGGCGGCGACGGCGCCTGCGCGGAGGGCGTGGGCTACTGGGAGAAAGGGATGTTCTTCTTTGTCGCCCTAGCCGATCTGATCGCTACGCAAACCGAAGGCCGAATCGATCTGTTCGACGATCCGCGGCTGCGCCAGATTGCAGCCTTCCCAATGCGTGTCGAGCTCAGTCCCGGTTGCTTCGTCGCCTTCTCCGACACTGGCGTCAACCGCCAGCCCCAGTGGGCGCTGCTGCATTTCTTGGCTGGGCGTTATGATCTGCCTGCGCTCGCCGCACTCGACCCTGTTGGGTCACAGCGCCGCACCTTGACTGGGCGTGGTCCAGGCGAGAAGATACGCGATCTGTTCTGGTATCCGGACGAGTCGGCCAATGCCCAACCGCCGATGGAGAAGAACAAAGCCGACTTCTTTTCTGATGTACAGTGGTTGATCGCCCGCGCAACGCCCGCTGACTCGAATGGTCTCGTGTTGGCTGTAAAAGGCGGACACAATGACGAGCCGCACAATCACAACGATGTTGGCAGCTTTATCGTCCACTGGCGCGGTGAGTCGCTGCTAGCCGAGTTGGGCGCTATGCGCTACAACCGCGATTCGTTCAAGGCAGACCTACGCTATACCTTTCTGGCCAACCGATCGCTTGGCCACAGCGTCCCGTATGTCAATGGCTGCGAGCAAGGGACGGGCCAAACATTTCGTGCCGACAATGTCCGCTATGTGATGGATGCCGAACGCGATTGCCTAGAGTTGGATCTCGCTGCGGCGTACCCGCCAGAGGCTGACCTGGCGCGATTGGGGCGTCGGGTTGCGCTGGTACGCTCGACCCCGACGGGTTGGGTCGAACTCACCGATACGGTGGTTTTTCGCTCGCAGCCCGGCTCCTATGCCTGTGTTTTGATCAGCTTTGCCGCGGTCGCCGAGGAAGAGCCAGGGCAACTCGTGATCAGCGGCGCGGTTGGCAAGCTGCTGATCAACTACGATGCGCAGCATTTGTATGCAACTGTTGAAACAATCCCTGATGTTGATCTGCGCGGCGGCCCTCGACCGGTTCGGCGGATTAAGCTGGAACCGCATATGCCGGTGCAAAAAATGCAGCTTGTCCTCCAGATCACACCGCTGCCCTGAATGGCGTGATGCAGCAATGAAGCGAGGCGATGATGGCGCGGAGAGGATGACGCGGTGATGCGCGGAGAGCAGGGATGCATCACCCTGTGCGCACAGAGCCTTGGATTTTGGCATTGACAGCAAAGGAATTCCCCAACCGACTGTAACACGATTGTTTTCTTGAACATCGCATGCGCAGATTGCCGATGTCCAAGCCTGACGACTGAACCGAAATCCTAGCCGCAGGAGTGCGCCTGCCAAAAGAGGAATGAGGCTGTTCCCGAAACAAGGAGGTAAAAGGTCTATGAAAATGACCAGCCAAAAGGCACAGCAATTGTTTCTGAAAATGTTCAAAGTTTTGCTTGCGTTGAGCTTGTTAGCAGCCTGTGCCGGCGCCTCACCCGCTGAGCAGGAAGCAGCCGACACATCCGCCAGTGCGTCAGAGGATCACTCCGCTGTAGATACGGCGCCGTCGTCGACACTTCCTGCCGCTGTTGCGGTTGAGTCAGCCCCGAACGACACGCTTGTCGACATCCCCAGTGTATTCAACGAAGCTCCTGCACTGGCCGAGCGTGCCGCGGCGGGTTCGCTGCCGCCGGTCGAGGAGCGTCTGCCTGTGGAACCGATGGTCGTGGAGGTGATCGACGAGATTGGCGAATACGGCGGCGAGTGGCGGATGGGCATGGTCGGCTCCGATGACCACGTGCTGATCCTGAAGACGGCGCTCTACGATGGACTGGTGCGCTGGAATCGCCAATGGACTGGCGTTGCGCCCAACTTGGCCAAGAGCTGGGAAGTCAATGCAGATGGTTCGCAGTACACGTTCTTTCTGCGCGAAGGTGTGAAGTGGTCCGACGGAACGCCCTTCACTTCAGCCGACATTATGTTCTGGGTTGAGAATGTGCTGCCCAATGAAGAGCTCACGCCCTCCTATCCGGACTGGTTGCGTGTCGGCGACGAGCAGGCGCAGATCAGCGCCCCCGACGACTATACGATCGTCTTCGAGTGGCCACAGCCAAACGGCCTCTTCTTGCAGAACATTGCTCACCCTCGTGCATTGGAGATTACTCACTACCAGGCCGAATATGCCAAACAGTGGCATATCGATTTCAACCCTGAAGTCACCAGCCTCGCCGAAGCCGAAAACCTGCCAAGTTGGATCGACCTTTGGGAAGTCAGGGTTGAGTTCGATACGGGCGGCACAAACGCCATCAATCAGAACCCCGAACTGCCGACACTGACGCCCTGGATCTTTACGAATGCGCTGGGCGATAGCGAGATCGTGCGCCTCGAACGCAATCCATACTATTGGAAGGTCGACGCCGAGGGCAACCAGTTGCCCTATATCGACACGCTGGTCTATGAACTGGTGACTGACCGTGAGGTCTTGCGCCTGAAGGCTGCTGCCGGTGAGTGGACTTTCCAAGATCGCCGGGTTGGCGGCATCGACGAGCGGGCGGTCTATATCGAGAACCAGGAGCGGGGCAATTTTGGTTTCATCGATGTGATTCCCAGCAACATGAACGATGTGATTATTGCGCCCAACCTTGTCCACAAAGATCCGGTCAAGCGCGAGATCTACAACAACAAGCTCTTCCGTCAGGCGCTCTCGGTTGCGATCAATCGTCAGGAAATCATCGATACGCTCACCTTCGGTCTGGGGAGGCCCTTCCAAGCTGCGCCTCGCCCCGAGTCGGAATTCTACGATGAAGAGATGGCAACCCAGTTCACCGAGTACGATCCCGATCAGGCCAATACCTGGCTCGACGAGGCTGGCTACACTCGCGGGCCTAATGGCTTCCGGGTCGGGCCGGATGGCAATCCGATCATCATTGCAATCGAGACCTCGCAGGGCGGCAGCGATACGCTCGATACGGCTGAATTGGTCATGGGCTACTGGGAAGAGGTCGGGATTCAATCGAACTTTACTCCCTCTGAGCGCTCGTTGTTGCTGGAGCGGGTCGACAGCAACGACCACGACCTCGTGCTGTGGGCCGGAGAAGGCGGGCTTGGCGCCGATGTTATTTTGGAGGCGCGCTGGTACCTGCCGTTCAACCGCTGGTCCTTCTTTGCCATGCCCTGGCACTTCTGGCGTAACGAACCGGGCAACGCCCTTGCCGAGGAGCCGCCAGCCGAAGTGAAGCGCCAGATCGAGCTCTACGATCAGATTAAGTTGACCGCTGACCCCGAAGAACAGAAGGAGTTGATGCGCCAGGTGTTGCAGATTGCCAAAGAGCAGTTCTATGTCATTGGCACTATCTTGCCGTCGAACGGATACGGCCTGGTGAACAGTAACTTCCGCAACGCGCCTGACCAGCTTTTCAGTTCCTTTACCTGGCCGCAGCCAGGACCGGCTGCCCCAGAGCAGTTCTTTATCAAGCAATCGTGAAACGGATTCTGCCAAGGGAAAGCCACGACGCTTTCATTGGGCTTGGTGCGGGGCGAGACGCTTGTCCCGCACCAGAAGCAACATAGAGGATCGGCATGGCACAGTATATCGTTCGTCGTTTGTTGCTCTTTATTCCAATGATGTTTTTGATCTCGGTGGTCACCTTCGTGATCATCCAGTTGCCGCCGGGCGACTATCTCACCGCGTTCGAGGCTGCACTTGCCGCCGAGTCGGGAAGCGCCGGCGTCTCGACGGAGCGGATCGCCCAACTGCGTGAGCGCTATGGGCTGGACGAGCCAATCTATGTGCAGTACTGGAAATGGATCAGCAGCTTTGTCCAGGGCGATCTGGGCTATTCGTTCCAATGGAAGCGCCCCGTCGCCGAGGTGCTTGGGCCGCGCATGCCGCTCACGATTGCCCTCTCGGTGATCACCATCGTCTTTACCTGGGTCGTCGCTATCCCGCTCGGCGTGTATACCGCGCTGCGCAAGAACAAGCTCGGCGACTACAGCGCCTCGTTTGTGGGCTTCATCGGCATGGCTGTGCCCGACTTTCTGCTGGCGCTCTGCCTGATGTGGGTCGCCTTCTTCTACTTCGGGCAAAGCGTCGGCGGGCTCTTCTCGGCTGAATATATCGATGCGCCCTGGAGTTGGGGCAAGTTCCTCGACATGATGAGCAATATCTGGATTCCGGTGATCGTGATTGGAACAAGCGGCATCGCCGGCCTGATGCGCATCCTGCGGGCGAATCTGCTCGACGAGCTTCACAAGCCCTATGTCGAAGCGGCGCGCTCGAAGGGCTTGCCCGAATGGTATCTGACCACCAAGTATCCGGTGCGAGTGGCGCTCAATCCTTTTGTGAGCGGGATTGGCGGCGTGTTGCCTGGCCTGATCAGCGGGGCGGCGATTGTCAGCATTGTGCTCAACCTACAGACCGCCGATCCATACCTGTTGCGCGCATTATTGGCCCAGGATATGTATCTCGCCGGGAGCTATCTGCTGATCATCAGCGTGCTCTCGATGGTCGGGGTGTTGATTTCGGATATTCTGCTTGCCTGGCTTGATCCGCGGATCCGGTATCACTGACATTGGGACGTTAGCATCCTTTGGCTGCGCCAGTCCTGAGCGCAGCCAAAGGGCTCAGGACTGGGGAGGGAACGTTGGAACGTTAGCCGGTTGACACGTTGACACGTTGGCCGGTTGACACGTTAGCCGATTAGTCATCCATATGCCGTGCGCATGCTGATGCCTGAAAAGATCCGTTCAATGTTGATCTATCGGCTATCGGTCTACCCTGAAAAGAGCCCATGGTTCGCGCCGTTGTTCGGGTTATTTTCATACGCTCTGGTGTGCCGCAGGTTCATAATCAGCTATCGGCTATGTTTGTATTAGCTAGTTTCAGAAAACGACCGAGTACACCGGCAAAACTGAACGAGAGTCACCTATGAGCTTGTCCGAAAATGCACGACAACCGGGCCGTAGCGCTCCTCAGCCAGCTAGCCCTAATTCGGGCGATTCCACGGCGCGCTTGAGTCGCGATGGCGGCGACTTCGAGGACGATCTCAGCTTTGATGCCGAGACGCAGCGCATCGCCACCGCCTCGCAGGCTCAGTTGATCTGGTGGCGATTTCGCAAGAATAAATTGGCGGTCTTCTGTACATTCGTCGTCGCCTGCTATTACCTGACGGCAATTTTTGCCGATTTTATCGCCCCCTATGATCCGGCGACAAATCGGGCGGCTCTTACCTTTGCGCCCCCACAGTCTATTCGCTTTTTCGACGAGGATGGCGGCTTGACCTGGCCGTATGTGTATGGGTACAAAATGCAGCTCAACGAAGAGACCTACCGTCGTGATTTCACCGACGACACGACTCAGCGGTATGAGCTTGGCTTCTTCGTGCGGGGTGAACCATACGAACTCTGGGGGCTTATCGAGACCGATCGGCGCTTCTTCGGCGCCTCCGATCCCGAGGGTACGGCCTATCTGTTGGGCGGCGACCGTCTGGGGCGCGATCTGTTCTCGCGCCTGATCCATGGTACGCGGATCTCGATGTCGATCAGCCTGATCGGGATTGTGCTGAGTCTGCTGATCGGCGTCACATTGGGCGGTATTTCCGGCTACTACAGCGGCGGGGTCGATATGGTCGTCCAGCGCTTTATGGAGTTTATCGACTCGATCCCGAAGACGCCCATCCTGATGGGCTTGAGCGCGGCGATCCCGCTGACCTGGTCGCCGCTGGCGGTCTTCTTCGGCGTCACGGTCATCCTCTCGCTGGTTGGCTGGATCGGTATGGCGCGCGTGGTGCGCGGACGGTTTTTGGCGCTGCGCGAAGAGGATTTTGTGATGGCAGCACGGGTGTCGGGAGTCAAAGAGCGACGGATCATCTTTCGGCACATGTTGCCCTCGTTCTACAGCCATATCATCGCTTCGTTGACGCTCTCGATCCCTGGCGCGATTCTGGCCGAAACCAGCCTGAGCTTCCTGGGACTGGGCTTGAAGCCGCCATTGAACAGCTTTGGCATTCTGCTCCAGGAAGCCCAGAATATCCATACGGTCGCGCTGGCGCCATGGTTGATTTACCCTGCTGGAGCGTTGATTATTCTCGTCCTGGCCTTCAACTACCTGGGCGATGGGCTGCGTGATGCCGCCGATCCCTATGCGTAATTGGGCGGATGCGACGAGGAGCAGAGGAAACGATGAGGCGATGAGACGAAGACGCGAAGATGTGCGACCCCGCCAACCGGCTGACTGGCAATGGACCGCAGATGGCGTAGAGGGACGCCAATCAACACCGATCAACCGTGCCAACGGGTCAACGTGCTAACGTAACTAACGTACTAAGCGGAGAGCGTCATGAGCAATGATTTGCTGCTTGAAGTAAGAGACTTACAAACCTATTTCTACCTTGACGAAGGGATAGTCAAAGCCGTCGATGGTGCAACCCTCCAGGTCAGGCGGGGCAAGACGCTGGCAGTTGTCGGCGAAAGCGGCTGCGGGAAGAGCATCATGGCTCGCTCGATCCTGCAAATCGTTGCCAAGCCCGGCAAGATCGTGGGCGGCGAGATTAGCTTTTACCGCCATTCTATGGCCGACAATGGCCTTGAAACGCGCAGTGAACAGGTGAAGTTGACTGACTACAAGCCAAATAGCCCAGAGATGCGTGCGTTTCGAGGCAAAGAAGTGGCGATGATTTTCCAGGAGCCGATGGCCTCGCTAAGCCCAGTTCACACCATTGGCAACCAGGTGATGGAGAACTTTCGCCAGCATTTCCAGGTAAGCAAGAAAGAAGCGCGCAATGTCACGATCGAAATGCTGGGTAAGGTCGGCATTCCTCGCCCCGATCAGCGCTTTGACGCTTACCCGCATCAGCTTTCCGGCGGCATGCGCCAACGGGCGATGATTGCGATGGCACTGATCTGTCAGCCCTGCCTGCTCATCGCCGACGAGCCAACCACCGCACTCGATGTGACCACCCAGGCCCAGATTCTTGAGCTGATGCAACAGCTCCAAGTAGAGCTGGGCATGGCCATTATAATCATCACCCACGACCTGGGCGTCGTGGCCGAGATCGCCGACGACGTAGCGGTGATGTATTTGGGCCAGGTGGTGGAGCAGGCCCCCGTAGACGAGTTATTTCACGATCCACAACACCCCTACACTCGGGGCCTGCTCCGCTCGATCCCTCGACTGGAAAGCCAGACCCGCGAGCGGCTGGATGCGATCCCTGGTTCGGTGCCGCATCCCTACAATCGCCCGACCGGCTGCCGGTTTCATCCGCGCTGTCGCGAGCGGCTCGCGAATAAGTTGGATATCTGCAAAACCGATGAACCGGAGTTGCTGCCGCTGAACAATATCCAAAATGTACGCTGCTGGCTCTATCACAAACCGGGTTCAACCAGCAGCGCGCCAGAGACTGGAGACCGGCGGCAAGAGACGATCAGCATATCCTAAAGGAGTAATGGAGAATGGACAATGGGCAATGAAGGACTTTCCATTCTCCATTAATCATTCTCAATTCTGGTAACGGGAAAGACCAATGAAACAAATAATGCATTCTGATACCCTCCTGGAAGTAAATGATCTGAAGATGCATTTTCCGATCCGCAAGGGCTTGCTGCAACGCCAGATCGGTACAGTCAAAGCTGTCGACGGGGTGAGTTTTACCATCAAACAGGGCGAGACGCTTAGCCTGGTCGGCGAGAGCGGTTGCGGCAAAACAACCGCCGGTCGTTGCATCGTGCGCGCCTACAAGCAGAAGCCTACCGATGGCGAGATCCTCTTTCAGGAACAGGAGGGCAGCACGGTCGATCTGGCCAGCCTGAATGATCGCGAGATCAAGCCCTACCGCAAAGAAATTCAGATGGTCTTCCAAGATCCCTTCTCCTCGCTCAACCCGCGGATGAACATCATGGAAATCATTGGCGAGCCGTTGCTTGTCAATGGGATCGCGCAGGGCAAAGAGTTGGAAGAGCGAGTCGCCGATCTGTTGCGCAAGGTCAAGCTGTCACCGGACTACATGCGGCGTTACCCCCACGCCTTCAGCGGCGGGCAGCGTCAGCGCATCGGCATCGCCCGCGCGCTCAGTGTCAACCCGCGCCTGGTCATAGCCGACGAAGCCGTCTCGGCGCTCGATGTCTCGGTGCAGGCGCAGATCTTAAACCTGATGCAGGATCTGCAACAAGAGATGAAGCTAACCTACCTCTTCGTGGCCCACAACTTGAGCGTCGTGCGCTATATCTCCGACCGGGTTGCGGTTATGTACGTAGGCCGGATCGTCGAACTGACCGAGACTAGCAAGCTGTTCAGCTTTCCACAGCACCCATATACCGAAGCCTTGCTGGCGAACGTGCCCAAACCTGACCCGCGCCTGCGTTCGCAGCGTATCGTTTTGCAGGGTGAAGTGCCTGACCCATCCAACCCGCCAAGCGGTTGTCATTTCCACCCGCGTTGTCCTTATGTGCAGGAGCGATGCAAGGTCGAAACGCCACCGCTTCGCCGGATCGAATCGGACCGCTACGTTGCCTGCCACTTTGCCGAGGATTTGACGTTGCGGGGTGTTGAAATACCAAAAGCGGCCTAGACATGGGTGTGACAGGTTTGACAAGATGAACAGGATTTGAACGACGCGATGCAGGCTGTGAGAGCAATCCTGTCAATCCTGCACCCTCATGTCTGAAACCTTGCCTTAGACAAGATACGGGGCGGCAATAAATGGAATCCGCCTCGTGTCGCTTGCTACAAGGAGTGACTTGATGACAATACGGACAACGCCGGATTGGGCCATCGCTGCCCAAGAGCAAGTCGAACGCAAAGTGATGGATCTGGCCGAGCGGGTGGGCGGCGCCTTTCTGCATGCGAGCGTGCAGGGTCGTTATCACCCGCTTGCGTCCGATGTTTGGACCTCAGGCTTCTGGCCAGGCATATTGTTGCAGGTTTACCGTCGCACTGAGGCCACGTCTCTGCTCAAGATGGCAAAGGCTGCTGAGGATGAACTGGAGCAGGCATTTGTGAGTGATCTGCTCTATGGCCTGCACCACGATATTGGCTTTCAATTCCAAACGACGGCGGTGGCGCGCTACAAGATCGCAAGCGATCCTATTGCCCGGCGGCGCGGCTTACTGGCCACTTCTTTCCTCATGAGCCGCTTCAATCCGGCGGGCAACTTTATCGAAGCCTGGAATACCGAGGATCGGCGTGGGATGGTGATTATCGACACTATGATGAACCTGCCGCTCCTGTTCTGGGCCGCTGAAGAGTTCAAGCAACCACGCTTCCGCAATGTTGCCGAGGCCCATGCCGAGACGGCGGTGCGCTACTTCGTCCGCGAAGATGGTTCGACGCACCACATTATCCGCTTCGATCAGAAAACCGGCGCCCCCATCGAGGCGTTGGGCGGGCAGGGTTACGCCCCCGATTCGTGTTGGAGTCGCGGCCAGTCGTGGGCAGTCTATGGCTTCCCGCTGGCCTATCGCTATACCGGCGTTTCTGCTTATCTGGAGGTTGCCAAACGGATAGCCGATAACTTCATCGCTGCACTGCCGCCAGAATATGTGCCGCCGTGGGATTTCCGCGTTCCCGATCCATCGACTGCGCCCCGCGACAGTTCGGCGGGCGCGATTGCGGCGTCGGGGCTGCTCGAACTGGCAAGCCTGCTGCCGGACGGCGCCGGGGAGCAATACTACAGCGCCGCCGTGAATCTGCTTCAGGCGCTGACCACGCGCTGCGCCACCTGGGAGCGACCCGACCAGGATGGCCTGCTGATGCACGCGACCGGCAAACTCCCGGCGAATGAGAATGTCGATGTTTCGCTGATCTATGGGGATTTCTACTACCTGGAAGCGTTAGGGAAACTCGCCGGGTTGACCGAAACGTGTTGGTAGGTATTTCGCATTCTGCAAAATCTTGCACTATGTTCCACAATGGAGGTCATAAAACATGTTCAGACAGTGTCGCCGTAAGAAATACTCAAACATTGCCGTTTTTGTCGTACTAACCGCTGCGTTGTTTGTCGCAAGTTCCATCTCGCCAGTCAATGCGAGCGCGACCACAACCTTGCCACAACCTGTGTTGCTGCAGCAGATCGATCTACGGCCTTTCAATCAGCCCGACCCGACCGACCCGGCCACGCCGCCGGATTTCTACCGTGCCAGCGCACAGTTCGGTGATTTGAACAACGACGGCGTCTACAAGGATTTTATCCGCTATACCAACAGTCGTTTGCAGGCCTTTACCTACGCCGGCGACACGAGCGTCACCAAGCTGTGGGAGTTCAACGCCCCAGTATCTCTGCCGCCAGCGCCCGAGCGGTATTTCTACAAATATACCCTCTGGGATGTCGACCGGGACAATCGCACTGAGGTGATCGGCCCCTTTGCAACTAGCGATGGGATCGTGGTCCGCATCGTCGATGGAGCAACCGGCGCGGTCGAGCGGGAATTCAGCCAGTTTCCCTTACACGAAGACGGGCGAACCGGGAAATTCCCCCTCCCAACCAGTGACGACAGCGAAGAGACCCTGCGCATCTACGCCACAATTGCCAATGTGCGCGGCAGTGACGTTCCGCAAGACATTGTAGTGCTCACTGAAGAAGACTCCGAGGGCGACATCTTTGTCTTTACTGAAAAGCTGAACTTGCTCTGGCATACCGCCGGTGATAACGCGACTAAAGAGAAGATCTACGCCCATTATCCCTGGACTGGCGATATCGATGGCGACGGGAAGGATGAATTTATTGGCGCATGGGCGCTTGATGACGATGGTACACAGATGGCCCGGCTCACGCCGCCCGCGTGGGAGCCCGCTGACTACTATTTCGATCATCTCGACCGGGCCTTCTTCGGCGATTTCGACCCCAAGCGTTCAGGAATGGAGGTGCTGCTTAGCCACGAATATGTGTATGCCGCACTCTATGCTGCTGAGGATCTGAGCAACCCGACGGCCCAGCCACTCTGGATCCGGGAAGACTTGCCCGACCCGAGCGAAGATCAGCGGCCAGGACGCAACAACAGAGATGGCGATGCCAAAATAAACGCGATTGGTGAGTTTACTGTCACGGGAGGCATACCCGCAGGCATTGAGATTGCCTATCAGCGAGAGATCTATCGCGACCGCGACCCAGAAGAGACCGGCGTCTTCGATATCACCGGCAATGAGCCAAAGACTATCTTGCGGGTCGACGACGGTTTTCATATGGACTGGGACGGTGATCGCACCCTTGACGAGTCGTTTTCCGCACGACATGGCGCTGTAAGTGTTCCCTGGAACAACGGGGAGCTCTTCGAAGTCGAAGATTTCTACTACGCCAACGGCGGCCCGGCGCTGACGCCGCTTCCCGTGCCGGATTTGAACAGGAACGGCAAAGTCGATAGCAACGAGGATATGCGCGTCTATGCCTACGCGCTGGACATTCTCGGCGACTATCGCGAGGAAGTCGTGCTGATCGACAACGACGAGATGGCGATCTATGGCGCAGCGGGCAGCGGCGAAGGGCAATATATGTCGCCGTGGGCGCATCCAACCTACCAGCTTGCCATCGCCAACTCGGCATATGACAACCATCCCGAGCGCTCTTGGTTCGACTGGCGCACCATCACGCCCGAGAAGCTCAATCTCACGTCGATGTGTGATGGGCGCTGGCAGGTTCGGAACAAGAATGACTACGACATCACGTTCAGTTGGGACGTTTATCACCGGAGTGAAAGCGGCAGCGGCGTTGCAAAGGCAAACGATGATGTGTTATTCCATACCTCGCAAGGCTCGAAGACCGTGCGTCTGTTTGTGAATGGCGCGCAAGTCGACGTGAAAGCGTCAAATCCATCATCATGCCGTAGGTAGTAATACCAATTCGCTTTAGATATGCCGCATCCTGTCATCCTGTCCTTCGGCTGCGCTCAGGATACACGAAGCAAAGGAGCTCATCAGCAGCAAGCTGAGATGCTTCGCTCCGCCAGTTCTGAGCCCTTCGGCGAGCGGCCCTAAGCGCAGCCGAAGGGCTCAGGACCGGCTCGCCGAAGGACTCAGCATGACATGGGTCATGTGTACGTTGAATTGGTATAAGTAAAGAAAGGTTCAACGCATACTGCAACGAAATGTGTCCTGTTGAAAGAGGCGCCAATCGTACTGCTAACAGGTGCGAGACTCTGAGCGCGGCGAAAGGCGACGCCGGCAGGCAGCGTTCCGAAGCGCTATGGCGGGAGGTCTCGTTGCAGTACTCATATCAACTATGGCAGTAGCAAGCTACTGATTGATAGACGGTTTGGGTGGTCGCCTGCAGTTGGGTTTTCATACATCAAAATGCCAATACACTTACTAGCCAGGGAAATCGTTTTCTTGAAAGATTTTTAGATTTTGGCGCGTAGACGCCAGCGAAGGAGGTGTAACAGGCCAGACGCTTCGCAGAGCGCCCCTGCCGACAATAACGACGCCCCGCGCATGAAATAAAGAACGTGTCAACGTTCTAACGTTCTAACGTTCTAACGCTCTAACGTACTCATGTGTCAACGTAAAAATGAGGAGGTATTACAATGGCAGTACCGAAGCGACTATCGCGACGTAAGTTTCTGCATCTATCTGCGACCTCAACTGCTGCCAGTCTCTTAGCGGCGTGTTCAGCGGCGCCAGTCGATGACCCGGCTGCTGCTGTCCCGGATAGCCCCACTGCCGCCCCGGATACTTCGTCAACCATAGCGGTTCCAACCAGCGCCGCCGCCCCAACCAGCGCAACGGCGCCGACCACGTTTACCGAAGCGCCGATGCTGGCGGAACGAGTCGCCCAGGGGCTCCTCCCGCCGGTTGACCAGCGCCTGCCCGCTAAACCGATGGTCGTCCAGACGCTTCGCGAGGTTGGGCAGTATGGCGGCGTCTGGCGCATGGGCATGGAAGAGGATGACGGGTCGATGATTGCGAAGTCAACCCTCTATGAAGGTCTGGTGCGTTGGAATGCCGAGTGGACCGATGTCGAGCCCAACCTGGCCGAGAGCTGGCAGATCGAGAACGAAGGCCGCAAATACACCTTCAAGCTGCACGAGGGGGTCAAGTGGTCCGATGGCAAGCTGTTCACCACCGCCGACATTGCGTTCTGGGCCAACGAGATACGGGGGAACGAGGATTTACACGGCGACCATCCCGATTGGATGCAGATTGTCGTTGATGGTCAGTCTGAGGATGCCAAAGTCACCCTGATCGACGAATATACCATCAGCTTCGAGTGGTCACAACCGCATGGGATGTTTCTGCAAAACTTGGCCATACCCTCTGGGATAGAGATGGTCCACTACCAGGCGGAGTACGCCAAGCAATGGCACATCGACTACAATCCGGATGTCGTGCAGATAGCCGAAGAGCAGCAACTCCCTTCGTGGGTCGAGCTCTGGGATGAAAAGGTCGCCTTTGAATTTGGCGGCATCTACTCGCGCAATCAGAACCCCGAATTGCCCACGCTCACGCCATGGCTCTTTACCGCTCGTTTGGGCGATAGCCAACTCTTCGAGGGCGAGCGTAACCCCTACTATTGGAAAGTCGATTCCGCAGGCCAGCAACTGCCCTACATCGACCGGCTGGCCTTCAGCTTGGTGAGCGACCGTGAAGTGCTTCTTTTGAGCGCCTTAAACGGCGAAATCGATCTACAGGATCGGCGTATCGGCGGTCCGGCCAATAAAGCGGTTTTGGCCGATAGCCGCGAGCGGGCCGGGTTTGACTTCTTCGATACGATTACCGACAACATGAATGAGCTGGTGATCTCGTTGAACCTCAGCCACAAAGACCCGCTGAAGCGCGAGATCTACAACCAGAAGCTCTTTCGGCAGGCGCTCTCGGTTGCAATCGACCGCCAGGCTATCAACGATCTTGTGTATCTGAGCCAGAGCAAGCCCTGGCAGGCTGCCCCCCGACCCGAGTCGGCCTTCTACGATGACGAATTTGCGACTCAGTTCACCGAATACAACCCCGACCAGGCCAACGCCTGGCTTGATGAACTGGGCTATACCCGTGGGGCGGATGGCATGCGGGTTGGGCCGGACGGCAACACTATCACCATTATTGTCGAAAGCGATACCCAGCGTGATGCGATGGATGTCGTCATCGAGAACTGGGAGGCCGTTGGGATCAAAGCCGTCTTTAGTCAATCAGAGCGCTCGTTGTTTCGTACCCGCACCAAAAACAATGATCACGACGCCACCGCCTGGCCAGGGAATAGCGGCCTTGATATGAATGTGATGCAGAAACCCTTCTTTTATATGCCTTCTGGCCGCGAGTCGCATTTTGGGATGGGCTGGTTTGGGTGGAACCAATCGCCGGATGATCCTCTGGCAGTAGAGCCGCCAGAACCGATTAAGCAGCAATTCGAGCTCCACCGCCAATTAGGTCTCACTGCCGACCCGCAGAAACAGCGCGATCTGATGCGTCAGATCCTGCAGATTGCAAAGGATGAGTTCCTGGTCATCGGCACACTCCTGGCAACCAATGGATATGGGATTGTGAAGAACAATATAGGCAATGTGCCGGATGTCATGTTCAGCGCCCACGAGTGGCCGCAGCCTGGGGCGGCGCGCCCAGAACAGTTTTTCTTTGATCAAGGGTAATACGATGCTCAATAGTAAAACAACAGCTGAAACATAACCGCTCAGGCGCTGTGCTCTGCTTGGTCTGTGTTGAGGAGGCGTTGAGCGGATGAATAGATGAGCGGAAGAGGCGCGTCACCGCCTCGGCAAGATCATGACGAGCGGGAACAGCCTGATTTGAACCTTACCATGATAAGGATACGCTATGGCAGATTATATCCTGCGTAGAATCTTGTACTTTATTCCGACGTTGTTTGCGATTTCGATCGTCACCTTTTTCATCATTCAGCTTCCGCCCGGCGACTTTCTTACCGCCTACGAAGCGCGTCTCGCAACCAGCGGCGACCAGATAGATATCCAACGCATCGAGGAGTTACGGGAGCGCTATGGGCTGAACCAGCCGCTCTACATCCAATACTGGAAGTGGATCAGCGGGGTGGTGCGGGGCGACTTCGGCTACTCGCTCCAGTGGCGGCAGCCGGTCAGCGATCTCCTGGGGCAGCGGATGTTTTTAACCTTTATCCTTGCGCTCGCGACCACGCTGTTCGTGTGGATTGTCGCTGTCCCGATTGGGATCTACTCGGCAATGAACAAGTACACCGTCGGCGACTATACCTTCTCGCTCGTCGGCTTTCTTGGTATGGCCACGCCCGACTTTCTCTTTGCGTTGGTGCTGATGTGGATCGCGCTCTTCTATTTTGGCCAAAGCGTCGGCGGCCTGTTCTCGCCCGAGTTCGAGAATGCCCCTTGGAGCTGGGCGAAGGTGCTTGATTTGCTCAAACACCTGTGGATCCCAATTGTGGTGATCGGGACCAATGGTACTGCCGGCATGATCCGCATCCTGCGCGCGAATCTGCTCGATGAGTTGAACAAGCCTTATGTCGAAACCGCACGCGCGAAGGGGTTGACCGAGTGGCGCTTGACCGCGAAGTACCCGGTGCGCGTAGCGCTGAACCCGTTTATCAGCGGCATTGGTGATGTGCTGCCCGGCCTGATTTCCGGCGCTACCATCACCAGTATTGTATTGAGTCTGCCAACGGCTGGGCCGCTCTTGCTCCAAGCGTTGCTCTCACAAGATATGTATCTGGCTGGGAGTTACATCTTTATGCTGAGTGTTCTCTCGGTGATCGGCGTGTTGATATCCGATCTGTTGCTGGCCTGGCTCGATCCGCGGATTCGCTATCAGTAATGCGTTGGCACGTTTGAACGTTTGAACGTTAGTCATCCCATGCGTGATGCGCATACACAAGCATGCAAAGAGCCGTCCAATGGCGATCTATCGGACTATCGGACTGTCGGATATGTTCGTGTTAAGGCGTACCCACGAGCATGAGCACGAGCTTGCGGCGCGCGGCTGTGATTGCAGGGATGACCAGCCGTCGTCCATCAAGTTGAACAAGCAAGAGGCCAATCAAGTGCTTGGTCGCAGAGAGGAACAAGTGTAGCGAATTTTGGAGTGCGCAAGCATGGCCGCCTGGTTCCAGAACCCTTTGCAGACATGCTCTTAGACGCCAACGTATCAACGTATCAACATCAATAACATAACGAAAACAATCTCACCTGGGAATAAACCATGAATTGGACGCAAAATCTGAAACGGCGTTTGGGGCTCCAAAAGAACCAAACAGCCCCCGCCGCCCCTGATCAGCCGCAACTGCCTAACACGCACGAGGATGAGCTTGATCTCGAGGCGTTGGAGCTCAACGAGGCGAGTAGCCGTGCAGTCGCCGCCGCCTCACAGTGGAAACTGATGTGGTGGCGCTTCCGCAGGAATAAGGTGGCGATTGCGGCTATATTTCTTCTTGGCTTTCTCTTCACAGCTGCCATCTTTGCCGAGTTTGTCGCCCCCTATGATCCAACGAAGAGCAATCCGTCCTTGACCTACGCGCCGCCGCAATCGATCCGCATCTTTGAAATCGATGGCAGTCTTGCCCGTCCGTTCGTCTATGGCTATCGGGTCGAGATCGAGCCGGAAGCGTTACGCCGCGTCTTCACAATCGACCCTGCCCAGCGCTACGAGTTGGGGCTTTTCGTGCGTGGCGAACCGTATAGGCTGTTTGGCGTATTCGAGACGAATGTTCATCTGTTTGGCACTGTCAATCCCGAGCATCACGTCAACCTGTTGGGCGCTGATCGGCTGGGTCGCGATCTGTTCTCGCGGATGGTGCATGCCACCCGCATCTCTCTCAGCATCGGCCTGGTCAGCGTGTTTCTCAGCCTGATCCTGGGCGTGTCGCTTGGGGGCTTGTCGGGGTACTACGGCGGGCGCGTGGATATGGCCATCCAGCGCATGATCGAATTCCTCGACGCCATCCCCAGCTTGCCGCTCTGGATGGGCTTTAGCGCTGCAATCCCCTTGACCTGGCCGCCATTGTGGGTCTACTTCGCGATGACGGTCATTCTCTCGCTGATTGGTTGGACGGGTATGGCGCGGGTTGTGCGCGGGCGCTTCCTCTCGCTACGCGAGGAAGATTTTGTGATGTCTGCGCGGATTGGCGGCGCTGGCGAGCGGCGAATTATCTTCCGCCACATGTTGCCCTCGTTCGTCAGCCATATCATCGCCTCGCTCTCACTGAGCATTCCGGGGCGAATCCTGGGCGAAACCAGCTTGAGCTTTCTTGGTCTTGGCTTGAAGGAACCGATCATCAGTTACGGTGTGCTGCTTCAGGATGCGCAGAACGTTCGCTCCGTCGCGACAGCCCCCTGGCTGATCACGCCCGCGCTGGTCGTTATGGTCATCGTTCTTGCCTACAACTTCTTGGGCGATGGTCTGCGCGACGCCGCCGATCCGTATGCCTAATCGGCAAGAACGTTAACAACGTTGGAACGTGTCAACGTGTCAACGTAATTAGTAAAAACAATGATACAAGAACATCGCCATCCACACCCGCATATCGATCCGCGCCAGCCGCGTCACGCGGCCAGCCCGCGCACGAACCCGCCGGTCTTCGCCTGGAAGCCCATCGATGACGAAACGAACTTCCGGTTGCGGGTGGCCCGCGATCCACAGTTCACCGATCTGGCGCTCGACCAGGCGGGGCTTGTCGACCCGATCTACTTGCCCGAACGAGCATTTGCGCCAGGGCGCTATTTCTGGACATGGGCGACGCAGCATGATGAGGCCGAGGTCTTCACCTTTGAGATAACACCCCAGGCCGTGACGTTGGAAGTCCCGCCCGCCGGCGAGTGGCTGCGTCACTTGGGCTCAGAGCATCCGCGCATCTACATTCGCCCCGCCGATCTTGCAGATCTGCGCCAATCACGCCATACCCATCGGGCCGAACTGTGGCGGACATTACAAGCCAAGGCCGACAAACTCCTCGCTGAGACGCACGAGCTGTCCGAGCCGCCGTTCCTGCCAAGCAAGAAGAAGAATTACCAGGAATATTTCAGCGTCTGGAGCCCGATCATGTGGGAGTCCCGGCGCTTCATGCGTGGCGCCGAAACACTGGCGCTGGCTTACCTCGCCAGTGGCGACGCCCGCTATGCTCGCGCCGCCTGCCAGCGCCTCGTCTCGGTCTCACACTGGAATCCCGAGGGATCGAGCCACATTCGACACAACGACGAAGCGCATATGTCGATTATCTGGCGCGGGCCGCAGGTCTGCGATTGGGTATGGGAACATTTTAGCGAGGAAGAGCGGGCGCTGGTGATCCAAAAGTTTCGCCAGCGGGGCCAGATTACCTACGACCATGTGCATAATCGCGGGATCTACGGCATTACCCGCTTCGACTCGCATTCTGGCCGCGAGATTGTCTTTTTGGCGCAGATCGCGCTGGTCTTCCCCGAGTACATTCCCGAAGCGCAAACCTGGCTCGATTGGTTGCGCCCAGTCCTGTGCGGGATCTGGCCGATCTGGTCGGGCGACGACGGGGCGTGGGCCGAAGGACCAAACTACGCCACCACGTATGTGACAATTATGAGCATGTTTGCGACAACGCTCAAACGCGGCGCCGGTATCGATCTGTACCGACGGCCGTTCTGGCAAAACCACGCTCACTGGCGGCGCTACTGTGTGCCGCCCTACGCCGAGTGGGTTGGGTTTAGCGACTGCGATGTGCGCAAGGCGGGCCGTTGGAATGCCTACGCCGATCTCGTCGAAACCATCGACCGTGAAACTGGGATGCGCCAGTTCGCCGACTATGTGCAGGCTCTTCGTATCGAGGCTGCACAGCTATCCATAACGCGCGACAAGGAGGAACCAACTATGACACCACAACGCTACTTATTTGCTACTCCAGAGGATAGGCTATCTCCTAACGGATCGGCGCCGCTGCTGGCAGTCTTCCCGGAGACAGGCTGGGCGGCGATCCGCACCAACTTGAGCGATCCTCAAAGCGACATTGCCTTTATCTTTCGCGCGTCGCCGTTCGGTTCGATCAGCCATGCTCATGCGAACAACAACGACTTCATCCTGCATGTTGCAGGCAATATTCTGGCAATGCCCAGCGGCTACTACGATGGCTTTGGCTCGGATCATCACACCCATTGGGTCTGGCACACCAAGTCGCACAACTGCGTCACCCTCTCGGATGCGCCCCAGTTGATGCGCTCGCATGACTCGCGCGGGGCGCTCGAACATGCCTTTGAGGACGAACGCCTGATCTATTTCCGCGGTAATGCCGACGCCAGTTATAGCGACCGGGCTGCCTGTTGCCGCCGCCATGTCTGCTTCCTGAAAGCCCATCAATGCTTTGTCTTGATCGACGAGTTCGCCGCCCTGCCGGGGGTAAAATCGGCGTTGCAGTGGAATATTCACTCCTGGGCGCAATTCGAGGTCGATAACGACCATCGCAGCTTTCGCCTCGAACGCAATGGCAGCACGCTCACTGGACACTTCATGTATCACAACAACGCCTTCTTCTCCTGCAGCGAGGGGTGGGATCCGCCGCCGGCGGGGATCAAGCCAAGAGATCAGTGGCATCAGCAATACCACCTGCGTTTCACCGCCTCGGGCTTGGACGCGACGCGCAACTTGGGGGTTGTGCTCTGTCCCGTTCACGCCGACTTGACGCCGCCGGAGGTTAGCACGATGCGGGTGAAGGACATCGAGATGGCGCGGATCGGGGAAGATCTTGCGCTGGTCAGACAGACCGATCTGCTGACCTACGACGACCTGCATTCGTCCGCGCTGGCGCTGCTGATCGTCCAGGGCGAACGCTACGAGATTGGCGAACAGGGCATCAGAATGGAAGAGGCGAGGAGATAACGAGGCGACGGCCCCCGCGTATGTGGGGATGAGATGAGGACACGAGGAGACGAGGAGACAAGGACGCGCAGATGCGCGGAGACGATGAGGTGTGGGTGCGACAATACGATGCGAGTCTCCTGAATCTCATCGGATCATCCGCTCATCTCAACAATAACGAGGATTACATCCATGAAAATAACGCGCATCGAAACCCTGCTCGCGCCAAAACAGGCCGTGGTGCAGGTCTTCACCGACGACGGGCTTATGGGTATTGGGCAAACCGCCCTGCGCAACGAAGAGGTCACGGCTGCTGTGTTGCACAAGATGGTTGCGCCGATCTTTCTTGGCCAGAACCCCTGGGATCTCCAGGTGCTGGCGCGCAAGACCCTGACGAGGCACTACAAATTCACCGGCGCCTTCCTGTACCGGGCGCTTTGTGGCGTCGAAACAGCGGTCTGGGATCTGCTTGGCAAAGCCGCGGGGCAGCCGGTTTACCAGTTGCTGGGCGGCGCAATCCGAACCGAGGCGCCGGTCTATGCATCGAGCCTGAGCCGCGAGATCACCCCGGATCAGGAAGCCCAGCGCATGACCGACCTGGTCAGCAAATATGGTTTTCGCTGCGTCAAGATCAAGATCGGCGGGCGGATGGGTCTGGACACTGACGCCTCGCCGGGGCGAACCGAGCGGATCATCCCGCTGATGCGCGAGGCGCTGGGCGATGGCGTTCACATCAGCGCCGACGCCAACAGCGCCTTCTCGACCCATCGGGCGATCAAGATCGGGCGACTGCTCGAGAAGTACAACTACTTTCACTTCGAGGAGCCCTGTCCCTTCACCGAACTGGAGAATACGGCGCTGGTCGCCGATGCGCTCGACATCCCGGTTGCGGGCGGCGAGCAGGACAACTCGCTTCATCACTTCAAGCGGATGATTGATCGCCGCGCCGTGGACATTGTGCAGTGCGATATCGGCTACATCGGCGGGGTGAGCCGGGCGCGCAAGGTGGCCGAGATGGCCGAAATGGCGGGCATCCCTTGCACCCCGCACTGCCCGAACCGCTCGCTGCTCCAGGTCTTCAACTTGCATCTGACCGCGGCGATGCCGGCCTGCTACCACTATCAAGAGTGGCGCGCCGACACCGACCAGCCCTGGGCGGAGGAGATCTACGAGCCGCTGCCCGAAGTCGTCGATGGCAAAGTTGCCCTGTCGGATCGCCCCGGCTGGGGGGTGACGCTCCAGCCGGGCTACCTGAAGAAGGCCGAGGTGCATGTGTCGCTCTTGGGAATCTAGACAAGGTTCAAACCAGACCGTTTCAACTTGACGATGTTCCTTTGATTCGAGCAGTGATGAGGCGATGAGGCGGCTCAATGCATCAAGCGGTAAAGCTTCCAAGCACCTGGTCTTGTTCAGCTTGACAGCTCCGGCTTTTGATATATAATCCCGTTACCGCTCACGGCAGCGCTCACATTACTGTTTTCGTATCGATAAAGGCGCCATTATGAAAGTCACCATCGCTGACGTTGCTCGCGAAGCAGGCGTCTCTCTGCAAACCGTTTCGCGGGTCATCAACAACAAGGGGGAGATTAGTCCGGCCACCCGCGAGTCGGTCTTGGCTGTTATCGAGCGGCTTGGCTACCGTCCCAGCAGTATTGCACGCAGCCTGGCGACCAATCGCACCCACACTATTGGCCTCTTGGTGCCCGATATCTCCAATCCGTTCTGGCCCGAGATCGCACGCGGGGTCGAGGATGTGCTTTGGCAACAGGGCTATAATCTGTTCCTCTGCAACACCACCGAAACGCCCCAGCGCGAGGAGGCGGTATTGCAACTGCTCGAAGACAAGCGCGTCGATGGCGTAATTGTCGCCGGTTCGCGCCTGCCCGACGAGCGACTCTTGCCCTTGATCGCGGCCCATCAGTCGGCGGTCCTAGTCAATCGTACGCTGCCGGGCAGTGGCGCTGGCTCGGTGCGGATCGACGCCCAGGATGGGGCGCGCCAGGCGATCAATCATCTGTTATCGCGGCAGCGGCGGCGCATCGGCTTCCTGGCCGGGCCGCCAACCTCGCAGAATAGCCGCAGCCATCAGAGCGGTTATATCGGGGCGTTAGAGGCCGCCGACTATCTGATTGAACCGGCGCTGATACTGCACTGCCCGCCATACCTTGAGGACGGATGTCAGGCGACAAAGGCGCTGCTCGCGATCCATCCCGCGATCGACGCGATCTACTGCTATAACGACCTGATCGCGGTTGGCGCGTTGCAGGCGTGCGCTGAAATCGGCCGGCGCGTGCCGGATGACGTTGCCATCGTTGGGTACGACGATATTCTGTTGGCGAGCCTGGTCACGCCGGCGCTTACGACGCTGCGCGTGGCGAAGTACGATGTCGGGGCCGCAACGGCGCGGATGTTGCTCGATCTGATCAACGAACAGGCGGAGCAGAACGAACTCATCATCAAGCCGGAATTGGTCGTGCGGGCCAGCGCGCCTTGATATCCGCGCAAACGAGACGACGAGCGGATGCGAGGATGGTGACCGCGTATACGGGGATGAGGCGGTGTGGTAAGCCGCGTAGGGGCGCTTCGCGAAGCGCCCGTTGCTGAGATCTTTCACGGAAGCGCCCTGAGCGGAGCCGAAGGTCTATCGAGGCGCTGCAACGCATTATTGGCAGGAACCAGATGTCAATCACGAAGCAACAACTCAAGGCTTGGCTTGGACAGCCCGCGCCGGAGACGGATCTCGGCGCACAGATTCGGCAGTCGCCGAGCGCGCTGGCGCTGCGTGATGTTTTGCGCCGCGCCGTGCCGGCGCTCACGCCGATTGCGGCCACGACGTATACGCTCTACCGCGAGTTCGAGCATACCGGCGCGCGGGACGGCTACCAGTATGTCTATTTCGCCCGTCGTTCGCAACTCACCCGCGCGGTGTTCGAGACGCTGCTCGGCGACAATTCGCTGCGCGGCTACATCCACGATCTGCTGTGGGCGATTTGCGAGGAGACTACCTGGGTGCTGCCCGCCCACGAAGAGCAAGGACCGGACTACTGGGACATCGACCCGCCGGTCGTGCGCAATACGGCGCTGGGCGCGCACACGATGCTCACTCGCGAGCCTGCCTCGATTGACTTGTTTGCCGCCGAGACTGGCGCAAGCCTGGCCGAGACGGTCTATCTGCTCGGCGACCTCCTGGCGCCTGAGGTGCGCCAGCGCGTGCGCCAGGAGGTCGAACGGCGTATCTTCAAGCCGTATCTGGCGCACGGGCGCAAACACTGGTGGTACAAGGGCGCGTTGAACTGGAATGGCGTCTGTAATGGTTCCATCGGCCTGGCGTTTCTGCGTCTGGAGCACGATATCGAGACGCTGGCCGAGGCGCTGACCCAGGTGTTGGAAGGGCTGGAAGCCTACATCGCCACGGGGTTCGAGGCTGATGGCGGCTCGGTCGAGGGCGTCGGCTACTGGAACTACGGCCTGATGTACTATGTGACGCTGGCTGAGGCGCTGCGCGAGCAAACCGCCGGTCAGTTCGACCTGCTCGCCGCTCCGCGCCTGCACGCTATCGCCCGCTACCCGGTGGGCATGAGTCTTTCGCCTAACCATTACATTAATCCTGGCGATGCGAAAGAAGCGTTGATTATTGCGCCAGGCATTGCGCAACGGCTTGCCGAGCGCACCGGCGTGGCCGAACTGCGCGGGCTAGTGGTCGCTGTGGATGAACTCGATAGCTCTGGCGTTGCGACGGCCAAGCTAGCGATTATGCTGCGCAACGCCGCCTGGTGGGATGGCCAGACGGCGCCATTTCCCGAGCCGCGCGACTTCTTCCTGCCCGATTGCGGCATCATCAAGCTAGTCGGGCAGACGGCGCAAGGCCAGCCGGTCGTGCTGGCGGCAATCGCAGGGCATAACGACGGGCATCATAGCCATACCGATGTAGGCGTATGCATCCTGCACATCGATGGCGAGAGTCTGCTCTGCGATCCCGGCCAGGGTTTGTACAGCAAAGAATACTTCCGCCAGGGCCGCTACGATAACCCGTTTAACAATTCCTATGCTCACAGCGTGCCGCGCATCGGCGGGACGCTACAGGCGCCCGGCCCCGAGTTTGGCGGGTGCAAGCAGTTCTACGGCACAATCGTCGGCCACGGTGAGCGCGATGGCAGCAAGTTCGCCCAGATCGAGATGCATCACGCCTACGATCTGCCCCAACTCAGGTTGGCCCGCAGAACGCTGCGCCTTGACCCGCAGACGGGCGAGACGTTGCTAGAGGATGTCTTTGCGTTCGATGGCGCAGCGCTTGCAATCGAAGAAGTTTTCGTTACCTGGGACTCGGTCGCAGTCAACGGCGGGACAGCCCAGATCACTGGCGCTCGCTCAAGCCTGGAGTTGACAATCCAGGAACCGGCGGGCGCGGTGTTTCAGGCGACGCGCCTGGAAGAGGCGTGCCGCGCCAACCAGAGGGAGCGAACGCTGACCCGCTTGACGGCGACCCTGCCCAATGGAACGCAGCGGGTTCGCATCTTGTTAAAGCCAGAAACGTTCTAACGTTCTAGCGTTCCAACGTGACCTACATTGAAAGCGCAAACAGGAGGTTGTGATGAAAATTATCGCTCAGGCCGGGCAAGAACCACCCATAACCACCCCCGAGGGCGCGCAACGCCGGCTCTTGAGTTATGGCGGGGGAATGATGGCGGTGCAGTTCACCTTCGACGCCGATATGACCGCGCCCATCCACAACCATCCCCACGAGCAGATTGGCTATGTGATCGAGGGCGAAATCGACCTGCATATGGAGCACGAGGGCGAGATGCGCGTCACGCGCTTGGGCGCGGGGTGCAGCTACTACGTCGCGCCAAACGTGCGGCACGGGATCGTAACCCGCACGCCAAGCGTACTGATCGACTGCTTTTCGCCGATCCGCGCGGACTTTCTTGCAACGAATAATGAGTGAAGCTCGAAACTTGCGCATATGAAAATTACCAGCGTTAAGCCAATCTTCGTTGATCGTTATCTCTTTGTCCGAATTCACACCGACGCCGGCATCACCGGCATTGGCGAGGCGGGGACGTGGGGCCATCTTGAAGTTGCGGCAACTGCGCTCGAACAATTCGGCAACTACCTGGTCGACAAAGATCCCTTTCCAATCGAGTATCACTGGAATATGCTCCAGCGCTTTGCCTATTTCCGGGGCGCGGCGCTGATGGGGGCCGTGTCGGCGATTGATATTGCTCTGTGGGACATCAAGGGGCAAGCGCTGGGCGTGCCGATCTACGAACTGCTCGGCGGCAAGATGCGCGACAAAGTGCGTGTCTACGGCCACGTGAAAGCCGAAACCAGCGAGGAAATGGTTGAACGCTGCATTGATCTGAAGATGAATGGGTTTACGGCAATCGGGCACCTGAATCCTTTTCTCGATGAACCACGGGAAGTTCCCTATTTCAAGCCCCACGTCAAAAAGATCCGCGATGCGGTCGAAAACGTCAGCAGGGCGCGGGAGGCGGTCGGCGCGGATGTCGACCTCTGCATTGAAATCCATCGCCGCCTGACGCCCGCCGAGGCGGTGGTGTTTGCGCGGGCGATCGCGGCCTTCCATCCCATGTTCTACGAAGACCCGATCCGGCCTGACAGTTATGATACAATGGTGCAGGTCGCCGACAAAATCCCCATCCCCATTGCTACCGGCGAACGGTTCAGTTCGCCCTACGAGTTTCAGATGCTCTTCGCGCGCGGCGGGGTGCAGTATGCCCGCGTCTCAGTGTGTTTGTGCGGCGGGATCACCGGCGCGAAGAAGATCGCCGCGCTTGCCGAAATGCACAACATCGAGGTTGTACCGCACAACCCGCTCTCGCCGCTGAGTCTGGCCGCCTGTTTGCAACTCGACGCCTGCATCCCGAACTTTGCGATCCAGGAATACCCCAACAGTGGGAGCGGATCGGGTTGGGACACGAACGCCGGCGTTGACTTGCGGGGCAGCGAGATGTTTGTGACCACACCGCATTTTGAGGATGGTTTTGTGACTATTCCCGACACTCCCGGACTGGGGATCGCGTTGACAGACGATGTACAAGAGCTGTATCCGGCTCTGCCGCGCAGTATTGCAATGCGCTCGCATCGTGATGGTTCGCTGGTCGATCAATAAGCGGCGCATAACGAGCGATAAGTGATGCATACCGCTCACTCGCCGCTCGCACAGATGAGGTACCCGTGATTGGTGATACATGGCCCGCCGAATGGCGCGAGATCAAAGATGAAAAAACCGGACGCACGATTCGGCAACTGACCGCCCAGGGCAACAACGTCCATTTCTATTTCACTGAAAACTCCTTTACCCAAGGGAGAAGCGAGATGCTCTTCCGCTCCGACCGGGCCGCGCGCGAGGAGAAAGCGCCCCACGAGAAGCCGCACTACAACCTTTTTCGGATGGATCTGGAGAGCGGCGTCATCACCCAACTGACCGACGAGGCCGTGCCGATTTCGGGCTGCACCAAAACGCCCGACAGCGACATCGTTGTTTTCACGACCGGCGGCAAGCTCAAAAAGCTTGACATGCGCAGCGGCGCGGTAAGTGTCCTGTACGATGAGACCGCGCAGTTTACGCTGAAATCGCCGTCAATTAGCGCCAATCGTCGCTATGCCGGCTTCGTGCGCCGCGAGCGGGTTGGGGCGGCGCATGGCCCGAACTACAGCGGCTTCGCTGACCGCTACTATTTGACCAAAGATAGCCGGATCACCCTGGCCCAACTCGACGGTTCCGCCTGGTTCGACATCTTCAAGGATACGCACCAGCTTGGCCATTTCCAGTTCAGCCCGGACGACCCGAGCATTGCCATCTTTTGCCACGAGGGGCCGTGGCACTTGGTCACCCAGCGCATCTGGGGGCTCGACCTGGTCTCCCGCGATGTCTGGCCCTGCTTCCGTCAGGCGGAGCAGGACTCCATCGGCCACGAATTCTGGACCCAGGATGGCCTGATCTTCTTCGACAATCGCGGCCCCGGCCACGACGGCACCATCACCTCTCACCGCACCCAGGCCGTCGCCACGCACGTCGGCGTCCGCGAGAACACCTTCACGCCGTATGTGGGCTTGATGGACTACCAGGGCAATCTCATCCGCAAAATCGATATGCCCTACTATTGCAACCACTATCACGCCAATCCGGGCAACACCGTGCTGGTTGGCGACGACGTGGACGACCTGGTCCTGATCGACATCGCGAGCGAGACGCCACGGCAAACGACGCTCTGCTACCACGGCGCCTCCTGGCACACGCAGGACAGCCACTGTCACCCGACCTGGGAGTGGGAGGGTCGCCAAATTCTGTACGCTTCGGATCGGGGCGGGCGTGTGCAGTTATATGTGATCGAGGTCTGACCAGGCGGTGCAACGCAAACGTTCTGCTTTGGCAGGCATCGCTGCGAATGAGTCGATGACCACCGGGCAGTATATCGATAGAGATGACCTTTTATTACTGTGAAGGAGAACAACTCATGACCTATTTTACAAAAGTTGGCGGTGCTCCATGGGCGAATAACCTCGATACAAACCCATGCAAATTGCTCGACTTCACCCGCGTGGTGCTCGCCGACGGCGCTTCGTTCGACGGTACGACCGGCGACCGCGAGGTGTTGATGGTGATCTTCGGCGGGCGTTGTAGTGTCGAGGTTGGCGGCAACACCTTCAAGAACGTCGGCAAGCGACCTAACCCTTTTATGGGCAAAGCGCACGCTGTGTACCTCCCCGCCGGGAGCAGCTATGTGATCACCGCACACGGCAATTTCGACGCCGGGCTGTGCTCTGCACCATCTGATCTCAAGACCAATCCCTATGTGATCGAGCCGACGCAGGTGGTCCCAGTTCCGACTGGCGCGGCGAATTTTACTCGCACGCTGTTCAATATCCTCACCACGAGCAGCCAGCCCGAGTTGCCTGCTGCCAAGCTCCTCGTCGGCGAGACAATTGTGCCGAGCGGTAACTGGAGCACCTATCCGCCGCACAAGCACGAGGTCGAGAACCTGCCGCACGAGGTCTTCCACGAGGAGATGTACTACTTTCGGGTCAACTCGCCCGAGGGCTTTGGCATCTGCCGCCACTACAGCTATGAGCAGAACTACGATTACAACTACACCATCAAGGACTCGACGATCTTTATGGCCCCGCACGGCTACCATTCTACAGTGAGCGCGCCGGGTTATACCAACTACTTCTTGTGGTTCCTGGCCGGCAACCATCGCACCCAGGCCGTCGCGTTCGACCCGGATATCGCGTGGGTGCAGAAGACCGTGCCGATGATGAAGGGATAGTTATCAGCGATAGGAGATGCGAGAGCCTGGACAACCGCCCGCGTCTCCTATCCAATCACGACGAGGACATTTGTGCATTTGCCTTCGCTTGCGAACAATCCGCTGCGCAGCCGCGCCGACCTCCAAGAGGCAGTGCGCGCGTTATTCACGCCGTTGAAGCCCTATTTCAGCCCCGGTTGCGCGCGGGTGAAACTCGGCTCGACCGGCGCACATTTCGCCGACGCTGCCGCCGAACTGGAAGGTTTCGCCCGCCCGCTGTGGGGCCTGGTTCCGCTGGCGGCGGGCGGCGGCGCATTCGATGATTGGGAACTGTACCAGCGTGGGCTGGCGAACGGCAGCGATCCGGAGCATCCCGAGTTTTGGGGCGAAGCAACCGATCGCGACCAGCGCCTGGTCGAGATGGCGGCTATCGGCTTTGGCCTGGCCCTGACGCCGGATCTGCTCTGGGAGCCGCTCGACAGCCGCGCGCGAAGCAACCTAGTGCGTTGGTTACAAACAATCAATGCGGTTCAGGTCTCCGATAACAATTGGAATTTCTTCCGCGTCCTGGTCAATCTCGGTCTGGCCCAGGCCGGCGTCGAGCCGGATTCCGCAGCGCTACAAGCATCATTCGATCGCCTCGAAGACTTCTACCTTGGCGACGGCTGGTACAACGATGGCCGTAGCTCGCGTGTGCAGCGTGATTACTACAATCCCTTCGCCCTACACTTCTACGGCCTGATCTACGCCCAACTGATGGACCAGAACGACCCGGCGCGGGCGCGGCGCTATCGTGAACGGGCGGCGCTCTTCGCCCGCGACTTCCAGTATTGGTTCGCTGCCGATGGTGCGGCGCTGCCGTTTGGGCGCAGCCTGACCTATCGCTTCGCCCAGGGGGCCTTTTGGGGTGCGCTGGCTTTCGCCGATGTCGAAGCGCTGCCGTGGGGCGTGATCAAGGGTTTGGCGCTGCGCCATCTGCGCTGGTGGGCGCAACAGCCCATGGCCAACAGGGATGGCGTGCTCTCCATCGGGTATGCGTATCCGAACCTGATCATGGCTGAAGACTATAACTCGCCCGGCTCGCCCTACTGGGCGCTGAAGTTCTTCCTGCCGCTTGCCCTGCCTGCGGCCCATCCCTTCTGGCAGGCCGAGGAGGCGCCATTGCCGTTACTGCCGCCGGTCCACCCGCAGCCGCACGCGGGTATGCTTGTCTGTCGCGACGAAGCGAGTACGCACGTGTTTGCTTTGAGCAGCGGGCAGTACAACAACTGGTCGCGCCACGGCGAGGCAAAGTACGCCAAACTGGCCTACTCGACTGCATTTGGCTTTAGCGTGCCGGCTGGTCAGCGCAGCCTGGTGCAGGGCGCCTACGACAGCGCTCTGGTGTTCAGCGAGGATGGCATCCACTTTCACACCCGCGAACAGCCGCTTGAGTTCCGCCTTGATGGCGAGACGGTCTACTCGCGTTGGCAACCCTGGCCCGATGTCGAGGTCACAACCTGGCTGTTGCCGCGTCTGCCCTGGCATATTCGGGTTCACCGGCTGCGGACCGCGCGCCGGCTGATCAGCGCCGAAGGCGGATGGGCTGTGGACCGCAGCGGCGACGACCCCGCCGCCGACCAAGGGACGGTACAGGCTGGCGCCGGTTTCGCGCTGGCGGTCTATCCGGCTGGCTGGAGCGGCCTCTGCGATCTGCGCGGTCAGCGCACGGGCGAGGTCGTGCGCGTTTCGCCCAACACCAACCTGCTCTTCCCGCGCACCTATCTGCCCATGCTCAAAGGCGAACACGAGCCAGGCGATCACTGGCTGGTCTGCGCAGTGGTTGGCCATCCTGAACTGGCCGGCTGGCAAGAAGTGTGGAGTATGCCTCCGCAAGATGTGGATCTGGAACTGGAATGAAATCAAACATCTTACTCATCCACTGTCACGATGTCGGCGCCAACCTGGGCTGCTACGGCAATGCCTCAGCTACAACGCCACATATCGACCAAGTAGCCCGCGATGGCGTACTCTGTGAGCGCTACTTCGCCACCGCGCCCACCTGCTCCCCGAGTCGGGCGACGATCCAGACCGGGCTGATGCCGCATCGCCACGGCCTGATGGGTCTGGCGAGCGGCGGCTATTGGGAACTCGACCCCAAGCGCCCCACCTTGCCGCGCCTACTACGTGAGGCGGGCTATGCAACCGCGAGCTTCGGCGTCTGGCATATCAGCGGCGAGATCTGGGGTTACGGCATAGATGCGGGCAATCAGCAGGCCACCTGCGAAACGGTCGCCGCCAATGTGGTGGAGTACCTGCAACAGCGGGCCGCAGATGCACCGCCCTTTTTCGTGTTGGCCGGGTTCGATCAGCCGCACCGACCCTACAGCGAACTGTGGCCCGACTTGCCCGCTGCCGACTCGCTCTACGTACCGCCATACTTGCTCGACACAGCGGAGATCCGGGAGGATTTTCGCCGCTTCTATGGCGATGTCAGTCGCGCGGACGCCGCCGTCGGTCGCATTGTGGACTATCTACAGCACGCGGGTCTCGCCGCAACAACCCTGCTGATCCTGACCTCCGATCACGGGATTGCCATGCCGCTGGCCAAGGGCACACTCTACGATCCCGGCCTGCACATTCCGCTGATCATGCGCTGGCCCGAGCAATTACCGCGCAACAGCCGCACATCGGCGTTGCTCTCCAATACCGACCTGCTGCCGACCGTGTTAGCCGCTGCCGGCGAAGCAGAGCGTATCCCGCCAGGTCTCGATGGTCTGAACCTGTGGCTGCACCTGACCTGCGGCGAAGCGATTGCCCGCCCCGCCATCTTCGCCGAGCAGACCTGGCACGACTTCTACGAGCCGATCCGCGCCATCCGAACGCAGCAACACAAGCTCATTCGCAACTTTCATCCTGGCGTCGGGTTGCAACTGGCGAGCGATATTTTGCGCTCGCCCAGCGGCAAGGCGATGGCCGAAACTGCGCGCAATTGGTCGCGCCCAGCCTATGAATTGTACGACCTGAGCCGCGATCCGCTCGAACGCAACAACCTGATCGGAAGCCCGGACGCCGCGGACATCGAGACCCAGCTCCGCGCGCAGCTCGATCAGTGGTTACACGACACGAACGACCCAATCCTGGATGGCGCGATTGCTGCGCCACCCGGTTATTGGGCGCATTTCTGGGCCAAAAAGAGCGGACCCGGCGGCTTACCGCGAGCCGAAGGGCGGGACAACTGGATCGAAGTGCGCTGGGCGCCTGGCATGGTCAAACCTAATAGAGTGACGAGTGATGAGTGATGCCAACCCTTGTCCTGAGCCCTTCGGCTTCGCTCAGGACTAGCGCAGCGAGGGATTCCAATGTTCCAACGTGAAATAAAAGGAAAACCCAATGATTTTAGACTCCTTCCGGATCGACGGCAAGGTCGCCCTGGTTACGGGCGGCGATAAGGGCCTGGGCCAAGGGATGGCGATTGCCCTCGCCCAGGCTGGCGCCGCTGTCGCCGTGACCTCACGTTCGGGGCAGGCCGGCGCGACGCTTGAGGCGATCGCCGCAGCCGAGCGGCGGGGGATTGCGCTTGCCGCCGACTTCAGCACAACCGAACCGATCGATGGCGTGATCAAGCAAACCGTCGAACAGCTTGGCCGGCTCGACATCCTGGTTAACAATGCGGGGATTATCCGCCGCGCCAACGCCATCGAGACCACACCGGCGGATTGGCAAGGCGTCCTGGACGTGAACCTCACCGCCGTCTGGGCGCTCTCGCAGGCGGCGGCGCAGGTCATGCTGCTCCAGGGCGGCGGCAAGATCATCAACATCGCTTCGCTGCTCTCGTTTCAAGGCGGTATCCGGGTACCCGCCTACACCGCCGCCAAACACGCTGTCGCCGGCTTGACCAAGGCGCTGGCGAACGAGTGGGCCGGGCGGGGGATCAACGTCAATGCGATTGCGCCGGGCTACATGGCGACCGACAACACCCAGGCCCTGCGCGACGACCCAGAACGCAACCGCCAGATCCTCGAACGCATCCCGGCGGGTCGCTGGGGGACGCCCAACGACATGGCCGGCGCGGTCGTCTTTCTCGCCTCGCCGGCCAGCGCCTATATTCACGGCTACACGCTGGCGGTGGATGGCGGCTGGCTCGCCCGCTGATGTGGCAGGAGCGGCTGATCATTGCATAAGACCAGGTTCGCGGCGGGGTGATCGTTACCGGTGCGGAGGTGCATCCTCCATATATTGTTCACCTCAAGCGCAAGCCAACGCGGCTATAAGCTGCGCCTGCAGAGCAAGACCAAATGGTAACGTCACGTCGGTTATCTTAAAACCTTGTTTAACAAATCTGCGGTTATCGCATCCATCAGCGGTATCAGCGTTCCATTGCAGATATCCGCTTCGCTGCAAATAGAGTCTGACATGACAGAGTATGATGTCATCACCCTCGGCGAAACCATGCTGCGCCTGACCCCGCCTGGCTTCCGCCGGATCGAGCAGGCCACGGGATTCGATATAGAAGTCGGCGGCAGCGAGTCGAATACCGCCATCGGGCTGGCGCGGCTTGGGCTGCGTGTGGCCTGGCTCTCGCGGCTGACCGACAACCCTCTGGGGCGCTTGATCGCCAGTACGATTGCCCGGCACGGCGTGGACACCGCGCACGTCGTCTGGACGCGCGCCGACCGTGTCGGCCTCTACTTCCTGGAAGAGGGCAAGGCCCCGCGCGGCAGTCGCGTGGTCTACGACCGGGCGCACAGCGCGATGAGCCGGATGACCGCCGCCAAATTGCCTGCCGAGCTCTTCCAGGCGCACGGCGCGCGGCTGCTCCACCTGACTGGCATTACGCCAGCGCTGAGCGGCGACGCTGCAGCGACGGCCCAGCGCGCGCTGGAGCTAGGCCGGGCCGCCGGGTGGACGATCAGCTTCGATCTGAACTACCGGGGCCAACTCTGGTCGCCCGCCGCCGCCCAAGCCGGGTGTGACGCCTTTGCCCTGGCCGCCGATCTGCTCTTCGCGCCGCTGGACGACATTCGGCTTCTCTATGCGCTGGAGCCCGACGCCAGCGCCGAGGCTGCACTCGCCGCACTCGCCGCACGTTATCCTCAGACGACCGTCGTGCTGACGATGGGCGACCAGGGAGTCATCGGGTGCGCGCCGGGCGGGACAGCCCAGCGCCAGCCGGCCTTCCTTGCCGAGCCGGTTGGGCGCATTGGCGGCGGCGATGCGTTTGTCGCCGGGTTTCTCTATGGCTATCTGACGGCACAAACGACTGAGGAACGATTACAACGGTCACTCCAGTGGGGCGCGGCCGTGGCAGCATTGAAATACAGCATTCCTGGCGATGCGCCTCTCGTCGACCGCAGCGAAGTCGAAGCGCTACTAGCCCAGGGTACCGGCAAGATGGCGTTGCAGCGCTAGACAAAAGCCATTTCCAGCCTCCTGGTCTGTCGGCTCTTGCCCGCTGTCCTGGCAAGCAAAGAGGATGTGATAATGACCAAAACTGCTATCTCCCGCCAATTACTCGAACAGCGGTTCCCCGACACCCTGGTCCGCACCTCTCTTGTCGTTCACGACGATATGGCGTTGTGGCTCGACAAAGGCGGCCCGAACCAACGGTTGGCGCTGCTGGCGCTGTCCAACCATCCGCTACTCCAACAATTCCATGGTCAAAGCAGCTCCTTCCAATCCAACTACACGCTCAAATATTGCCTGCTCGATCACACGAATGCGCGGGCGCTACGTGCGACCTTGCGCTGGCTCCAGCCGCGCCTGCTGGGTCTGCAAACCTCGGCAGGGTTTGGCGACCGACTGGGCCTGGCGACTCCAGGCCATGTGCAAGCGCTCCGCCACGTGCTCCAGAGTGCGCCGGAGCGCACCATTTTGCCCATTTTCGCCCAACAGTCGATCCGCGAGATGGGACGGACTGGGCGCACCCCCGATGATGTGATGAGCGATGCAACCTGGGGGGCTTTTCAGGCAGGTTGGTGCGACGGTCTCGGGGCCGATGCCGATCACCTCAAGACGGTCAGCGACATCGATGTGTGTGTTGCGGCGGGTTTCAGCTTCTATACGATTGACCCCGGCTCGTATGTCGACAACCACGCTGACAGCGACGATCCGGCGACGATCCAGCGCAAGGTGGCGGCGCTGCCCTGGCCCGATCTGGAGAGTAGCCCGGCTGATCTGGAGCGCAACTATGTGGATCAAACGTTCAAGCTCGCCGATCGAACGCTGCACATCGACATGGCGGGGGTAATGCGGGCGGCGGCTAAGTATGGCGGCGCGATAGCGCATGTCGCTGTGCTGTATCGCCACCTGGAGGCAAAAGGTGTTCCCTTTGAGCTGGAGGTATCGGTCGATGAAACCGAGACGCCAACCTCACACGTCGAGCACGTCTACATCGCCAGCGAGCTGAAGCGCTTGGGGGTGCGCTGGATCAGCCTGGCCCCGCGCTATGTCGGGCGCTTCGAGAAGGGTGTGGATTATATTGGCGACCTCGCGGTGTTGCGCGATGACCTGGCCGGTCACGCCACGATTGCGCGCGCCCTCGGCCCCTACAAGCTCAGTTTGCACTCTGGCTCCGACAAGTTCAGCGTGTATCCCTTGATCGTCGCCGCTACGGAGGGGATGGTGCATCTCAAGACGGCGGGAACGAGCTACCTTGAAGCGTTGCGGGTGGCGGCGCAAGTCAACCCCCTGCTGTTCCGGGCTATCGGCGCATTCGCCCGCAAGCGCTATCCGGTAGACCGCGCCTCCTATCACGTCTCTGCCGCATTGGAGCGCTTCCCGGAGCTTGCCGACCTGGCCGACGAGCAATTGCCCGCGCTGCTTGACCAATTTGACGCCCGCCAGATTCTGCACGTCACCTTTGGGTCGGCGCTGACCGAGTTTGGATCGACGTTGAAGACATTGTTGGAGGAGTACGCCGAGGCTCACTACGCCGCGTTGGAAGGCCATTTCGTGCGGCACCTGGAGCCATTCGTGCGCTAAGTGTGAGAGCAGCGCAGCCGTCCATCAGTCTGCCATATGCTCCGCACACACGTTTGGGGTGAATACAGCAGATCTCGGCCCGATGGGCAGGAGGCGCTGTGTACACCATGGTTTTGACAGGATTGATACCAATTCGATTTAGACATTCCGCATCTTTTCGCCCTGAGAAGCTGTCTGAAAAGCCGTTTGACCCGGCAAGAACGGGAGCACAAACTGGGATGGAGCGGAGCATCGGCACGTCAACATGTGGAATGCGCAAGCCGTGCTTGCGCGCGGCAGCATGGCTGCCGCATTCCATACCCCTTTTCAGACAGCCTCTGAGCCCTTCGGCGGCGCTCAGGACCAGCTCGCCGAAGGGCTCAGCATGACATGCGTGGTTTTCACATCGAATTGGTATGACAAGAAACAAGATTTGAACTGCGAGATGCATGCCGTGAGAACAATCCTGGAAATCATGTCTAAAACTCTGCGTCATCTGCGTGCTATTGCAGAGTCTAACCCAGATCGACGAGAGTCGCAGCCTCGTATCTCCAGTGCATTGCCTAAAACAGGGAGAACCCTATGAATTACCAAGCGCTCTTCGATATCAGCGGCCAGGTTGCCGTCGTTACCGGCGGCGGCGGTGGATTGGGCAGCGTGATGGCGTATGCCCTGGCGCGGGCTGGCGCCAGGGTCGCTGTGCTCAGCCGGCGCGCCGAGTCGTGTGGGCGCGTGGCGGCGGCGATCCAGGCCGAAGGCGGACAGGCCCTTGCGGTGGCGTGTGATGTGCTCGACCGGGAGGCCCTGGAATGCGCTGCCGATCTGATTGCGGCGGCGCTCGGCCCGGTGGATATCTTGGTCAATGCGGCGGGCGGCAACCAGCCCCAGGCGACTACCTCCGCCGAGCGGTCGTTCTTCGCCCTCGATCATGCCGCCGTGGGTCAGGTCTTCGCCCTCAACTTCGACGGAACGCTCAATTGCTGCCAGGTCTTTGGGCGGATCATGGCCGAACGCAAGCAGGGTTGCATCGTCAATATCACCTCGATGAGCGCCGAACGCCCGCTAACGCGGGTGGCAGCCTATAGCGCGGCGAAGGCTGCCGTGGTCAATTTTACCCGCTGGTTGGCCGTTCACCTGGCTCAGGAATACAGCCCGCAGATCCGGGTCAACGCGCTTGCACCCGGCTTCTTCCTGACCGAGCAGAACCGCTTCCTGCTTACTGAGCGGGAAAGCGGCGCGCTGACCGAGCGGGGCAAGACGATCATCGCCCACACACCGATGGAACGTCTGGGTGCGCCGGAGGATCTGGCCGGCGCGTTGCTCTGGCTGGTCAGCCCGGCGGCGGCGTTTGTCACCGGGATTGTCGTGCCGGTGGATGGCGGATTTTCGGCCTTCAGCGGGGTGTGAATGAACGTTGGCACGTTGGCATGTTACATTGGGACGTCTGGTTGGGTGTAGATGGGGCTGGAAGGATCGGATTATGGAGTGCGGCAGCCATGCTTGCGCGCGGCAGCATGGCTGCCGCACTCCATAACCTTCGGTGTGTATCGCCGACGCCGCCCAACAGCACTGACCGCTGAGAACTGATTGTTAGGAGATGACTATGATCGTAGGAAACGGTAACACGACCGGAACGTTCAGCGACAACGACGTGCGACAGATCCTGGCGCAGGCGCTCGATCCTCTGCGACTGACCGGCAAGCGAGTGCTGGTGATCATCCCGGATGGCACCCGCACTGCGCCGATCCCGCTGATCTTTCGCCTGTTGTACGAACAGATTGGGTGGCGGGCGGCTCAGCTCGACTACCTGATCGCCCTGGGCACCCACCCGCCAATGCCGGCGCCGGCGATTGACAAGCTGGTGGGCGTATCGGCGCCCGAACGCGCAGCAGCCTACCCCAACGTACAGATCTTCAATCACGCCTGGGATCACCCCGACGCACTCGCAACTATTGGCGCCATCAGCGCCGACGAGATGGCTGCGCTGACCGACGGCCTGATGACCACCGCGACGCCGGTGCGGATCAACCGGGCGATCTTCGATTACGATCAGATCGTGATCTGTGGGCCGGTTTTTCCCCACGAAGTCGTCGGCTTCTCGGGCGGGGCCAAGTATCTCTTCCCCGGCATTGCCGGCGCCGCGATCATCGACGCCACCCACTGGCTGGGCGCACTGGCAACGAGCATGGCGACGATCGGCGTGAAAGACACTGCGGTGCGGCGGGTGATCCACCGCGCGGCGGAGTTTGTAGACCGCCCGTTGCTCTGCCTGGCGCTGGTGCTGTGTGGCGCGGAGTTGCACGGACTCTACGCCGGAGAGCATAGCGCGGCGTGGCATGCCGCCGCCGATCTCTCGGCGCAACTCAATATTATCTATGTCGACCGTCCATTCCAGCAGGTGCTCTCGATGCCCTCGGAACGCTACGCCGATCTTTGGACGGCGGCCAAGGCGATGTACAAGACCGAACCGGTGATTGCCGACGGCGGCGAGGTGATTATCTATGCGCCCCACATCACCGAGGTCTCGTATACCCACGGGCGCTTGCTTGACGAGATCGGGTATCATATACGCGACTATTTTTTACAGCAATGGGAACGATTCGCGCATATGCCCGGCGCGATCCTGGCGCATAGCACCCATGTCAAGGGTAGCGGGCGCTTCGACCTGGCCGGCGGCGAGGTTCCGCGGATCCAGGTTTCCCTGGCGACCGGCATCCCCGCAGAGCGTTGCCGCCAGATTAACCTGGGGTACATCGATTACCGCGACATTGATCCGCACTCGTGGGCGGGCCGGGAAGACGAAGGAATATTGCTGGTGCAGCACGCGGGAGAAATGTTGTACCGGCTACGCGCCGATGCGACGCCTGGAAAATAGGGCTGATATGGTCTTTCAGGTGTATGGTTTTTCGGGGAAGCCCATTGTGATGCGGAACAACACCTTTCGTTATCACGTGGCGTTTTCCGCGTCCTGATGCGGAACAAGTGCTCGCCAAGCCAAAAACCATACACTTGAGAGGCCCCCCACCACCGCGTAAGTCCTGTCATTTTACACGTATCTCGGCTGTACCCGAAGGTCAGCTCCCCCAAGATTAGCCAAACGGTAAACACCTCGAAGATCAGCCATCTCAGAGATCAGTTTTCTCGATATTAGATCCCCAAAGTTAGCCCCCCAGAGGTTAGCCCCCTGGAGATTAGTCCCTCGAAGATCAGCCCCTGTCAGAACAACAACGTGTCAGAGAGCAGGCCAGAGAAGCGCGAAAGAATATTTTCCGCGCTTCTTCCTCTCCATGCACACTCCACTATAATGCTCGCGCTAACCTTACCGCTGTAGACCCAGAGGCAACGGATCATCTGGTCCAGCAGCGTACGTACCTAGGTGTTCAAGGTCATCGATACTCAG
>JAKSDJ010000888.1 GCA_022360155.1 Chloroflexales bacterium | reverse complement strand
TGTTCGACGCGATGAACACCTGATAATCGGCATCCAAGCCGTTCGTATCGAGAAAAGCGCGCAGTGCAATATCATGCTCCTCGGCTTGTCGCTGGAGGGCGGCATAGACCTGGGCGCGGCGGGTCGCCCGGTCGGGGATAGCCTGGGCTGCATCAGCCTCGGCTTGCATCGCCGTATCGTGAAAGGTAACAAGGACGGTCGTGGTATCAGTGACGGCGGCTTGAGCCAGCCAGTCGGTAGTCAATACATCGACCTGTGGCGCCGGGGTGGAGGACTCCTGCGCGGCAGCCAGCGGGATCAGCAGCGCGCCCATGGTCGCGACGCCGAGACTGAATAACATTAGGATCACACTGACGAGACGAAAACGAGAGCGAAATATAATCATGTGACACCTCAATCATGATGGTAAGCTGGCGCTGGTACGCCAGGGTTGAAAGAAAAACCTGACGGCGACTGCTGTCTGGGCGAGCGCCGCGCGGCATACAACACCTACCGCGCGCAGCCGGACAGGCAATCGTCATTAATCTTAGCATGCTCGTGCTACAGCATAACATTAGATCTGTCCCATATATGCAAGGCGGTTCAGCATTTAGTCAGGCATAAAACAGGAATGGAGATGGAGGCGGTGCGAAGCGCCCTAAAGGGGAATAAGCGATGCGATTCTTCGCAGTGCCGAGTGAAATCCACCTTATTGCAGGGCGAACAATACCATATATTGGGCCAACACAGTCTGCAAGCGCAGTAAGGAGTGAACACCATACTTTTGGCGCATCCAAATGAGTGGCGCACAGCACATATGCTCCCGCTTTACTCGAATGCGTGGGGGTCTCTTCAGGTGCGTTGAGAACCAATGACAATGTCACAGCAGCTTGTTTCCCAAAGGGCGACAGGGCCTCCTTGCCTCAATGGCATATTCTACCTAATTGTAATGCCTCGTTTAATAGACGAGATCCCAGAAATGAGCTATCTTTGCCTAGCTCATTTGCAGTCGTCTTTGTGTCGCCGCAGGTTATGGAGCGCTGTAGCTAGGGAAAGGGCAGGCGGTTAGCCTAGCAGGGACATGGCGATGGTGATACAGCTATTGCTGCGCACCCGCATATTCTCGCTCTATACAAGCAAAATAGGGTGCGGGGGCCGAAAACCCCCGCATACCCCCGCACTCCCCACAGGTATTATCGGCGTAGAAGATTTGGTTCTAGCGAGATGCTGCGCTTACTTGCACCGGCAACGTCTCAGCACACACAGTTCTAGCGGGTCAGCAAGGGCATAAAGACCTGCCGCTCCCCGCCGGTATAGGTCATCACTAGGGTGATCTGGTCGACCCAGGTCTGTTGCTCCGCCGAATCGTCATTGCGGATCTGCAACTTCAAGTCGTTCACGGCGGCTGCATTCTGTACCCACCGCGTTACATCCCATTCCGCCACGGCTTCGCGGCTCTCGCCCAGCAAAAGCTCGGGGGTAACGCTGCCCGCCACTTGGGGCGATTGCAGGTTCCCGCCGCCAACTTGCCAGATTAGCCGATCAGGGGCAAATTCTGCATCCTCATGATGCTCAATGGAGAGCACAACAGACTTGATTGTCGCATTTTCGGGCAACTCGGGTTTGAATTGGAAGACCGAAAAAAAGCCTGGCGTAATCGTCCACCATTGGTCATCGCTGTTGGTGATAAGGACAACTTTGCCGTCCGCCGACAAGGGGCGTTTGGTGCTGGCGTCCCATCCATCGACCACGCTGAAGTTGGCTGTTTGGGGCCTGATCGGTCGTGGTGTCGTGGTAGGGTTGGGGTTTGGCGCATTTCCTAACGCTGCTTTCACACTCTCATAGGCGCGGATGCGGCCCCAGCCGTAGACGTTGTTTGGTATCCCATTGCTGTTGCATGAACTCGAATTGATCCGCAGCGCCTGCCCGGTCATCAACGCCTTGATTTGCTCGATGCTCAGGTCGGGGTTGGCGTCGAGCAGCAGCGCTACCAAGCCGGTGACGTGCGGGGCCGCCATCGATGTGCCGCTCTTCGAGCCATACGCGCTATTCCCGCTCCCCAGCGCACTGCGCACGCGGACCCCCGGCGCGCTCAGATCGGGCTTGACCACCCCGAACGGCGACATCCCGCG
>JAKSDJ010000742.1 GCA_022360155.1 Chloroflexales bacterium | reverse complement strand
GTAGGCGCGGGCGGCGCGGTGGGGACGGGTGTGGCTGTAGGCGCGGGCGGCGTGGTGGGGACGGGCGTGGCTGTAGGCGCGGGCGGCGCGGTGGGGACGGGCGTGGCTGTAGGCGCGGGCGGCGCGGTGGGGACGGGTGTGGCCGTCGGCGCGGGCGGCGTGGTGGGGACGGGCGTGGCCGTCGGCGCGGGCGGCGTGGTAGGCGGAATGCTCGTTGGCGTGCTAGACGGGTGAGGTGTGCGTGTCGGCATCACCGTGGGGTGCGGCGTGCGTGTTGGTTTGAGCGTGGCTGTGGGGTGCGGCGTGCGTGTGGGTTTGAGCGTGGCCGTGGGGTGCGGCGTGCGTGAAGCGGTCGGCGTCGCTGTTGGCGTGCGTGTCGGCGTCGCTGTTGGCGTGCGTGTCGGCGTCGCTGTTGGCGTTGGAGTTACAGTCACCCGCAGATTGTCTTCAGGCAAGAATGCTATCTCAGCCTGCTGCACCTGGATCACTCTGAAGGGCGCTTGTGGGCCGGTCGAAATCGTCCCCGCCGCTCCCATATTAATCGTTACGTTTTCATTGAAGTAATTACCAGGAGCGGCCCTGAGCAGAACGCCTCGAATTTGAAGAGTAAATACTCCGCCTGGTGCAAGGGTTTGCGCGCCGGTCCAGGTCACATCGCCACCAGAATTTGGCTGACCAGGCTGGTTGCACGAACCGCCAGCCGGTGAGGGCGTGCAATCGCTGTACAAGAACTCGTCTGCGACATTGTCTATGATCCGGTTGATAGTAAGCGCACCTGTTGTGTTATTGGCGATAACGAGCGTATAGGTAAGCGGGTAGATTTGGAGCGGAATAGCATTAGCTGAGGCTGGCTGTACCGACTTGCTTACCTGGATTAGTTGATCATCGTCGTTGATAGAGCCTGTACCTCGACCAACCTGGATTACCGCATTAGTCGCATTGCTCAGGTCAACAAAGAAGATTTCGTTGTTTTCGGTGTTATTGTCGCCAAGTACTGTCACCTCGATAGTCTGGGCGGTCTGTCCTGGCGCAAAGTTCAAGACGCCCGTTTGGGCGAGGTAATCGCTACCAGCGCTGGCTGAACCATTCACCGTCGCATAGTTTACAGAGATTGGATTGACGCTGGCGAAAGCTAAACCGACAGTAAAGGTCGCATTGACAGTTGTGCCGGTATCGCCTTCAACAACACTTGTATCATTGATGGTGATCGGCGGTAGCGGATCGGTGATAGTGGCTGTCCCTCGACTGGTATTGATCGCCGCATTAGTCGCGTTGCTCAAATCGACAAAGAAGGTTTCACTGCCTTCCGGCTGGAGATCACTGGCGACCGGAACGGTGATTGGTTGCGTTGCTTGCCCTGGCATAAAGATTAACGTGCCCGTTCGTGTAATGTAGTCGCTGCCGGCACGAGCGGTGCCGTTGGCGGTTGCAAAATCCACCGTTACCAGGTTGTTGACGGGAGGCGACAGAGTCACGGTAAAGACCGCATCGACCACGCCAAGAGTAGTGCCTTCAGTGATATTGATGTTATTGATGCGCAGCTCCGGCGGCGCTGGATCATCATTCAGAATTGTGCCGGTGCCTCGATTGCGCGTAATGGTAGCATTGCTTGGGTTGCTCAGTGTTACGAAGAAGGTCTGATCGGGTTCGTTGAGATCATCACCATTGACGACAACGGTGATGATTCGGGTTGTAACGCCTGCTGGAAAGGTCAACACGCCCGACGCGCTGATATAGTCCGACCCGGCGTTTGCAGTGCCATTCGAGGTTGCAAAATCCACCGTCACGGTTTGATCGCTAGCAGCGGATAGACTAACGGTAAAGACTGCGTTGGTCGTTGTACCGGCGTTGCCCTCAACGACACTTGTATCATTGATGCTAAGGATTGGCAGGGCAACAGTCGGCGTGCTTGTGGGCGGCGGCACGGGCGTATTGGTCGCGGTGGGCGGCGGCACGGGCGTATTGGTCGCGGTGGGCGGTGATGTTGCAGTCGCTGTTGCCGTTGGCAACGGCGTAGTGGTCAGCGTCAAGGTTGCTACTGGATCAGTGATAGGTGTCGCGCTGGGTATCGGTGTAATATCGCGCGTTGGTGTTACGAAACTTCTCGTAGTTGTGGTTGGCGTTGGCTGTATGGTACGTGTGGTAGTCGGCGAACCAACCGATATGGTACTGGTCGGGAATGGTTGATTGATGGCGGTTGCGGTAGCTGGCGCGGGCAGTATTGTTGCTATTGAGGTGGGGCGTGTCAACGATGTTGGTGTTGGTCTCGGCACAGATGTTGCGTTTGGTCGGCTGGGAGAAGGGGTGCGGACGACGCCCGCAACCGAGGTTGTGGTTGAGCTAGGGTTGCGGGCCGGAATAGTTGGGGTCGGTACAATCACAACCTCAACAGGCGGTTGTATGACCTCGACCACGGTTGCAATCGCGGTGATGCCGGGAATGATGGCCGGCGGTTGTGCGCGACGACGTTCTTCTGCGTCAGCGGCGCGAACTGCTTCAGGATTGAGCGCCGGTAATTTGAAGCCTTCAGTCCAACGAGCGTAGATGGTTGGGTCCATTTGCGTGCCGACATCTTTGAATGGCTCGTTAGACGGAGCAAGCACATGTAACACTACATCGGCAATACAATAGACCGGCAGTAGCGCTAGGAGAACAGCAAGCAAGAGAAGCCGCCCAAGTTTATCACGATGGCGTGGCGGTCTCTGCTGAGGGTTGGGCGATGGCGATAGACTTTTCATTGGCTTGCAGCAAGATGATGCTAAAGACGCTGCCCTTTCCCAATGTGCTCATAGCTTGGACCTGACCGCCCTGCCGTTCGATGAGTTGCTTGGTGATTGCAAGTCCCAGGCCACTACCTCGTTCAGCCGAGTTGTTCCCCTCGATACGTTGAAATCGTGTGAAGAGGCGATTCAGATCCTCATGAGCAATACCCAGACCAGTGTCTTCTATATCCAGCTTGATCGTCTTCTCATCATAAGTGACCCGAATTGCCACGTGGCCGTGCTGGGTATAACGCCGGGCATTATCAAGTAATTGGGTGAAGACGAGCTTGAGTTGCTCGCGATCGGCCAGAACCAGCGGCAGTTCTTCGGTCATATCAGGGAGCCGCAGTTCTAGTCCTTTGGACTCAAAAGAAGAACGCAGCGGAGCAAGCGAGCTTTCGAGAATCACCCAAAGATCTTGGGGGCGTAGTTCGGTTGTCAGCTTGCCTGCTTCGATATCGGCAATCATGATTGCGTTGTTGACGATGCCCGTCATGTCAGCGGCACGGGCGCGAACTTGTTCAATCAGATCGGCTTGATCGGGGGTCAACATTCCACCGACGCCGCGCAGCACCAGGTCTGCGTATCCACGAATAACGGTGAGCGGCGTACGTAGTTCATGCGAAATGGTCGCGATGAAATCGGTCTTGGCCTGATCAATTGCAGCGGCGGCAGTCACATCGTGGAAGATAATAACCTTGCCCCGCGCGCTTCCGTCTTCACCAATAACCGGCGCTTCAGAGCGGCTGATGATCTGTTCGCCAACGCGGTATTGTTCGATATCGGCATTGCGGCCAAAGATCTGACGCTCTTTTTCTACCCGTTGTTGGGGTAAATCAGCGATAGTGCGGCGCACGGTGCTCCAATCGTGTAATCCTAACATTTCCTCGGCGATACGGTTGACCATAACGATTTTGCCTTGGTCGTCGCAGACAATTACCCCATCGCCGATTGATGCCAGGATTGCCTGGCGTTCTTTTGCATCACGTTGCACGTGATCGTACAAGACTGCATTATGCAACACTGTCAACGTCATGTTAGATACAACGGTCAGCGTTTGCATATTGGCGTCACTGAACGCATCTGGTTGGGAAGTGATCATAATCAGCATCCCAATAAGCTGTCCTGTTACTAAGAGTGGTGCGACCGCAGCCGTTGCGCAAGATGCAATATCGGCAAGCCGCAAATCGTTGCGCACGGGCTCATCCGCGATCTGGAGCAGCTTGGAAGGCGAGTGGGTTTCTGCAAAACGGAGCAATACCGTTTTAGGATGGATTACCAGACCCGCGAGCTTTTGCAGTTCCGCTATGGCATCAGCGCGAACATGATAAACCCAATCGTCGTTTTCCTTCAATAGAACCAATACTTCTGTCTCGGCAACGAACGAGTTGGCGGCTCGAGCGCTGACAGCAAGGATCTGCTCGATTTCAATCGCCTCATTCAATTCTTGGCTGGTGGTATAGAGGCGTAACAAATGCTCGGTCATCTGATTGAAGGCTTGAGATAGGATGCCGAGTTCATTCTCGCTAACGACGTTGCTCCGGCGTTCGAGTTGACCGTGGGTCACAGCTTCAGCCGTCTCGACGAGATCATTCAGCGGGTTTGTAATTTGGCGCGCAACTTGAAAGCCAACAACCACAGCTCCTAGCGCAAGCAGCAGCGTGACGCCAATAATTGCCCACCGGCTATTGGACAGCGCAGTGGTTACAAAATCGCGTCCAAGGCTGATCGAGAAATAACCTGTTTGTACGCCGCGTATGCGTAAAGGGGCGTAAACGAACTGGTATTCGACGCCGCCAACTGTCATCGTATCCTGTACCGAACATGCTGGTGGCTGCACCCGCTCGAGCGGATCGACGAGATCGCCTGATTGAAAGCCAACATCCGGGCAGGGGTCGTTGTTGATATCGAGCGCGGCGGCGGTATTTGCCAATGTTGCTTCGCCTTGCTCATTCTGCGCGACTAGGCGTTCGATCAAGCCTGGCGACATATCGAGCATCGCCATATCAACCGTGGCAGTAGTGTCTAGTGCGATGCCCTTGACATCGTAAATAGTCGTCAATGCCGACTGGCTGTGATTCTGAAGGTATTGGAGCAGGCTATCCAACCGCGAAGCGATCATAAGACCACCGACGAGGTCGTCGTTGACGCGCACGGGTACAACTGTATAAAAGTAGTAAATATCATCAGATCCGGGTGATTGGAATTTAATTAATGCTGTATATTTGTCGCCGATCTGATCAGCCTCGCCTTTCGTAACTCGTTGGACTATCTCCAGCCCAGAGAGGTCGGTGCGTGCGGCATTAAGCCGAAAGTTTGGGCTTTGCGGACTGCGTTCCCAATCGATGAGAGCCTGACCTTCGGTATCGAAAGCGATCAAACGGTCAAGAACAAGACCGGGGCGAGAGAAACTGGCGAGGAAGTAGGGCTCTATCGCGCGTTGTAACCCATCAAAATCGCGATCACGCATGGCTTGAGCGATCGGCGGGGCATTGGCTTCGGGGTTACTTTGCGCAAAGGCGACTTCCTGAAGAAATGTGATGTTTGCCTGTTCGAGTTGAGCCAAAGCTCCAGTGAAGTTGCGGGCGACTTGCCCAAGGTAGTTGTCGAAACGCTCTTGCAAACTGTTGGCAATCAAAAGCGTCGCAATACCTGATCCCGCCAGCATGACCAGGATCATGAGCGCCAAATAGGGCAGGATAATCTTATATTTGATGTGTGACCGGATGGTTCGAAACAGTCCCTGCATCGCTCGACCTGTCAACAAAGTAAGGGTATAGCATCGTAGCGTTATACTGCTGGTGAGTATCGGCTTTTGCGTTATCTTATGCTGAAATCAACGAAACGCTCATCGTTGATGGTGTTGAATTTGTTATGACAGGGACCGGAAGTTGGTGTGCCACTGGAGATACACAACAATTCACTGCAACAGATCATCTCAAGTGGTTTTACATAATGTAGTAAGTATTACTGGCTTGACCCTATTATATATTATTGCTATGCGCTTAATCAAGCCACTATCTGACAGTCTGATTACATATGAAGTGTAAAGTGTTTTCAGGACGACTTTCTGGCCCGCGCCGGAATATGATCATCTTGTGCTGCTTTCTTATGGGCTAGAGCCAACGTGTTCCTGTTTCAATGGCAGTGCAAAAGCGAAGGTGCTGCCGGAACCCTCGACGCTTTCGAGCCAGATTCGACCGTGATGGGCCTCAACTGCAAGCTTACAAAACGTTAACCCCAGTCCGGTGCCCCGTATTTCTCGCCCACGCACCTGCCCGAATTTCTCGAAGATGCGGTCATGATACTGCTGTGGAACACCTGGCCCTTGGTCGCGGACCCAGAAGATTAACCAATCGCCAGAAGGCAGCGGGGGTATTTTCGCTGGCAGTCCTGGGGGCAGCGACGATGCACGCCCAGTCTCATCGATCCGCAGCGATGTCGCGCCAAGAATAATATCTGCCCCGGTGGGCGAAAACTTGATAGCATTGTCCAACAAGTTCTGCAAGACGCGGATCAACTTTTCGCGATCAGCCTCGATCAGCTTCAAGCCAACGATAAGGTGTTGCTTGAGGTAGACGTTCTGGTTTTGCGCCGAAACACGCAACCGGTCAAGCGTGTTGTCGATCAGGGCATAAGGTGAAAGCGGTTCGATGTCGAGTGTCATTCGCCCCTGCTCCATCTTAGAAATATCGAGCAGGGTGTTGATCATTTCTAGCATGGTTTGGCTGCCCTGATGGGCGATCGCCAGCAATTCGTTCTGCTCGGGTGAAATTGGCCCGCCCAGTCCGCGCTTCACCATCATGATCCCGTTCATAATCGCGGTCAGCGGCGCACGCAGGTCGTGGACGAGCATCCCAGTATAATCGTCACGCAATTGGATCAGCTCGCGTTCTTTGGAGATATCCTGGAAGAGGGCCAGTTGCCCAATCTCTGCGCCGTTGGCATCACGCACAGGGAGCGAAAGATGGCGAATGAATCGACGTTGCGCGCCGCCGCTCAGTTCTAGTTCGACGGCGCTGAGGAGCTGTTGATCGTCATCGAACCAGGGGGGGATGTTCACATCAATGGCGCGGCTGTGTAGTTCCGCGAGCAACTCATCAATCTTGCGCCCAAGCAACTCTTCTTTCCGTACGTGGAAGAGTTGAGCCGCCGGCGGATTGGAAGTCATCACAATGCCGTGCATATCGGCCATCAAAATGCCGTCATTGGTTGAGTTGAGGATGGCTTCGAGGCGATCACGTCCAATCGTTACCTGTTGGAAGAGGCGCGCGTTCTCGATGGCGACCCCAATTGTCGCCGCCATACGCGACAAACGCCGTGCATCTTCTTCAGTGAAGGGACCATCGTGCTTATTTAGCAGCTCAATGACCCCGATGGTGCGCCCCTTAACGATCATTGGAACACAGAGGATCGTGCGGGTCTCATAGCCGACCGACTCGCTGACTTTTCGGTAGAAACGTGGATCATTCTGAGCGTCGTGAACGATTTCGTAGCATTGCATTTCAGCCACATGGCCAACAACTCCGCGATTGCGCGGCACCCGCACGCCGGCCAGTTTCTCTTCGCCTGCCTCAAGGGTCATTACAAATTCAAGCTCGCCCGAGACTTCGTCGTACATAAGTAAAGAACCGGCATCAACCTGAAAGTAAGCGTTGAGCTTTTCGACAACCAGGTGATAGACTTCGCGCGGGTCAAGCGACGATGTGACCGCTTCTGCGATATCATTCAACGTTGCTAGCTCAGCGTTGCGGCGTTGGGCAGCTTCGGTGATCTGGAATGAAGCTATCGCAGCGGCAAGTTGGCTGGCCAAGACCCGCGCCAGCGCGATTTCACTTTCGGCGAAATGGCGCGGTACGTTTATCGCGCCAAGAACCAACATACCGCTCACCTGATCCTGGGCAACGAGCGGCACAAACAAAACCGAGCGCACTTGATTGTCGGGCAGCAACTGTTGTACGACGGCATAGATTTCGGCATCGTTGCCGGTATCGTAGATCTGGGCGGATTGGCGCGTCGTAATTAGGTGCTGGAGATAGCTTGCTTGGGCAAGATCGAGCGGCGACGGTATGTTTATGCGCGGCGGGAACGTGCTCACAAGTTGGCAATGTTGCTTATCTTCACTCAGCAAGATTATCCCACTGATCGGTACGTCGAGCAACTGACTAAACTCGTTGAGTGCGAGGAGCATCAACTCATCGAGTGTGTTTGCCGTTTCAATGGCGGTGGTGATGCGTAGCAACGCACTCGTGCGTGTATCTGCCAATGTTGCTTCCACTCTCGTTGTTGTATCAACCGTGTTCATAAAGGACTACTAGCCTTGCTCTTGTGTATACGAACAAATATTCTTTGAGTTCGATCCCGATGGGATTCGAGCCAGCATGATAATGGCATAGGACACGAGTGCGCAAACCAGCGCCAAGCTGCTTTGAGTGTAGTGTTGCGGTTGGCGATGCACCAGGGTCAACACGCCTAATGCCCGCTTGCCGTACAAGAGCGGTATGACCAGAGCAGTACGTATATCAGGCAGGTCTGGAAGCGACAACCAGCGCGGATCGTGCTCGGTATCGGCAACCAGCGCGGCACGGCGTTCGCGCAGCGCCCAACCCTGCATGTTATACCCTAATATGGCTGACCCGATCGGCTGTAATAGAGTTATGTCGCCGGATTGCAAGCCGCCCCAATAATGAACCGGGTTTTTGTCGGCTTTGAGCAAGAGGAGTGTTCCTTGCTCTGATGCGGTGATACGAGCTACAATCCGCAGCACTTGCTCGAATGCAGTTTCTGGTTGTACTGTGGCGTCTAGTACGCTGGACAGTTGCTCGAAGGCGGTCAAGCAACCCTGCTCATCGCGCAGCCAGCCGTATATCGCAAGGGTCAATAAATCGGCCACGCTTGTTGCAACTGCTTGTTGTTCGGCGCTGAAGACTGTACTATCTTCATAATTGGATAGACAAAGCACGCCGATGTCTTGGTCGGCGACGATCAGCGGAAGGCAAAGCAGCGCTTTGGGCTCTACTCCGGTGCTAATTGGGAGAACGCCACGACACTGGGCTTTGGTATACCGAATCGGATGTTTTTCCTTCAGGGCTTGCCCAATAGCGGTTTTTTGTACATCGAAGACAGTTTGGGTGTCGAGGGTGTCACGGCCCCAGGTGGCTTCGACGGCGATCAACTGGTTCTTGGCTTGACAGAGAAAGAGCGCCATGCTATGCAATGGCATGAATCGAGCTGTGTGTGCTGCAGCGTTTGCGAGAATGGCGTCGAGATCGGTGGCAGTGACGAGTTCATGGGCTAGTTGAACATACATATCGCGCCGGGGCGCAGCGATATACATCTGGCGCACCAGTTCGCGTATTGCGACTGTTTCGTCATCCCGGTAGGATATAACCGAATTAGGGAGTGTCGCACCGGTCAGTTCGGTAGCATACGTGTGTGCCTCAGAACCCATCTGGCGCAGAGCAAGCTTGACACCCATAAAAACAACAAACCCAATCACAATGCCCAAAACAAGCGCAACCTCAACCGCTAGCGCAGGAACAGGCTGGACGATTCTCTCAACGACACACACGACCCCGTAGATCGCTATGCCCAGTGCCAGACCAGCGCACAGGGTGTAGAATGCTATTCGCCAGATGTTACTCCTGGGCAGACGCACGCCATAATCCCGGTACGTAAAAGCCTGGTGTGCGATGTAATGCAAAACGCTCTACCTACATAAACGGCCATTCTATGCTTACTTTACATGTGTAATTGTGCTATCCGAATAAAATGGTCTGGCCATTATAGCGATTTGTGCAATTGACTGCAACTGGCCTGAACTGTTCGAATGATACGTTCATACAATGTTTCATGACCTCGAGCGATTTTCTTCCAGTCAAAGCGTGCTCCAAACGCGGCTGCCGCGTCTCTCAGGCGCGCTCGTAAGGCATCGTCGACCGATAGGCGCAGCAGCGCCGTCGTTAGGGCGGCTGCATCGCCAGGCGGAACGAATAGCACATGTTCTTCATTTGCCAGGCTAGTGTTGGTTAGTGCTCGGCTCTGGCTTTGTGCGCCTTGAGTCGTAACAATAGCGCAGCCGTGCCCCAAGGCCGCCAGCAAACTGCCCCGTCGCAGCGAGGCGCCATCGCGGAATGGCAATGCCACACAATCAGCGGTCAGGAGATACGCCGAGACCATAGCTTCATCCACATGGCCAGTACAAATCACCCGCTCGGTGAGGTCCAATCGCTCGATTTGGGTTTGAATCGCCGCTGCAAAGGCGCGATCTTGCGGCGTCGTTGCGGCGCCGCCGATCAGCAGCAGGCGCGATACCGCAGCACCGTGCCACAGGGCGAGGGCGTCGAGCAGAACATCTAGCCCTTTACTTGGCGAGACAAGCCCGAAGTATGCAACCAGAACATCATCCTGGCCAACGCCAAGCCGTTCTCGCCAGGCATGGCGTGCATAATCAGGCGGCGGCGCGTAGGGAATATTCGAGCCGATAGGGATAACGTTCATCTGCGCGGGAGGGCGCGTGCTGCGCGGGAGGAGCGCTGGTATTCGTTGTTGGCTATGCTGGGCGAGTTGCTGAGCGTCATCAGCATTGGTGACAATCACAGCATCGGCATCCTGGGCCAGGTGCAATGTCACCCAACGTCGCAGCAGGCCTGCCTTTGGGAAAAGATAAGGTTCAAGCAGATCGTGGAAGGTGACGATAAGCGGCGGATAACCGGGCAACCGTTTCAAGCGCCAGGGAAGCAGATTAACCGCCGGGTGCATCCCGTAGGCCCCAGTCTGGTATTGAATATGGAGCAGATCGGGGTGTAGATGGTCAAGTGCGGCGATAATGTCGCCCCAACACCGCCATCCCCAATTCAATTGTGCAGTATGAAGATGCGGTTTGGTGCGTTTGCCCAGCGCAGGGTTGGTGTGTTCAGGCGAGTTGATCACATTGTGGATCGTCAGCCGTTCATCATCTCTTGTGATCACAGCGACATCGTGGCCAATCTCGACGAGTGACTGGGCCAGGCGGCGAGTGTAATCGCCCACACCTCCCGGCTGGGGGGGATATTCGGCTGTAAGAAGAGCAATACGCATGCACTCATCATACCACGTTTCAGATGCGCAAGGTGCATCATCAGCTATCATATACGGGATGCATCAACGTAGGGAGTCAACCGTGGATGAGTTGCTAGTCAACCGCAACAGTGTCACAGGTGGGTGGCTATCTGTGGCGAATCGGCATGTCTTTGCGTCATCGGCGTGCGATAACATGATCACGATAGAGATACAGCCCTAACTGTGGTGTCGGCGCTTCTGGTGTTAATATCGGCGTGGATATATGCGTCAGCGTATTGGTCGGCTTTTGCTGCGTACAGATCAATCTGATTAGATACGTGATATAAACCTCGGCCTGATCGCGGTATGCTGTTGTCACCGATGGCGCAATCCAGTATTGCGGGTTGCGATGCGTTAATGGTACATCCGGCACTGGATACGAAGGCGGCAAGCAAGCTAATGGCTGAACATCTTGTTGCGCGACTAGGCCTGTCTCCAACGCCTCGTTTATGACCTGTTCGTCAACGGTAAGAATATCGAACCGGGCTTGCTGGCGAATGGAGATGAGTAATTCTTGATTTAGCGCGAGACTCAATGTTGGAGTGAAGCCAGGTTGTTCAGTTTCGTACTCTTTGTTCGTGGCTGTTAAAACCGGGCTTAGGCGCTCGTCTGCTAGTATCTGCAACAGTAATGGGCTGAGGGTTGCCATATCTGTTGGGCTGGGGATTACCGTATCTGTCGCGGTCGGTATGTCAGTCGGGGTGGAGTTTTCAGTTGAGGTTAGGGTTGGGGTGGGCGTTGATGTAGCTGGGAGGATGGGCATGGCGGCTGGTAGTACGGCGGGCGCTTCTCCCTGGCTGAACAGTGGTGGAACGATGAAGCTGCCGCCAATAAGGATCAGCGCGATGATGATGGTTGTCATGATTTTCCAGATCGAAGGGCGCAAGATCGGTGGTAAAAGGCCTAAGTAGGCCAAATTATGCCTACTTACTAAAGCACCGGCTTGATCGTTCAGTTCGCACCGCAAGCGCAGCGCCTCGGACAAATCGGCCTGTGCCGTCGTCAGATCGCGGAGCAGCCCGGCGCGTGTTCCGCGTTCGTGTAATGCCCAGGCGCGCAGTGCCTGATTGCCGGTAGCGTCTGCAGCCTGGAGCGACCACTCAATCACCTCGCCCCAGCGATCCCAGCGACCCCGCAGAACTAGCAAGGGGTGCATTCCTTTCACTAGGGCTGCGACTTGCTCGGCCTGACCATGCGCCAACGCCGTTTGCGCTGCGGCAAGCAGATTGCCCAACTCTTGGGCAAGCCACCCCAGATTGCCAGGGTGCAGTGCGACGGCGGTTGCGAAGAAAGCCGCGGCGCGTTTGCGTTCCTCGGCAGGCTGTAGTAACCCATTGAGGATCAGCCGCACGCTGATTGAAGATACTGCATACCGTCCCGCATTGACTGTCATGATACGCAGATCGACAAGTCGCGCCAACGCTTGTTCGAGCTCGGCGATGGGATATTGGCATATTTCCTTCAGCGCTTCCAGACTCACATTGGGACCGCCAGCCCCGACCAGCGCTGCCAATATCGTACGCTCGACATCTGATAACCAGCGCAATACTAGATTGAGGGCGCGGGTCAGCGGGTCGGCGCTGATGTCCATGAGCGCGAGTGCAGCTACGAGTTGAGATAGGGTCGCGGTCTTGGTGCGAAACAGGTGAGCCGCCAACAAGAGCGGCAGCGGTTGGGCGTCGAGTCCAGCGATTAACTGTTTGATCAGCGCAGCGCTTTCTGCTTGGACTGGGTCGAGATCGGTGGCGATAAGAAAGAGCTTCAGGGCATCGTATGGCGGCAGGCTACGTAATGGCAGATCAAGCAATGTATTAGGTGCAGCGCCGTCCGCTCCAATCAACACTGCACCCTTGGATAAGACATTAGTCAACTGGATCAGGTTGGCATAGTTGATCGGCAGTCGGTCAAACACAAAGAGCGCTTGCAGATTGCGCAAATAAGGACCAGCCTGACGTAGCGTCATATGCAGGTTCTGTGTCGGGTCGCTGGAGGTGTAGAAATAGTCAAAAAGATATTGGGCGATTTCGTCATGGCTCAATGGCAAGATCGCGCCATCGCTATCAAGCGGCGCTTGGAACAGTGTACCATCAAGAAAAGCGACTCCATCGGGTAGGGCATATGTAGCGGAAAGATTGGCCGCTTGGCGGAGCAAAGCGGTGATGCCGCAGCCGTCCGGCCCGTGTACCCAAGCGCCGCCATATGGCAGGAGTTCACCCTGTAATCGCGTTTGTTCAGTTTTGCGGTCGAGGAAGTTCCGTAGTGGCCGTGGTGCGATGGGGGCGTCTGGGTAGCGCTCGATGTGTGGCGGAGGAGCAGGGTTGAGTATCGTGTTACAGGTTTTGATAATGTCACCCCCGGTTATATCGCCGACGGAGACATTCGTGAAGGTGTTATTCGTGCCGAATGAGACAATCGATTGGGGAAGAGCAGCACGAACTGGTTGCTTGATAGGTGTCACAGTTCGGTCCGGTCATTCAGAAATATTCCCCTTTATCATATCAACGCCGAAATCGATTTTTTATCAAGACCCGAGTATCAAGGGAGGTTATATTCCTATGGGTAGCGTTTAACAGTCACACTCCGCCGCAATAAATGAAGAAGAGGAGAAACATTGTTCCTCCTCTCCTCGCGTTGTTGCGTGTTCGCTAGCCACAATGCAATACGCTATGTCTTGCGCCCACGCAGGCCATCGGCTGTAGTCCGGATCTGGTTTAGCGCTGCTTCCGCCGACTCATTCCCACCGGTTTGAACCTGATCGAGGGCTGCCAGCGCCTGCTGATGGTAATGCGCGGCGATGTCTTCACAATAGCGCCGCGCCTCGGCTACATCGAGAATTTCCAGGGCTCGATCAACATCGACATCGCTGACCTGCGTCTGGCGGTAGATTTGTTCCAGATCGGCGCTATTGCTGTTGTCTGCATGGCGTAATGCATGTACAATTGGCAGACTTACCTTGCGACGATACAGATCGGCGGCCCGTGGTTTGCCGGTGATCTTCGGATCACCCCAGATGCCAAGGATATCATCTTGGATTTGGAACGCCATACCCAGGCTCTCGCCGAAACGGAAGAATGCCAGGGAGCTCGTTTTTTCCGCGCCACCGACAATACTGCCTAATTCTGCCGCACTCGCAATTAATGTCGCCGTTTTACGTTGGATCATTGCCAGGTAATCGTCCTCGGTGATACGTAGATCACCTTCGTAGCTGAGGTCAAGAAATTGGCCCTCACAGATCGTGAGAATGGTTTGATCGAAGCGTTGCAAAACGCGTAGGCTCACATCGGCGGGTATGCCCTGATCAACCAGGCGATGGAGCGAGAGGTGGGCGATGATTAACATGCCGTCGCCGGCATTGATGCCCTGCGCCAGCCCGCAGAGCTTCCAGACGGTTGTGCGGCCTCGGCGAGTCTCGCTGTTATCTTCGATATCGTCATGGATCAGTGAAAAGTCGTGAGCGAGTTGGATGCCAGCAGCCAGGGGGAGGGCTTGCTCGGTCCTGCCGCCAACTGCGCGGCAAGCCAACAACGCCAACTGCGGACGCAAAAGCTTGCCCGCATCACCGGAAGCGGGTTGCAAGGAACTATCACGCCAACCGAGATGATACTCTTGCAAAGCGTAAAAACGAGCCACCCGCGTCTCGGCTTCAGGGAAGGCAGCTCGCATGGCCTCTTGGATCGCTAGTCGCATATCTGATTTTGTCATAGATTTGTAATGCAAAAAACCTTACACAATACGTTTATATCATACGGTTTGGAGTAGTATATACCTTGCTGTAAAGGGATAAATCAACGGTATTTCCGGGTTTATCTGTAACCCGCTAGTAATCAAAATCTATTGTCGCTTGCGTGGGTAACTAGTACACTGCGTGCAATACCAAGAACTGGTAGCCTTTCATTCGTTGAGATTTTAACTCACGTTGTGTTCATTCGGTAATCGCAGGATAAGACCTTTAGCCCACGAACTACTCATCATCGAAAGGAGACTCTTTCCATGCCGCTCAACATGCGTTTCCGCTTCAGCCCGACTAAGGATGGTCTCGTTAAAGTGCTTGGTCCTCTGGAAACAGAGATTATGCAATTGCTGTGGCAAGAAGAGCGCAGCACGGTCAAGAAGGTACACCGCAAGCTTGCCCAACAGCGCGAAATTGCCTACACCACCGTCATGACAACCATGAGCCGCCTGGCCGAAAAAGGCGTGTTAAATCGCCATCGCGAAGGTTTGGCCTATGTTTATACGCCCGCAATCACCGAGGAGGAGTTCGTCTCCATGGTTGTGCGCCAGGTTCTTGATGGTCTTTTGGACGACTACAGCGATACAGCGGTTGACTACATGGTCGACTACCTGGCACGGAACAACCCTTCGGAACTGCGCCGCTTGCAGAAGGCCATTCAGTCGCGCGTTGCCGCTTGAAGAGAGCAAGGCAGCGAGGATGTAAGCTGAAGGAACGAACGCTGAACCAAGCGATGAACGATGCGATGGTTTCAACCATTTCATCGTTCATCATGAAGGCCCTCGCCGTTCTTCCTTTAGTCTTGGTTCATCACCAATACACTCTTCCTGACCTGCTAGCCTACGACAAAGATCTGCATTATAGCAAATCATACTGTCGAGTGAGGAGGTACGGAAGAGTATAAAGATCCGTACCTCTTTTATTAATTCGCCTCCTCTACCTTCTCCGCTATTGTCGGCGTGCTGTTGTTGACCCGCAGCGTGCTGCAGGCATCAATCTACCAGATCGCCCCACAAATCGTACGCCATCGCTTGCGTGATTCGCACCTGTTTCCAAGCGCCTACTGCCGCATCACCCCACACAAAAACCTGCCCATCAACTTCTGGTGCATCGCGGAACGAGCGGCAAACAAGCAGCGGACGGCCATCATCGGACTCGCCCCGCCCTTCGACCAGCACTTTCAATGTCCGGTTTTGCCAGCGCTGATTGCGCGCGAATGAAATGGTTTGCTGGAGCTGCATCAACTCGTGCCAACGACGCTCGATCAGCCGTGGACGGACCTGTCCAGGCAGGCTCGCTGCCGCTGTTCCTGGCTCTTGGGAGTAACGAAATGCACCGACGCGATCGAGTTGAACCTCAGCCAGAAAATCCAACAGGTTCTGGAATTCGGCGTGGGTTTCGCCCGGAAACCCGACAATAAAGGTCGAGCGCAACGCAATATCAGGCATTGCAGTGCGTAGCGCCGCGATTGTCTGCTTGGTGTGTTCGGTGTCGGGAGGACGGCGCATACGTCGCAGCGTATCCGCGTGTGCGTGTTGGAGCGGCATGTCGACATAAGAACAAATCTGCGGATGACGGGCCATTGTCTCGATCAGGCGCGGCGTTATCCCGTGGGGGTAGGCGTACATAAGCCGTAGCCAGATATCTTGCGGTAACAATGCACACAACTCGTCGAGCAGGAGCGCTAGTCCGTCTTTCAGCCCTATATCGCGTCCATAATCGGTGAGGTGCTGCGCGACCAGTACAATTTCTTTCACGCCACGCGCCGCCAATTCTTGCGCCTCGCCAAGAATTGCGCCAACAGGCTTTGAACGCATATCACCCTTGAATGACGGGATAGTGCAGAAAGCGCAGCGTAAATTACAGCCATCCGAGATTTTCAAATAGGCCGATGGTTCGCTTTTGGTCCGTCGGATTGGCGCTGTACGCCAGTCAGCATAGCCCTCGGCGGGCGTCGCGATTGGTGCATTGTGCAGCGACGGCGACGGTTCAGGCGCTGCTGTCGCTGAAGTTTGGGCGACAGGTTGCAAATCTAGCACCGGAACATGTTTCATCGGCGCTAGCATATTCTCGGCTTTGCCCTGCTGGAGCGAACCTTCGGCAACAACTTCGCCGATCCGCATCCATTGCCGGGTGCTGAGGATGGCATCGACGCCGGATACAGCCTGGACAAGGTCGCCATGACTCTCAGCCATACATCCGGCAGCGATCAGCCGTTGCCCATAGCTTTTCTGTTTGCCCAGGGTGCGTAGCACGTCGAGGGTTTCGTCGCGGGCGGCGGCGATGAACGAACAGGTATTGACGATAACGACATCGGCAGCTGTCAGGTCATCCACAGGTGTATGGCCTTGTGCTGCAAGAATGCCGTCCATTCCTTCGCTATCAACGTTGTTTTTGGGACAACCAAGGGTAATAATATGATACTTCATGCCTATCGGTAATTCGTAAATTGTAACGGTACTGGCAGATTTTCTGCTTCCTCGCGAAGGAACTGAATAACATTTTGTAACTCGTCTTTGCTCTTGCTGCCCACCCGCAGCGTCTCACCCTGGATACGCGGCTGTACTTTGGGGAACTGATCACGAATGAGCTTCTGGATCTTCTTGGCGAGGTCGCTGTTGATGCCCTGTTGCAGGGTAACGACCTGGCGGACGCGCCCGCCGCTGCTATCCTCGACTTTGCCGTAACTGAAAATTTTTAATGACAGATTCCGGCGCAGCGCTTTGGTTTCAAGAATATCACGGACACTGCTCAAGTGCATCTCACTCTCTGTCGAAAGGGTCAGCTCGGTCTTCGCCAAGTCTATTGTCGTCTTCGTATCTTTCAAATCATAGCGCGTTCGGATCTCGCGCAACGCTTGATCGACTGCGTTGGCAAGCTCCTGATGATCGAACTCGGATACGATATCAAAAGTGCTTTCTGCTGCCATATTCCTTCCCGTTAATTATTGTGCTAACCCACTTGTAGGTGTGAATTATCGAATCACATCACCTTGTCTACTGCACATCTGTCTGAATACGTCCTGAACATGTGCCGCAGATTCTGGTTACACTGCATAGAGCGATCGTATCGGGCGCTTATTATTGCGGCGCTGCGAGCTCTCTGCAATCGTTGGCTTCAAAACTGGCACTGCAAAGTATCTCCGCGCGGCTTCTATAAGAGCACACGTTATTCTTGGCTCTGTTGCCGCCCTGCCCAGATAGTTATTCTAGGATTGCTCTCTTTGGTCGACCCCAAATCGAATAGATGGACTGTCAGGAATGATCGCCTCGCTAGCGAGGAGGCCAATACCAATCTACGGGTATTCCTTCATCGATGCCAAGCGTGCCTTGCTGTAGTCCATTGACACTCACCTGGACAACCGGCGGGTTTCCGGCGCGAATGAAGAACTCGCGATTGGCCTGAAAGACCTCTCGCTCGCCGGGCTGCATGATCCGTTCGAAGACTTTGACATCGTCGGTCAACACCCGCAGCCAGGAAGCCCCGCTGGCATCCGCAGCAATGCTAACCTCAACGACGATGGGCGCTTCTGGTGTTGTAGTTGGCGTCCCTGCCGCTGGTGTCGCAGCACCGCCAGCAGTCCTGATTGTAGGTGTGGGGGTGAATCGATTGGGAATGCTGGTGGTCACAGGGGTCGAATCGTTGCCCGGTGTTGCCAACGCCGTTGGTGTTGGCGGCATTTCCGTTACCGCTCCTGCTCTGCCAGCAAGCCCTTGGCCGTCGTTAAACCGTCCGACCGCATTCAGGGCGATATATGTCAAGCCGACCAGCGCTAGTGTTACAAAGAAAACACCCAGGAAGCTCGGCAGAGCGTATGAAGGTCTGGGAGGTGGATGCGCTGCTGGAATAACACGAATCTTATCGCTCTCCCCACGCTCACGCCGGTAGATTTCGATTAACTCCTCAGTGGGCAAGCCCAGATACTGAGCATAATTGCGAATGAAGCCTCGAGTCACAACATCGCCGGGGAGACGATGAAACGAACCTTCTTCAAGCGCAAGCAAGGATTGCTGCAAGATGCGGGTTTCAACCGCTGCTTGGGCTAATGATATTCCTTGTGCTTCACGGGCTTGCCGCAATTGTTCACCGAGCTGACTCATAGCGCTACTCTATCACGTCTTACTTCAGAAAGACTCTCGTACCATAAAATATATTGTTATGGCGCTGTGTTCTTGCACCAATTATACCATATGGTTCATGTGAACTGTTTGGTATTGAAATCGGGTTCAGTCTGACAAAATGCAAGCAAACAGCTTGCACTGCCCAGCGCCGCCAAGTATGCTACAATAGGAAGTAAATATGGGCGTTGGCGCTCCGATAGTATTGCTCAAATGCGAACATAAATGGCTGCAAAAATGATACAGTTCGGCGCAGGCGGGTACGACTGGCTTGACGTATGGCGACGCATGTATGATGCCGAGCGTGAACAAGCCGAGGCGGCCACCGATCCTGCCTTCGAGCATCACGTTGATGAATGGACGACGCGGGCGACGCGATTTGCCCGGGTCAGTCGGCAAGCGCCACAGCCCGACGGATTTATGCAATTTCTGCTGCCGCGCCTTCGCGCTACTGACACCGTTCTCGACCTCGGCGCCGGCGCCGGGCGTTATATTCCGCTACTATCGCGCGCTGCCGCTCAGGTGATCGCCCTTGAGCCATCGGGTGCGATGCGCGCTCAATTGGAACGGCGCCTTATCGAGGAGCAACTGCATAACGTCGACGTGATCGCCGCACAGTGGCCTACGGAATGCGCGATTGCTGCTGATGTCGTGATCTCGGCCCACGTCGCCTATGCGGTGCGCGAAATTGGCCCTTTCTTGGAGGCTATGACCAAAGCAGCGCGACGGAGTTGCTACCTCTACCTGGGACTACAACATCCAACGACTGCGCTTTCACCATTCTGGGAACGGTTTCACGGAATGCCTCGCTTGCCTCTTCCTGCCGCGATGGAAGCCTTTAATGCCCTCCACCAACTCAACATTCCCGCTGCAATGGAACTTGTCCCCCTCATCAACCGTTTTTCCTTCAACAGTGCTGACGAAGCGCTTCATGAGATTCGACACCGGCTACGTTACGCCCCTGCGCCGCGCCGTGATGCGGAAATTTTGGCTGCAATCACTGAAATCTTGGTCCGCAATGATGACGGTAGTTGGTCACCGCCCGCACTGCCCCGCCACGCTGCTGTTATTTGGTGGCCAACTGTGACAATTGAACCAGTTCGTTCGTAAAGATCTCCAGAGGCGCATAGAGACACATTGGCGTTTGCGCTGTTTGCTTGACGGCGCAAGTAGATAGAGTAGAGCTTGCACACGCGGCAAAAGGTTTCTTTTGTCGATATGTGTGATATTCGCACCATCGGCGCTCGAAGAATGTGCATGCCGACGTTCATGATCTCAAGGAAAGGATATGCTGGACACGCGCGTCATGCTATATAGGTCGTAGCATTTCAGTGAAATCGCATGCATATCTCTACTGCCAAAGCATGTTTCACTTCGAGCTAATCCATAAAACATGATGACCCGTATCTATGTTTGAACTTCAGGAGGTAGAATTTGGACATGCTGGTAATACTCTTTTTTGTCGGCAGTTTGATTTTAATATTGTTTGGTTGGGGGATCTTCTGGTTGTTGGTTCAGCTTGGCGTTATTGTCAGCGAGGCGCGCAAACCAACCTATATCGATAACAGCGATTATACGCTTGATCAAGGGCGCGAGGTTGGACAGGAAGAATCTCGTAATTAGACCTTAGGTGGAATTGGTTTGACTTTGAGTGAGAGACATAGATTTGCAAAGCGTCTTTTTTCTTGTTTTAAAGCGACTTTATCGTCACAAAACGAGCAATTAAGGTTTCCGGAAGGCATTGCTCCTGTCAACACTCCCAACCCGTAATGCCAGAACCGTCTGGCCTGAACCATGCCTTAGCGTTCAAACAAGGTACATCTCTCATGCGCATACGGCGAATATGGATAGAGGCCACAATTGTTGGTAGTAGTATTGGATTAGCAGTTCTGTTTTTGCAGAATTTGCCAGCCAATCTCAGTATAACGCTACGTATTTTGATATTCCTCGGTATTGGCGTTGCGCTTTGTGCGCTCCAATTTGCCATTATTGTCACAGGGCGAGGAAAGCGCTAAATAGGTGCGTATCGCAAATGTGAGAAAATACAGGTGCATACCTATTTTGATGATGCAGCCCCAGGGTTTTCATTGCTTGGATAAGTTTGAATTCGGCGCTCAGGCAGCCGTTGCGTCAGGCGTTCCCGGCGCGCGGCTGTTTCGCGCATGATTTGAGCTTTGTCGATCGTAAGCAGCCGACGCCCCTGCATAAGTACGCGGCCCGCTACGAGTACAGTGTCAACATCGCTTGCTTTGGCGCTATAGACTAGGTCCGCCACGACATCGTGGCGGGGATGCAAATGCGCTGCTTCGAGCTGAAGCAAGGCGATATCGGCTTGCATGTCAATCTCTAGTTCGCCGATCATCCCATTTAGGCCGAGAACGCGCGCACCATCACGGGTTGCTAATGATAGCGCCTCGACAAGCGGCATGCTTTGCGGATCGCGCATCTCATGTTTCTGTAACAATGCCAGCAGCCGAGTCGCCTCTAAGATGTCATACGTGTTGTTGCTTGCCGCGCCGTCAGTCCCAACCCCAACCGTTATGCCCGCCTGGCGCATCGCTGCTACTGGCGCGACGCCCGAACCAAGTTTCATCGCAGTTTTGGGACAGCAAGCGACCCCAACACCATGCGCTTGTAATAGCTCCATATCTCCTTTACCCAGATGGGCGACATGGGCTGCAATGGCTGGTATTGCAAATAGTCCGCTTTCGTGGGCTACTGCCACAGGTGTACGACCGTATTGGGCTATGCTTTGTTCAACTTGTTGCGCTGTCTCAGCAAGATGGATATGAATTCCGACACCGAATTCCTGTGCCTGGCGCGCCATTTGTGCGAGCAGATCACGACCGCACACATACGGCGAGTGCGGCCCAAGCCAGGTGCTGATTCTTCCTCCAGCAGCGCCGTGCCAACACGCCACAAAATCAGCCATGCTCTTCGTCTGCTGTTTAGCATGAGCGCGATCAAAAATAGTCCAGGCTAACACCGCGCGTGTGCCAGCTTGCTCGATGGCTTGTGCCACCTCATGTGTTGCGAAATAGTGATCTGCTACAGATGTAACCCCGCCTTCGATCATCTCTGCCAAGGCTAATAATGCGCCCCAGTACACATCTTCGGGTTCGAGATTCGACTCCATTGGCCAAATGTATTCGTTGAACCAAACATCGATAGGCACATCTTCCACAGCGCCGCGAAAGAGGCTCATTGCAATATGCGCGTGGGCATTGACCAGTCCAGGAATGGCCAGCATGCCATGTGCCTGGATTGATTCGCGGGACAACCCTGCGCTGATGTCAGGGGCAATTGCGGCGATCTTGCTGTCTGAAATGGCAATGGAGTGGTTGGGCAACACCACTGCAGTTTGCCCTTTGAATTGTAAGATGTGACAATTTTGGATAACAAGATCGTACATATTCACCACCTAGAAGCTTGTCCAAAAGCAGTGATGCGAGCGAAATTCATCCCGCAAACGACTCGCACATAGAGTTGTTCTTGAGCCTAGTACTACGACGAGCCATGTCATGCTGCACGACGTGACGAATCGCCGGGTAAGCGGGTGCGAGACCCTTCGCGACGCTCAGGGTGACATGGTCGACGGCGTTCCAACGAGGTGGGTCTGGAAGTCTCGTTGTAGTACTAGTAAGCCGGAACCTTCGACCGACAGATGCGCCGGCTAGCTTCATTTACGAGCCGGCTTTTAGATGTATCGAGGGCTTACGGATACGCCACACAGTTTGTGTCAACGGATGACACGAACTACGCGGCCGACCCTAAATTATGTATCTGGTGGCAGCATAGCGACATGCTTTTTTCAAGGATTCATAGAATTTTTGCGATGTGTACCGCTGCATTGTACGTAAAGTTGCTGAATATAGCAAGTGTGTCCTGCCCATGTTTAGTACTACATCAATGTTTGTTGCTTGTATTGTCTGTATTATCATTAAATTTAGGTTATAAAAACGTTATGGATGTAGTTTAAGACAATGCCTGGGTTAGATGTATGGTTATGACAATAAAGCGTAGAAAAGCGCAGATCGTCTCTGTGCAGTGTTAAGAACTTTTGCGCCTTCCCAACGGGCATGCTATAATCGAAAGATTGGATTTACACTCATTTTAACTGTTCAATCATAGCGAGATTGGCGAGACGGCGTTCACGCAACGCCTGACCTGTCATACCACCAATACCCAGGCAGATAAGGCTAGTCTATGGCGCAGATCACAGACAATCAACGGGAAGCGCTACGACAGCGCCTCCTATCATTTGTGTCTTTGCAAGGTACATCTACAACCAAAACCATCGAAGAACAGATTGATAAACTCTTGGCTGAAGTCCTGCAAGATGAAGAAGCATTTACGGCGCCTGCCCCAGTTCTAACCGATAAAATGGACGCCGATCAGCGTATTGTTGTGACGGGCCTTGGCTTGGTTACACCCTTTGGGATTGGTATTACCCCCTTCTGGGAAGGCGTCTCTATGGGTAAAAGCGCCGTCAGACGGATTACCCAGCTTGATCCGAGCAGCTTCTCCTGCCAGATTGCGGGTGAAGTTGATGGCTTTGATCCGCGCGAGTTTATGGATTTTAAAGAAGCTCGGCGTATGTCGCGCAGCAGCCAATTTGCGGTGGCAGCTGCACGCCTGGCTTTGAAAGATGCAGGCCTCTCTGTCGATATAAGCAACTCGGAACAGATTGGCGTCTTGGTCGGATGCGGCACGACCTCTATGCCGGATATCGAGCAGGCGATGCTGGCCCAAGTCCACAAGGGCCCAATGAAAATCAGCCCTCTGTTCATCCCATCAGCGTTGCCTAATATGCCGGCCTGCCAAGTTTCTATCCAGCTAGGATTGCGTGGCTATAACTCGTCCATCTGCACGGCGTGCGCTGCCAGCGGTCAATCTATTGGTGAAGCCGTTGCTGTGCTCCGCCGCGGCGATGCGGAGATTATGCTGGCTGGCGGCACCGAAGCGCCGATTAGCCAGTTCAGCCTGGGTAGTTTTTGTGCAATGCGCGCTTTGAGTACGCGAAATGATGATCCCATCCGCGCTTCTTGCCCCTTTGACGCTCAACGCGACGGCTTTGTCCCTGCCGAAGGCGCCGGGATACTTGTGTTAGAACGCCTTTCGAGCGCACGCCGTCGTGGTGTGCCGATCTATGCGGAAATTCTTGGTTATGCCAGCACCTGCGACGCTTACCACGTGACTGCGCCTGATCCACAAGGTGATGGGGCCGCCCGCGCGATCCGGCGGGCGCTGGCCAATGCTCGCACCGCCCCGCAGCAGGTAGACTATATCAATGCGCACGCAACCAGTACGCCGGTTGGCGATGTTGCTGAGACCAGGGCGATCAAACAGGTTTTCGGCGAATATGCATACAGTGTCCCCATCAGTTCGACAAAGTCGATGATTGGACACTTGACCAGCGCCGCCGGTGCAGTCGAGGCTGCCGCTGCAATACTTGCCCTCAAACATGGCGTTTTGCCGCCAACCATCAACCAGGAGAGCCCCGATCCCGACTGTGACCTTGACTATGTGCCCAATATGGCGCGTCGGGGCGATCTCCAAATTGTGATGTCGAACTCATTTGGCTTTGGCGGGGTCAATGCGGTTCTGGTGTTTCGTCGCCTGGATCAACGGTAGCGATCAGTTAGGAAGCGGTTTGCTTTGCTCATCTTGGGGCTGTGACGACTATGGCCTGGGACATTATTGGACATGAATGGGCAGTGCAATATCTGCGCCAGTGTTTGGCACATGGGCGCGATGCCCATGCATATCTGATCAGCGGTCCTGCTGGGATTGGTAAGGCATTGCTGGCGCTCAGGTTAGCCCAGGCGATGAATTGTGACCAAGAGACCGATGCTCCATGTCTTAACTGCCGGAACTGTCGCCGGATCGAGCGCGGCAATCATCCAGATGTGCGTATTACCAGTATGACTACCCAGGCTGCAGGTCTCAAGGCTGACGAAGCGGCCCGACAAAAGGAGCTGAAAATCGGGACGATCCGCGACTGGCTGCGTGATGTTACGCTGCGCCCTTACGAAGGTCGTCGTCGCATATTCATTCTGCACGATGCCGAGCGATTGAACGAAGAAGCTTCCAATGCAATGCTCAAAACGCTCGAAGAACCGCCGTCCTTTGCCTCATTGATCCTTGTTGCCAATAGCGCCGATCTCCTGCCAACGGTGGTTTCACGCTGTCAGCCGATTCGTCTACGCCCGCTGCCTCGTCAACAAGTGGTGCAGGCCCTCATTGAACGCGCCGGCCAGCACCAAGAGACAGCAGCGCTTCTTGCCGCCCAGAGCGGCGGTCGGATTGGGTGGGCGCTGCAAATGGCTGCAACCCCTGATGAGTGGCAGGCATCCCAGGAACGTCTTGATGCTCTCTTGGAGTTACACCGCCAAACCTTTAGCCTCTCGTTTCGGTGGGCGGAAGAACGCAGCAAAGAGTATCGTGGCGGCGCACAAGAGACCGTTTTTGCCTGGCTTGAGTTGTGGCAGAGTTGGTGGCGCGATGTGCTGCTCGTGGCTGCTGGGTGTACGGCGAATATCACCCATATCGATCGTCTCGACGCGTTGGAGCGCGACGCGCACAACTGTGAGTTGGCGCAGGTGCATGCCTTTGTGTCGCGTTTGGGCGCAACCACGCAACAACTCCGCGAGAATGTCAACCCGCAACTCGCATTGGAGAACTTGCTGCTTCACCTGCCGACTCGCCCAGCCTAGTTGCTTGACAAGCCTTTAGCGCAATGGTATGGTACGGCTGAATGTCAGTCTACGCGCAGAGATATGTACGGGCGACAGAAGATAAAATTTCTGCTAAGCCAGCTTGAAGCTGCCGGTAGGCGTTCCACCCCGCAACGTCATGCAGTTTGCCAGGCTTTAGTTGAACATGGCGGCCATCCAACGGTAGCCGATGTCTTCGAGCGGGTGCGGGCGATTTTTCCCATGATTAGCCAGGCGACGGTGTACAACACGATTGACACGCTTCAGGAACTGGGTTTAATTCAACAGCTCGATATCGCAAATCACGAACATACCCACTACGATTTGGATCTCCGGCCCCACATTAACATCGTCTGCACCAGATGCGGCATTATCACCGATCTCTATACTGAATCGCTGCACATCTTATTGACCCAGGTCAGCCAACATTCCAGCTACCGGATCGACCCGCATAGTTCGCTGCTTGTCTATGGCCTGTGCCCTGCTTGTCAGCGAGTCACCGAGTGGGACAGAGTTGATTAAACACAGACGGACGCTGGAACCTATCCATCGCCCGCCTCGATGTATGCGCAACTTATGCCAACGCACACCCAAACAAGAAGGATGCGTTGCGCGCTATTTGTCTTTCTTTCCGCCGAACATGCCGCCCAAACTGCCCAACAAACCCTCAGCTTGTTGCATAACTCCGCCGACATCCGATGTTAGCAAGGTGTCAATCTGCCCAGCAACTGGTTCGGGCAGTTTTGCTTTGAGGTATGAAGCGACTGTGTCCACCGCCCCTTGTGCCTGTTCCGCGCTGATTCCTGTTTTTTCTTGAACCAACTGTACGATTGTCTTCATTGCTTACTCCTGGTTTGTTGGTCTGTAGTCATACCAACGAACGTTTCATTGTGCATGAGCGACGAATGACCGGTTTTGAAGCGTAGCAGCTATCGTCCCAAGGCGCCTGCTCAGCAACGTGTGATGTATGAGCGTGACTCGTATGTTCCACAATATGCAGTGAAAAACTCCATTTGTCAAAGACTCCATTTGTCAAAGGATGTTATAATGCGCTTTCTTGAGTTTCATTGATAGAAAAGATATAGCAACCCTATTTGTAGTACCGCCTGAAAGCGGTATTACGTGGGATTTACAACGGGTTTAGAGTTGCTATAATGGACTGGCCACTCTATTTTGCGCAAAATTTGGCGCTTGGCGCTCCTGCATCGGGTGTGGGCTTGTGTTTACTCTGGACGCCGCAAGAGCGTATTCTACCCGCCCTGTCGCCGGGTAGTTATGCTGTGGCCGGGAATCTCTACTCGCGCGATGGCATCAGCTTCCTGGTGCGCAACGTGTTGGCCCGCCCAACGATTCGGGCGCTTGTCTTGTGTGGCAAGGATATGACTGGTAGCGGCGCAGCGCTCGTTGCTCTGATGCTGCACGGCATTGATGCGAATCACTGCGTTGTGGGCGAGGGGACGCGCTTGCATCGCGAACTCCCTCGTGAAGCTATCGAACTCTTTCGCCGGAGCGTGCGTCTGATTGATGCGCGCGACACAACTCGCCCCGAGGCAATTGCCGCGCTCCTTGCCTATGTCCCGCACCATGCCGAGCCTTTCGTACCCGAAGCGTTAATCTTTCCCTACAGCGAACCCGCCTTGGATACACTTCCCGCTGAGTCTAGCGGCTTTGTTGTGCATGCACCCACGGTACGCAGCGCGCATCTGGCTTTACTCTGGCATGTGATGTCGTTTGGGCAGCGCAGCGGCACCCAGCACAGCTCCGACCAGCGCGAGCTGCTCGATGTGATGACGGTGGTGAGCGACGAACCGGTTGCCCCAGATGATTGCTCCTACGCCGATTGGATGCCATTCAGCCTGGAGAGTCTGGGCCAGCGCCAAGCCGATGGTCGTTTCAGTCGCTACCTCGGGCAGTTTCTGCATACCGACCATGCTCTCTCTGGCGTGAGTTATACATATGGCGATAGGTTGCGCGCCTATGGCCATGGCTCTGTTGACCAGATTGCGGCAATGATTGACGATCTGCGCCGGAGCCGCCACAGTCGCCGCGCCGTCGCCACGGTATGGAACCCAGAGCACGATCCGCACTCCAGCAATCCGCCTTGTCTGAATCTGGTCCAAGCGCGCCTGTGTGATGACGTGTTGCACGTAACGGCCTATTTCCGCTCGCACGATATCTATCGCGCTTGGGCAATGAACGCCTTTGGGCTGCGGGCGTTGCAAGGCTTACTAACAGAAGCGTTGCAGAAAGTTGCGCCGGTCAAGCCTGGCGATTTGGTGATCATTTCTCAGTCGGCGCATATCTATGCTCACGACTGGGAGGTCGTCAACGATGTGTTGGCGCATCACTATCGCCCGGCCAATCCGCGCTTGGTTCGCGATCCGCGCGGCTCGTTTGTGATTAGCCTGGAGCCGCCAGACGCAACGACGGATGTGGGCGGCGCCATCGTCGTACGCCACTACACACCCGAGGGCGAACATCTGCAAACGCTGCAGGGCATGAGCGCTCGTGAGCTGGGTCGTCAGTTGAGCCCCTATATCAGCAATGTCAATCACGCGATCTATCTAGGGCAGGAGCTGCAGAAAGCCGAAATCGCTTTGCGATGGGGTAACCCAGAGGCATATCGACAAGATCGCGAGTTAGACGTGTGATGTGTAGCGTGTAAAGCGCAAATCGTAATAGCCATAAAACCTCCGCAGGGGACCGCCGCCTTCAGGCGTGCGGGGGCATGCGGTCAATGCCACTAAACGTTGCATTTCGCTGCGCTTAGTGGTATACTAGAACACATGGACGTACAGCGCACGATAACGATCCGCATTGCTGATGACCCTGATCTGCGCGCAACGCTGGCAGGGTTTCAGGGCATTCAGCAACGCATCTCGGCGGCCTGCTACAACGACGGCAAGCCGCTGTCGGCGTTGGCGCTGCATCGTGCCGTGTACGAACAGGTCAAAGGCACGATCAGCAGTCAACTGACCTGTACCGCCATTCGGCTCGTTGCCGGAGCCTATGCCGCCGCCCGCGCGAACAAGAAACCAGCCCAGCGCCCGTTCGCGTTCAAACGGACGGCAGCGCTGTTCCTGCTTGGCACCCGTGGGCGTGATGCCCGCTTCTGCGGTCCCCGCGCAAGCGGGGATGGGATCCTCTCGATCTGGACCGTGGCGGGGCGCAAGCGGCTTGCGTACACTGTGCCAGATGTCTTCACGCAGACCCTTGCCGAAGCGGTCAAGATCGACAGTATGACCGTCATCGAGCGCGACGGGCGCTTGCTCGGTCGCGTGGTCGTGACCCTGCGCGTCCCCGATCCAAAGGGTATTCATCCGGTCGGCATCGACCTGAACGAGACGAATGCGCTGGTTGCGGTCGATCCCGATGGCAACACCCTCTTGGTCAGCGGCAGGGACTGCAAGGTGCGCAACATCCGTACGCGCAACACCCGCCGCCGCCTCCAACACGTGCTTGCGACCCGCAAGGCACAGAAGCAGGATACGCGCTCGGTGCGTCGCCTGCTGAAACGGCTTGGTCGCAGGCAGCGCAACCGCACGCGCACCTTCTGCCAGCAAACCGCCGCCAAACTGGTACAGTGGGCGCCCGCCGACTCGGTGCTGGTGTTCGAGCGCCTGACGCTGCCGCAGCCATCCAAGCGTCTGCGGGTGCGAAAAGGCACACGCCGACGCCTGAGTCAGTGGCCACGCCGTCTGATGCGCCAGAGCGTGACAAACGCCGCCGAACGGCGTGGGCTGCTGGTGGATGCGGTCAATCCGGCGCACACCAGTCAGGATTGTGCGCGCTGTGGGCTGCGTGGTGCGCGGAAGCGCCATGCCTTCACCTGTCCGCACTGTGGGCACGAGGCCCACGCGGATGTCAACGCCGCGGTGAACATCCGCCTGCGTTATACTGCGCTTCGGCTCAGTGGGCCGCGGTCAACCGGCCCTGAAGCCCGGTCGCCCGTTGCGGGCGATGCGGGTAAGCGGTCGCCTGAAGGCGACCGTCGTTGACAGAGGCACTCTATCAAGGAGCACTGTCAATGAGTATCAAGTCCGACCGCTGGATTCGGGGGATGGCCCTGGAACACGGAATGATCGAGCCATTTGTCGATGGGCAAATCCGTACTGGGGTTATCTCGTATGGCTTGTCGTCGTATGGCTACGATATGCGTGTGGCCGACGAGTTCAAAGTGTTTATGAATGTCTTCAATGTTGTGGTCGATCCGAAAGATTTTAGTCCCCGCTCGTTCGTTGACATAAAGGCAGACTACTGTGATATTCCGCCGAACTCATTTGCGCTTGCCCGTTCGATGGAGTATTTTCGTATCCCGCGTCGTATTCTCTGCATTGTTATGGGCAAAAGCTCGTATGCACGCTGCGGTATCGTCGTTAACGTTACGCCGCTGGAGCCGGGCTGGGAAGGCTATGTAACGATTGAGATCTCGAATACGACGCCGCTGCCAGCTAGGATTTATGCCAATGAGGGTATTGGCCAGGTGATCTTTTTGGAGAGCGATGAGGACTGTGAGGTGTCGTATGCCGACAAACGAGGAAAATACCAGCAACAGCACGGCATCGTACTGCCGCGTATCGAGCATCCGCGGTAGCGAGTGGTATGGCCGCTCAGCGTGAGGATGGTACGCGCACGTTCCCGCGCGATTCGATTGCCGCCCCCGTTTCGCGAGGGCGCAAACTATATCGTTTTGCTCATTGCGAGAGCCTGCCGTACCACCTTGCGCACTTGTGCATATCCGATCTGGAGCAACGCAGTGGATGGGTCAAACCAGCAGGCCTCGCCAATACCTTCTTCGCGACAAGGGACCGGATCGCGATATGTTGCGTAACCGAGGAAGTAAACAACCGTCTTGTCCCGCCATACACGTTGTTTGAATATCGAGTATTGGACGCGCCGCACCAGTGGTCCTATTGTAGCGTCGATGCCGGTTTCTTCGGCGATTTCGCGCTGCGCTGCTTCTTCTTCGGTCTCTCCGGGCTCAATCCGGCCCTTGGGCAGCGTCCAAACCCCTTGTTTATCCTGGATCAACAGGAGCAGGATTGTTCCATCGGCAGCAGCACAGAAAACAATCCCCCCTGCTGCACGGATGGGTGGATAGTCTTTACCCACGCGATTATCACCTAATTGATTATCACCTAATTATTGTAGTCCGAAGAGCCGCCCGATTTCACTTTCTAATCCAACCCACCACTGTGAGAAGGATGTGCCGTTGGCGAATTGGGTGAGAACTTCTAATTGACCGCTGGCCAGCAGTGCGCCCATAACAATCATCAGCACGCCGCTGAGGATGCTGGTTGTGTGTAAATAGAGTGTCTGTGCACCAATCTTGACCTCGAAGCCGCGCCCGCGCAGAAACTTCCAAAAGGCCGAGCCCTGGCCCAAGCGGCTAAAAAAGGTCGCTAACAGGATCAGTGGCATACCCAGACCCAGTGCGTAGATAAAGGCCAGGATCGCTCCTTGAAGGATTGCAACCCCGGCTGTTGTGGCCAGGAGTGTGAGCAATGCTCCCAGGATCGGTCCAACACAGGCGGTCCATCCCAGGGCAAACGTCGCGCCATAGAGGTATGAGCCGGCGATGCTGGCGACTGGTCGCTCTTGGAGTTGCGGCCCGGCAAACCCTTTGCCAAGAATGCTCAACACGCCGAAGCCGACGACGATCATGCCGCCCCAGAACGTCAACACATCTTTATTCTGAAACAGGAGACCGCTGAGTGCTGTGGCGCTGGCGCCAAGCAGCGTCATCGTTGTCGCCAATCCTAGAAAAAAGGATATGCTCATAAGCACGATGCTCTGTTTGCGCGCCTGGAACGTAAAAGCGAAATAGGCTGGCAAGATGGGCAACGTGCAAGGCGAAAGGAAACTCAGCACTCCTGCGAGAAACGCGGGAATTGCTAGAACCAAAACATTGGCGTTGCCGGTGGCGATGACCGCGCCGTTGCCTCCGTTGAGGCTCAATACAAGAATGCTTAGGATAGCAATCAGGCCAACACTGACCAACACCAGTAGGTGTTTGTTGGGCGCTCGTCGTTCTGGTGGGTTTGCTTGCACCTCAACTGGTTTGGTAGCCATAGAAAAACCTCCCAATGAAACAACTCGAAAAATATTAGCTTTTAGTTCGCCCAATCTGTCGCCCCATACGCCGCGCTGCCGCTAGTTCTGTTTCGTTGATTGGCTTTTCACCTACAAAATAGATGACCCCGCTAGGAGTGTCGTAGCGGTAACGCTGGCGCATCCAGACGCCTTGTAGGCCTTGACGCACCAGGTCAACGCGCCAGGTTGTGTCCACGGGGTTATAACTTTCATCTACGATCCAGACCAGCTCATTTGGTTTGAACATAGCCGTTAGCGCCTGGTCGCGCTGCACTTTGGGAGCAGGATCGGCGCATTGATCTGTTGGCTGTACATCTTGCATGCCGTGCTTCCTCTTCTATGAGAGACTTCGCAAATATACGTCATTCCGGATATGTGTTCTGTGACGCTGATTACATTGTACGTTCCGTGCGCCATAGAAATGATGAAGGACTGTCATGTCCCAAAAACTCTCCTCCCATTATAGCACCAGCTGGCTGAATGCTGGTGATGAAACCAGGCATGGAATCTTAAGAGAATGTGAACAATCGAAACATCAGCTCTCAGTTAACACGAGTTACGCAGTGGCGGGGCCGGGGAGGCTTGTCGCCCTCCAAACCGCCCTGCCGGCTGGTGAACGCGTAACTCGTGTCAGTTAACAGAGGGGTGTGCATCCATTATCACTGGAAGGCCGTGGCCATCGCAGCGACGTTCCTGGGTGGCCAACCCCGGCATGACGATCAGCGCAATGTGCCCCGCACGGACGGCCAAGGCTCAACCAGAACGGCCATGGGCGAGGTGTTGCACTGGTCACTGCTTTTGCTTGGGCCCAACGTCCTTTGGTCCATGGCACGGCGGGCGTGAGCACGGCGCTCCCTCGTTGCACCCCACGGCGTATGCGCAGCGCCGTGGGGTCGGCATTGTCAGCCGCAACGGTCTGCGGTTGCGGCTGGGCCACGATGCCCGAAGCCTGCGGGGCACAGCCTTCACGTGCTGATACCGCGGCCGTTGCGGTCTGGAGCATCATCGGGCAGGCTTCTGCGGTGCCGGTCATGGGCAGTCCGTAGCCCTAGCCCCCAGCCGTGATAGCCGCTTGGGCGCCCGGTCGCATCGGGGGCGCGCTTGCGCCGCTTCGCGGCAATCCGTCCCGCTGTGCGGTCGGATTGCCGCCCGCCTGGCCCCCAAGCGGTGCCGCGGCGCTTGTCCGCACCCAGGCGTGCTTGCCTGCACGGCGCCTCCAACTCAGGCGCAGACGGGCCGCCCAAGCCGCTGAACGCGTGCCCCACGGCGTAGCGCGGCTTGGAGCGACGGGCGATCGTGGTGCGCTGCAGCGCCTGCCGCCCTCCCCAGCAGCGCCACCCGCCCCAGATGCTGGCGCACCCAAGGCCCCTTGGCCTTGAGCGTCTGGTTCCGGCGACAGGGCATGAGCATGAAACCGATGATGCCCAGCGCTTTTGTAGCCGTAACGGGATGTCCTGGCGTCGGAGCGCAAAACGCGGCCCGCTGTTGTGTGAACAGTTCAACCCAGGGGACAACGAGCCGGACCTAGTCGGTCAGCGCCGGCATCTCTGCCATTAGCGTTCTCCTTGCTTGTGTGGCGCCCAGAGCAGACCTCGCTTGGCCGACGATGTCAACTGGTCATTATGCACACCCCTCAACTAAGTTGCCACAAAATGGCAAGCAAAAACCCCAGCGTACCCAATGAAGCTGGGGTTCTCGTAGATGTGCTGATAAATAGTGAGCAAAAAGCTGATTACAACGCGGCCTCGGACACTGTATGACGTCCCGAACCATTGCGTGCAGTCCGCTGCCACTCGGAAAGCAAGGCGCTGGCCTGTTCGCTGCTCATTGCTTCCAAATCTACGCCAAAGCGCTGTTGGGTTTCGGCCTCCAGATCAAAACCACGGTCTTGCGCAAGTTTCAGCAGGGCTCTCCGTTGGCGCTCGGTGATCGGCGTCTCCGCTACCGAGGGCGTTGCCTCCGAAGCAGAGCCTCGTGAGCGGCTGGTATCGCCATAGCGGCTACGTTCTTCGGCTAACTTCTTGAGACTGTCGATGAAGCCAGAGGCTTGACCCTTGGTCATATTCACGATATCGATGCCATGTTCGACAGCATAGGTCGCCAGTTGTTCGCTGGTCCAGGTTAGATCGTCCTGCAGAGCCCCAATGTAGTTGCGCTGCTTCTCGCTTGCCGGCGAGTCCGGGTCACGAACCATAATCGGCGTCGCGCCAATTTGGGTTTCTCGGACGCTAGCAACCTGATGTTCCAAGGCTTCGCGTTGGGCTTGATAGATACGCCAACCAAGGTCGACTGCGCGCTGAACTTCCTCGTCACTCGCGTCGAGGGGCAGGGTAATTGTCTCTTCCAGGGTGATGAAGTCTTCGCCAAGTCGAATGGCGGTGCGATAAGTGCGGGTGACGCTGCGTTCATCAATGCGTTGAGGAGCCATATAACCTCCTGTTTGGTCAGCGCTGGCCGGTGGCGCAAACCGGTTCGATATTCTCTGACTTTCCGTACGTACTCGTATCCTCTGTAGCTGCTCTGTCGCCCGGCTACGTGCAGCAGGAGTGCGGCTGCATTCATTATAGCACAAAAGTTCTTATTTTACAAGAGGATTTTTCACCTTACGAGACTTCCACTGCGCCAGGTGCGCCTCCTCTGGATGCGACCCAATTCGACTCCAGCAAGGCGGAAGATCTCTTCATTTGTATCGCAAACGCGGCAGAGTAACGCCCACGATACCCAATGATTCGGTGTCTGCTAATCGGCAGCCGATCGATGTTCACTTTGCTTCTTTAAGAACACAGGTTATTCTGTTCTATCATCGTCAGAGGGGGCGGGCGGGGGGATGATGGGCACGCCCTGCCGGCGGGCGACCTTGAGCCGGGAACGCACCTGGCGCACTTGTTCGATAACCTGGCTCACCTCGGCTAGCCAATCGGCGTGTTCTGCGGCAAAGGCGCGCACTGTATAGGCCAGAGCGCTGCTCCGCGTTTCGGCGACGCCGGCAGCCACCAACGTATCGAGAACATCTCGTTCGATGCGCCCCAAACGGGTCATGACTGGAATAGTACGAGTCGTGAAAAGAACCTCGCTTTCACCAATGCGCATGCCCCAGGCAACCGGCAGACGCAGTTTTTTCTGGATCTCATCGGCCAGCCGCATACGCAATGAGCGAGTGAGTTCGCGCTGATAGGCGATCAGCGCCTGTTCGGCGCTACGCTGATCGATGCTATCATCAGGCATTGGCGCCTCATTGGGATAGAGTACAATTACCACCTCATCGGAATAGATTTTAATTCGAGGCGGCATTGCAGTAAGAGTCGCTGGAAGCTTGGACTGAAGCCACTGCTGAAGTTCTTCAACCTGCATATGACGGGCCTTTATACTGTTCGATCAGTGATTCGCATTCGTTCTCCATTGTAACGCATATTCAACCCGCTGGGTCAAGGCTTGTCAGGCGCGCTATGATATAATGAATCATCATGTGCAGCACACCAACGTACGACGTGCTTTGTTATGGTGCGTTATGCATAGATCATCGCATCTGGCTCCCATGTCATCCCCGACCAGGTCAAGGGATGCGAGTCAGCCGCGAAGATCTGGCAGCAGGCGGCAATGCGTTGCATGAAGCGCGAGCACTAGCGCTGTGGGGCAACAAAGTCGTTTTGATGGGCGATCACCTGGGCGATGATCCAGGCGGTAACGTCATCTGGGACACAATTCATGCCCTACCGATTGAGCGCGCATACCTTGTGCGCGATCCGGTCGTGCAGACGCCCCGCTGTTACGTGCTCATTACACCGGACGCCCAACGTACGATACTCGCTGTCCGTGATGACACAACGCCTCACACGCCGCCATCGACGACGCTGCTCAACAATTGCCGTCTGGTCAGCCTTACACGTTATGGACCGCAGACTGACAGAGTAGCCCAGATGGCGCGACAGGCGGGGCGTTTGCTGGTTGTCGGCGACGCCACACGACCCGATGACGCCTGGGCGCGCTATGCCGATGTTATTGTCAGTTCAGGTGAACTATTGCGCCAATCGGATGCCTCAACCGATATCACGCTGCGTATGACTGAACTGCATGCGATTCGCAGCGCCACAGTGATTGTAACTGATGGACCGCGTCCAGTGCGTGCAATCTGGCGTACAAACGGTGAATTGTACACAGTGAGCGTAACACCGCCATCCGTTGAAACAGTGAACACAACCGGTGCTGGCGACGTGTTCCGCGCTGCTGTAGTCCACGGTCTGCTTCGCGATTGGCCCTGGGAGCAGATCCTGAGCTTCGCCTGCGCCGAGGCAGCAACGTATGTAAAACGCGAAAGGTAAACGCACTAGTACAACGAGCAAGCTATGCCCGGCTACGATTTTAACCAGACCCAGGAATGGCTTACCCTGCACACGCCGGAGTTGGAGTTAGCCTGGTCGTGCGAAGATGGCGCACTACGTATACTCCGTTTCCACGACAGAGCGAGCGTCTTGGGGCATGGCGCGCCACAGATGAGTTTAGATGTAGCGCTCGGCAAACCGGAAAACTGGTTGGCCGAACGCTCATTTGCCCGTTATCTCTCGCACCGTTGTGAGGTACAGAATGACATAGCGACGGTTGTCATCGCCGTTGGACTTGGGCCACTCAAACTCTATGACCAATATACAGTCTGCGGCACATTGATCTCACGCCAGATTCGGATTGAGAACGTGAGCCTCGATGAGCGACGGATCTGTGGTTTGCGCATGCTAGTGTCTAATGCACGGGTTGGTTGTGCCGAAACCTGTTTCTTTGAAGCGCCAGGAAGCAGCATACGTCCACATGTGCCATTTGCTGTCGCCGCTGCGTATCGGCGCGAAGTTTTACCGCACCAAGTCTTCACACCGGATCTGCCCGAACGGCAAGACCTGGAATTATCGCCAGTTCAGGGGCCAGGCATCCTCGCACTTCACAATGCCCCTGCTTCAAACCATAATGACAACGAGACTCTGCTCTGCTGGTATTCTAGTAGCACAGAAGTCGCATTTCCTTATATCGAGGGTATTGCCGATAACCTGACAGCGATGGCAGTTTCACTTGGTCACGATATTCGCCTGGCCGGTTGGTTACCGCCTGAAGCGACACTGAGCAGCGGGATACAGCACCTGACGCTCCTTCGCGAGCATTGGGCTCAGACGCTGATAACCATACGCGATACGCTACCGCTACGCAAAACGCACCCCACCGAGGAACAGGCCGCATGGCTCCGTGATGCAACGATCTACGAAACCCATCCGGCGTTGTTTGGCGGCTTCCGGCGCATGATCGAAGCCCTGCCGCATCTTGTCGATCTGGGGATCACAACGCTTCTGCTCCTGCCAATGTGGGAGTTTGCACACCGCCGCACACGACTTTGGGACGGCAACTGGATCGACTCGGGCAATCCATATGCGGTTCGTGATCTCGAGGCGCTTGACCCTATGCTTGGCGCCCCCGACGACTTGCAAGCGCTTGTCGAAGCAGCGCACGAACAAGGCCTCCGCGTACTCTTCGATTTCGTTGTTCACGGATGCGCAGCCGAGTCGCGTTACACCGAAGAGCATCCCGAGTGGTTCGCTAAGGATGAGACAGGTGCATTCATCACACCAACGCTTCCCGGCGCAGCCCTGAACTTCCAGGACTGTTACAGCTTCGACAGCAATAACCCCGACCTGCGCGCCTACCTCTACAATTGGGCGCTGGCGCAACTGCAACGCTACAATATCGACGGGTATCGCGTCATAACACCCTGCAATCTTGCGTATAACTGGAGTCGACGCCTCCCCTACAACGCCAGCGCCGGCGCCCTAGGGTTGTTACCGTTATTACAGCAATTACGCCGCGACCTGCGCCGGATCAAACCCGACGCGGCGTTGGTTTGCAATCTGTCAGGGCCAATCTACGTTGCTAGTCACGATGCCGCATACGACTATCTTGTCCACCATATGTTTGTTCATACCGCCCTCAACCGAATGACGCCAGCCGAACTTGGGGCCTATTTACACAGCCATTTTGCCGCACTGCCGCCGCGTAGCGTCCGGATTGGCTTTACAGAGACGCACGACACCTGCGATGTTAATCCACTAGCCAGCGGTCTACGCGGTGCGCGGATCAGCCGGATGATACTGGCAGGGATGATCTTTTGCGGGTTTGTTCCCGCCCTCTGGTCGGGGCAAGAGCAGGGCGAGGAGCTTGTCATACGCGCGTTGTTACGCGTGTGGCGTGAGTATCCGGTGCTGCGCTATGGCAATACATTGTACAACGCAGTCCAATGCGAATCGTCCCAGGTTTTTGCAGTGCTGCGCAGCTTCGTGGGAGTGCATGTGTTGGGGTTGTTGAACTTTGGTTCACACAAACGGACGGTTACATTCCAATTGCCAGCCGACTCGCTGGGATTGACACAGCAGCGTTATCGACTGCATGAGTTGGTGATGGATCTGCTCTGGTCGGAAGAGGGCCAATCCTCATGGGAACGAGATGAACTGCAGCATATTCAGCTCACATTAGAGCCATTTGGCGCTTACTGCGTAGCAATCGAGGCAGACAGCAACAGGCCTCAAGCAGCGTACGAAACATTACCAGCCAAGGAACAGCGTGAAGAATCGATCATTGCGCAATAATTTCATCCTCTCGCCGCCTAATCGCCTTCCCAGTCGCACCCCTGTATTATTTTACAAGATTAGGCAAGCCCACGATGATTCGTCGTATCATTCACCGATGCCGGTTCGAGCGCTGCAGCCATACCTGCAATAATGCCAGCCCGCGCAACTTCATCGGCTTGGCGAATCGCGTTTTGGATAGTGTAAGCATCCGCCTTACCGTGAGTGATAATGGTCACACCCTTGACCCCCAACAGCGGAACGCCGCCATAGGCGCGATAGTCGATTTCATGCTGTACGCGCAGCAGCGGGACGAGCGTTGCGGCAACCAGCCCAAGGCCGCCAAACAAAGCGCCGACTGGACCACGCCAGCGCCCGCGCCCAGGCAGGAATGCAAGTGCAAGCGTCGGGGACAAGCATAAGAGCACGCGCAGCACCAAACGACGACGGAACTCATTGCGGATTTTGCGCGCCCCAAAGGAAACAACTGCCTCGCCCATTTTCAAAATAAGGTTGCCAGAAAACCCATCGGTGACCAGCACATCACAGGTTTTGTTGATCAGCAGATCCTTGGGTTCGGCGTTGCCGACAAAATTCAGCGTACTCTCACGCAGCAGAGCATGCGCCTCTTGAACAAGTTTATTCCCTTTGTTAGCCTCCTCACCATTAGAGAGCAGGGCGATGCGCGGATTACGTACGCCCATCGCTCGTTCAGCGTAAACGCTGCCGATCTGGGCGAATTGCAGCAAGTATTCGGGTTTGCAGTCGGTGGTCGCGCCCATATCCAACACCAAAACTGGTTTATCCAGCGTTGGAAAGAAACCGGCTAGGGCCGGGCGGTCAATATTCGAGAGCCGGCCCAAGACAAAGAGGGCGCCGGCCATCGTCGCACCGCTATGCCCAGCTGAGACAAACGCATCAGCTTGGCCATCGCGGACGAGCCGAAGGCCAACAACATGGCTGGAGGCGAGCTTGCGGCGTACGGCCTGGGCCGGATGCTCTTCCATTCCAATACTGTCGGGGGCGTCAACGATGGGCAAATCCAGCCCAGTCGTATCATAACGCGCCAACTCTGCCGCGATCCGGTCTTGGGGGCCAACCAAGATGACAGTGCAACCATAGGCCCGTGCCGCCTGAACAGCCCCTTTGATCTGCGCCTGTGGAGCTTGATCTCCACCCATGGTGTCGAGAACAATGCGCATACAGATCCTTTGCATAAAGCATGTTGAGCGAATAACGTGCGCGAGTCTAGCATTAGCCGAAACGCGCGTCAAACCCGTGGTACAATCACCTCTTATGCACTACTTCATCTTGACAACCCGCGGGCTAGAAGATCTGGCCTATGATGAGTTGCAGCAACAAATATCGACAGTCCGAGTGCGCGAGCTAGCATACCGGCGGGTCGCGTTGGCAGCAGACGCCTCCAGCGCACCTGCACTTCTTGGATTGCGCTGCACCGACGATGCGTTCATCGAAGTAGCCGATTGGTCTCAGGTTGGCAAATTCGCGAGCACCCTGGAACGGCTCGCCAGCCTGGCAGCGACGGTCGATCTTGCGCCAGCATTAGCGCTGTGCGCCGAGTTGCGACCCATTGCACAACCCATTCGTTTTGCAGTGAGCGCCAGTTTCGTTGGGCGGCGTAATTATACCACGCCCCAGATTAAGCAAGCGCTAGCCAGCGGAGTGCGCCAGCACTACGGTTGGTTTTATACTGACGAGGAGGCGCCAGATGCGTTGAGTTTGCGCCTTTTCATCGAACACGAGCGTGCGCTGCTCGGAGTACGGCTAGGCTCCCACCCGTTGCACCGCCGCCCCTATAAGACTCAGAGCGTTCCCGGCTCGCTCAGGGCGCCGGTTGCGGCAGCGATGCTCCGTCTTGCCGGTGTGACGGCAGGAACGGCGATGCTGGACCCGCTGTGTGGCGCCGGCACCATTGTTATCGAAGCAGCGCTGCTGGGGGCGCATTCGCAGGGCGGAGACAACGACGCAACCGCTCTGGCAGCGGCCCGCGCGAATCTCGCCGCAAGCGGCGCTCGTGCCACGCTTCAGCAGTGGGATGCGCGGGCGCTGCCGCTCGAAACAGCAAGCGTTGATTGTGTGGCCACAAACGTACCGTTTGGTCGCCAGGTGCTTACTGCCGCTGAACTCAACGCTCTCTACACCGATTGCATTGCCGAGATTGGGCGAGTCTTACGAACTGGCGGCCCGGCTGTACTGCTCAGCAACCAGGTCGACAGGCTTGGCGCCGCCATCGCACATCAATCCACGCTGACCATTGTGGCGCAGCGCGAGATCAGCCTCTATGGCCAAACGCCGCAGATCTGGGTGCTCAAACGGTCCAGAAAATAAACCAGCATTAGCCATTCCCCGCACAGGACGCATACCATTGCATTAAAACGAGCCTGTATCATCTGAAATCATGAGAGTGGAACCGCCGATTCGCACCGATAGCGAGCGCTCAGCTATCAGCCATTAGCTTTCAGAGCACAGGGGAGAGCAACCCACTGAGCGCCCGTGTACGCCACACCCCTATGATGGCGAACCTGTCAACATTCCAACCTGTCAACGTACTAACGTATCAACGGCTGTTTCCCCTCAGGACAGACCAATGTCATAGCTCGCTTCCAGATCGCGTTTGGCGAAGCGGCGAAAGGCCAGAGTCGTCGTCGTGCTGGTCACGCCAGGTATGCGGGCGATACCGTCAGGGACGGCCTCTGACAAATCTTCATACTGCGATATGCGCAGCAGGGCAATGATATCGAATTCCCCCGTAACCGAGTATACCTCAGCAACGTTGGGCAGTTCGGCAACAGCCTGGGCAACCTCCGAAATCTGCGCCGCCTCGGCTTGGATCAGGACAAATGCAGTCAGCATATTAGTCTCCTTTGACGCTTGCTGCAGTTAGAACGGCTCGGGTGGTCTGATTCGCCAGAGCATCGGGCCAAGCCAGAACTGCGCTGTATTCCATAACACGAAACTTGCCATCGTTAT
>JAKSDJ010000476.1 GCA_022360155.1 Chloroflexales bacterium | reverse complement strand
CTGCAACCCGTCTATTAACATCTTCAACAAGTTGCGCAGCCCGCCGTAGAGCCGGATCTTGGGCATTCCGCAAACGATTAAGGTAGCGTGCATCAGCTTCAGTACTTAGCCAGAAATGAGTGAGTTGAGTTGTCCGAACAGTTCCAGCTGTGCTTCGGAGGCGACGTTCATTTATCCTTGTTTTGGTATCCCCGCCCTTCGTTTCTATGACAACCAATCGTTCCACCCCGCCGACCTGACGCGTTGCCAAGATATCTGGTCCATTATTAATCACTGGGCCTGGACCAGCGTTATTGAGCTGTGCTACGGGTAGATTACGCTGCACATAGAGTACAGTATAGTTGTTCTTCCGCAAATATTCCACCGCGCCTTCCACCGCAATCGCTTCTTGGCGGGTGAAGGTATTCTTGGCCAAATCCCACTTGCCAGGATCATTGACACGACTCAACGCATTCTGTTTCTCAGCCGCGGTTAATCCGGCATCCAATATGCGTACGTTGGCCTTGAGCAGATTGTCGAGTTTCTGGAGGTTGTTGCGGGCTTGCGCAAATTGCTTGACCTCGTCATCAACTGTAGTCGTCCAACCAAGCGCACGAAGCGCTGCTGCCAACGCAGCTTTTGCTGGATTTGGCGCTGCGCGCGTAGCATTAGCCTGTAAGTCTCCGCCAGAGAGATTAGGGGCGGCTGCAATGGTTGCGACATCGCCAAACTGCTTAGCGGACCAACGCGCCAAAGAACCACGCAGGTGGTCGAGCCATGCGATGTACTTGGTAACAACCTGTCCTATCTTTGCCCCATCGCCCAGCAGCGGGATAAGCCCGATCGCATTGAGGAAGGTATCCACCATATCGCCGCGCACCAACGCGGCCAGCGTGTCACGAATATCGCCGATGACGAAGACGCCGCTGGCCAGCCAGCCGCCAACATAGCCAAAGCACTGAAAATGCTCGGCTTTGAGCCAGCCCATATCGACCAGGTTCTGGCCGGCGTCGCCCAGGATAAATCCGGCCACCACAGCGGCAGCATACTCCTCGCCGGTCAGGTCGTAATAGAACGGGTCGCTGTCGCGGGCATACTCCTCCGCATCGCTGAAGAAGTCGCCGTCGGGGTTGGCGCTGGATGGGTCAAAATCCG
>JAKSDJ010000239.1 GCA_022360155.1 Chloroflexales bacterium | reverse complement strand
GCCAGCAATCCGGCGGAGCACTGGAACGGCACGATTGCGGCCAACGGCGGGTCGGTGAGCTTTGGGGTGCAGGGGACGCACAGCGGCGCCAACCCCGATCCCACGAACTTCGTGTTGAACGGCGTTGCCTGCAACGGCGGCGCACCGCCCGCCACCAATACTCCAACCGCTACGCTGGCGCCTCCAACTGCCACACCGACAGCGCCGACTGCAGTAGCAACCGCCACTACCCTTCCATCCGTTACAGCGACCGCGACACCTCCTCCGCCCGCCAACGCCTATACCCAACGGTTTCTTGAGCTGTATGACGAACTGCACAATCCGGCCAATGGCTACTTCAGCGATCAGGGCATCCCCTATCACTCAGTGGAAAAACTGATCGCCGAAGCACCCGATTACGGCCACGAGACCACCTCCGAAGCATATAGCTACTATATTTGGCTCGAAGCGATGTATGGCAAACTGACTGGCAATTGGGCGCCCCTCAACACCGCCTGGACAAACATGGAGACCTACATGATTCCCGGCGCCCAGGACCAGCCCACCACATCTGGCTATAACCCCAATTCGCCCGCCACCTACGCATCAGAGTGGTCGCTGCCATCCTTATATCCCTCGGCATTGAACAACTCTGTTACCGTCGGGATAGATCCCATCCACAACGAGCTCAATGCCACTTATGGCAACAGCATGATCTACGGGATGCACTGGCTGCTCGACGTGGATAACTGGTATGGCTTTGGCGTGCGCGGCGATGGCACGAGTAAACCATCGTACATCAACACCTTCCAGCGCGGCCCGCAGGAATCGGTTTGGGAAACGATGCCGCATCCATCGTATGAGATGTTCAAGTGGGGCGGGCCATACGGATTCCTTGATCTGTTCGTCAAAGAAAACAACGTCCCGGCGCGCCAATGGCGCTATACCAACGCCCCCGATGCCGATGCCCGCGCCATCCAGGCCATGTATTGGGCCAAGGTCTGGGCTGACGAACAGGGCGGGAGCAGCACCGTCAATGCTCTAGCGTCGAAATCGGCCAAGATGGGCGACTACATGCGTTATGCCCTCTTCGACAAATATTTCAAGAAGATCGGCTGCCGCACGCTTTATCCCAACTGCGATGCCGCCTCGCAAAATGGCTACGATGCCGCCCACTACCTACTCTCATGGTATTATGCCTGGGGCGGACCGGTTGACGCGGCCAACTGGGGCTGGCGCACCGGTTCTAGCCATGCCCACTTCGGCTACCAAAACCCCTTTGCCGCCTACGTACTATCTGATGTCAACGCCTTCAAACCGGCTTCGCCCAATGCCGCCGCCGATTGGGGCAATAGCCTTGATCGCCAACTGGAGTTCTACCGCTGGCTGCAATCGGCGGAAGGCGCTATCGCCGGCGGAGCCACCAATAGTTGGCTGACCGACGCCGGCTCCTACCAGGCGCCCCCCGCCGGTACATCCACCTTCTATGGTATGGCGTATGACTGGCAGCCCGTGTATCACGACCCGCCCAGCAACCAGTGGTTTGGCATGCAGGCCTGGAGTATGGAACGCCTGGCCGAGTATTACTACGTCACCAATGATGCCAAGGCCAAACTCGTGCTGGACAAATGGGTGACGTGGGTATTAGCCAACGTCAGTCTGAACGCCGATGGCACATATGCCATCCCAGCCACGCTCTCATGGAGCGGCCAGCCCTCGGTCAACTGGAATGCCACCACGCAAAACTGGAACGCCAACGACGCCGCCTTCAACAGCAACCTGCATGTTACTGTGGTTGAGACCACCAATGACGTTGGTGTAACCGGTTCGCTTGCCAAAGCGCTCATGTTCTACGCCAAGAAGGCCAATCACGCCCAGGCCCAGAACACGGCCAAAGAACTGATTGACCGCATGTGGAATCTTTACCGCGACGATCTGGGCATCGCTAGCCCCGAAACCCGCAACGATTACGCTCGCTTCGACGACCCCGTCTATGTGCCAGCCGGCTGGACGGGTGTGACCGCCCAGGTTGACCCGGCCACCGGTCAACCCGCCTCAATCAACTCATCGTCCACCTTTACTTCCATCCGCCCGCAATACAAGACTGTGGAAGGTTGGGATCAGGTGCAGACCTTCTTGAACGGCGGCCCCGCGCCCACCTTCACCTATCACCGCTTCTGGTCACAGGTGGATGTGGCATTGGCCTATGCCGTTTATGGGTGGTTATTCCCGTAGGGACTAAATACACCATTGCGAGCCCCATCTCCCCTTCGTTTGTATTCTGATGAAGGGGAGATGGTCAACAATATTGTGATGACCAGTAAAGGAGTGAGAAATGAGAGCTTCAAAATGGCTTTCCATCGTCGCGCTATTTGTAGCGTTGGCCGTTTTCGCCAGTTTCATGGCGCCCCTCAATGCCGATGTATCTGCTGCCGGGGCAGAGTACTGGCGCACAAGCGGCAACAAGATTCTGGATTCAAACAACCAACAAGTCCGCATTACTGGGATCAATTGGTTTGGGTTTGAAACCGGTAACTATATAGTCCACGGCTTATGGTCCCGGGATTACCGGGATATGCTCGACCAGGTCAAGAGTCTGGGCTACAACGTCATTCGCTTGCCCTATTCCAACCAACTCTTTGACCCAGGCAGCACCCCCAATAGCATCTCGTTCGCACCAACCACTAAATGGCCACAGGGTATGAACCTGCCGTTGCAGGGTCTCAACGGCCTGCAGGCTATGGACAAGATCATCGAATATGGCGGTTCGATTGGGCTGCGTTTCATCCTCGATCGACATCGCCCTGACTCTGGCGGTCAATCCGCGCTTTGGTACACAACTGCTTATCCTGAATCGCGCTGGATTTCCGACTGGAAGATGCTCGCACAACATTATGCCGACAACCCGGCTGTCGTTGGTGCGGATTTGCACAATGAACCGCATCATGTCCAGGGGAATCCTGCAGCGAGCGCGTGTTGGGGCTGCGGCGACACCAGCACAGACTGGCGCCTGGCCGCTGAACGCGCCGGTAATGCCATCCTGTCTGTAAACCCCAACTGGCTGATCTTCGTTGAGGGTGTGGATTGCTATGGGCCGGGCGGTGTCACCCAACCCACCGAGGGCGCCAGTTGTACCTGGTGGGGTGGGCAGTTAGCAGGCGCACGGGACTACCCGGTGCGTTTGGACGTTGACAATCGCCTAGTGTATTCATCGCACGAATATGATAACGGTGTTTTTGAACAGACCTGGTTCAGCGATCCGAACTTCCCCAACAATATGCCCGCCCTGTGGGATCAGTGGTGGGGCTACCTGCACAAGGAAAATATCGCCCCCGTTATGGTGGGTGAATTCGGCACCCTGTTGAATGATCCTCAGGATGGACAATGGTTATCTGCGCTCACGAGCTATATGGGCACAGGCGTAAATGGGATGAGTTGGACCTTTTGGTCTCTCAATCCGAACTCTGGCGATACCGGCGGTATTTTGAATAATGACTGGACAACCGTCAACACGGCCAAGCATGCCTACCTTACACCCTATCAGTTTGCCCTGGATGGAGGCAGCCCGCCCACCAGCACCCCGGTAGGCCCCACAGCCACCCGCACCAGCACAGCCATTCCTCCGACCGTCACCAATACACCGGTCAGCCCAACCGCCACCCTCACACCGATACCATCAAACGGCGTCTGTTCGATTGACTACACCAAGGTCAATGAATGGGAATCTGGCGCGACCATCGATGTCACCATCACCAACCACGATGTTTCGCCGATCAACGGCTGGACCGTGACCTGGAACTTCCCCGGCAACCAGCAGATCACCAACATATGGAACGGTTCGTACTCACAAACAGGCGCTTCCGTTTCGGCGCCCAATGTAAGCTATAACGCCAACATTCCCGCCAATGGCGGCACAACCAACTTCGGGTTCAACCTGTCCTACAGTGGATCGAATGCTATACCGACCAGTTTCCAACTGAACGGAACAACTTGTCAGTAAGAACTAGGAGAGAACGACACCAACCGATGTGGCGGACAAGGCAGAAGCCTTGTCCGCCCTTCAGCAAAATTACCATTTTGCGCCAACCATAAAGGATATTCCATGAAAACTCGACACCGTCTTTTCCGAATGGCCAACCTTGCCGTGCTTTTCGCTCTCATTCTGACTAGTCTGGGTGCAATCATTGTCCTGACACAAACCCAAGCGCAAGCCGCACCACCTGCCGGGTTTGTCTATCGCTGCGGTATTCATTTCTGCCTCGACGGTAAACCCTATTACTTTGCCGGGGCAAATACCTACGATGTGTTCACGTATGGTGATGGCATCAGCAGCGCCACGCAGGAAGATATCGAAACTAGATTCATGGACAAAGCCCGTATCGACGCACACTTTGCCAACCTTCAGGCAGATGGCGTCATGGTTTTGCGTTTATGGATGTTCAGCCATGAAACTTGGCATGGCTTCGAACCGAGCAAGGGCGTTTACAACGAAGCCCAGTTCATGCTTTTCGACTATATCATAGAGTCCGCCCGCGCTCATAATGTCCGCCTCCTCCCGGTTTTCGAGAACTACTGGGAAGCCTACGGCGGCATTGACGAGCGCCTCAGGTGGGAGGGCCTAACTGGCGGACATCCGGACCGCGCCGTCTTTTTTGACAAAACCAAATGTCCCGGCTGCTTCACCCAATATAAGAACTACGTCAATTATGTCCTCAACCGAGTTAACCACTATAGCGGCATAGCCTACAAAGATGACCCGATCATTTTTGCCTGGGAACTGATGAACGAACCCCGTTACCAGGACGTCTCGGCAGAGGAAAATGTCAGCGGCGCCACCCTGCGCGCCTGGGTGGATGAGATGGGCGCTTACATCAAGAGCATCGACTCGAACCACATGCTTGGTACAGGCCTCGAAGGGCATGGAACCAGGTACGGCTTTGGCGGCGACGAAGGCAACCCATTTATCTACATTCACCAATCCCCATATATCGATTTCACCTCTGCCCACCCTTACCCAACCGAAGAATGGGCCGACATGACCATCGAGGAAACCAGGAATTTAATTCACGCCTGGATCAGCGACTCGCATAATGTGGTTGGTAAACCCTTCTTTATGGGTGAATTCAATTCACATACAGGTACACGGACCGAATGGTGGAACGCCTTCTACAGCCAATTGGAAATAGACGGCGGCAACGGTTCAGCCTTCTGGTGGTATGCCGAGAACAGCAATGACCCAAAATTCAGCGTTACAAAGGACTCACCAGAGTTGGCCATTTTCCGCCAGCACTCGGCTAATATGAAAGCCAAAAGCGGGCCTTTCCCTACTCCCACCATCACCCCAACAGTTGATCCGACCAAGGTTCTCAAGGTGCAATACAAGACCCAGAACACTGCTGCCAGCGCCAACCAAATCACGGCTGATATCCGCATTATTAATACAGGCGCTGGTTTGCAGACCGTGCCAATGAGCGAACTCAAATTGCGCTACTGGTATACCACCGACACCGACATCACAGATCAATATGGTTGTCTCTATGCTGGCAATTCCATCCCCGGCTGTGCCAATCTGAACGCATCCTTCGTGACAGTTACCCCAGCGCGCGCTGGGGCCGACCGTTACCTGGAAATCAGCTTCGATTCTAACGCTGGATCAATTTTACCGTATGCCAGTTCAAGCGAGATTCAAAGCCGAATCAACAAGAGCGATTGGTCCAACTATAACCAGGGTAATGACTACTCCTTCGATGGCTTAAAAACGACCTACGCGGATTGGGATCGGATCACCCTCTATCGGAATGGTGTACTTATCTGGGGTGTGGAACCCGGCGGCAGCATGCCCACCAGCACCCCGGCAGGTGCAACAGCCACCCGGACCAGCACCGCCATTCCCCCGACCGCGACCAGCACCCCGGTCAGTCCAACCAATACGCCTATCAAGCCCACCAGCACCCCAGTAGGCCCCACAGCTACTCGGACCAGCACCGCCATTCCCCCGACCGCGACCAGCACCCCGGTCAGCCCAACCAACACGCCTGGGGTCAGTGCATCCTGCTCGGTGAGCTATATCAAAGCCAATGAGTGGGGCTCTGGCGCGACCATCAATGTCACCATCACCAACAACGATGTTGCGCCGATCAACGGTTGGACCCTGACCTGGAGCTTCCCCGGCAACCAGCAGATCACCAACCTGTGGGACGGAACCTTCTCCCAGTCAGGCGCCTCGGTTTCGGTGACGAATCCGGACTACAGCACCAGTATACCGGCCAACGGCGGGTCGACCAGCTTCGGCTTCAACCTGTCCTACAGCGGCACAAATGCCAGCCCTGCCAATTTCGTCCTGAACGGTTCGCCTTGCTCATAAACAACAGCGACGATGTCAGAAACCGGGAGTTGGAGACTACGCCCGTTGTCACAATGCCACAGGCTCCAACTGCGGAGGCTCACGAGGTCTGCATGCCCGGGCCGGCATAGACCGCGGCTGAAACCGTCGCAAGCGCGGCATAGGATCATCTATACCAATGCACAGTGCGTGCCGGTCCGAGCGGGCTCCGTCCCGCGGGCGTCCCTGTGGGGCGCCCTGACGGTTCCTCAGCCTTCTCCGCAGTACCCCCTTGATCCCCCGCACGCGGGGGAAGGGACGTGGTCGGTATGCACCTGCTTGGTCGCCCATGCCTCATCCGAACGGTCTCGCATCTGGCGCCATGCCTTCATCGTGGGTGAAGGCATGGCGCCACGGATCCTTCGCGCCGCCAGTGCTGGTTACCTGGTTCAGGGCGTCGTGGGCGTGGCTGGTCGTCCCGTCGCTGAGCCGGTTGCCGGCTGTGTCGTAGCTGTACTGAAAGCTGTTGGTCGTTGCGCCCTCTCGTCCGCCCCAGTCAGTCGATTCAGCCCCTCGTAGGTGGAGACAATGCTGTGGGTGCTTGTGGTACTACGAGCCGCCGCCTGGCGCGCAGTATCACCGCGCCCGCGCCCGCGCGCCGTGCTGGACACCGACCCGCGCTGAGTGAGCGGGTCGCTGCTCTCCACGTCCGAGCTGGTTCCCAGCGTCAGATCGTCCTGGTTCGTCGTCGCGTTACCGGCTTTGATGATATCGAGACGGCGGTCCACGTAACGCCGGCTCTGACCACGATGCGCGTCGACAAGGCAGCGATGGGCCGTCTTGCTGTGCAACTCCTGCTCAATCGCCACGAAGCTCCCGCGAGTAGCCCGGTAACCGCCTTGCTCCGTCCGACTCTGGTCGAGCGCGAGTCGGTGCGATGAATCAAAGCCTAAAGTTTTTAATTAAAACCTTGCCATTTCTTCTTGACATCTTTAAAAGACGCGCCTAT
>JAKSDJ010000669.1 GCA_022360155.1 Chloroflexales bacterium | reverse complement strand
GCGCAAGGCATTGAACAAGGCATTGAACAAGGCATTGAACAAGGCATTGAACAAGGCATTGAACAAGGCATTGAACAAGGCATTGAACAAGGCATTGAACAAGGCATTGAACAAGGCAAACTCGCCGCGCAACGCCAGACCGTGCTCCGCTTGATCCAGTGGCGCTTTGCACCGTCCGAAGCCGAATACACACACTACACCGCCCAACTGGAACAGATCACCAATCTGGACCACTTGGGGCAGCTGCTTGATCACGTGCTCACCAGTGCCACCCACGCGGAGTTTGCCCAAACGCTCCCGGGCGACCTGCCGGAGCCGGACGCGCCGCAGTAAGCCCACGTTGTTGCTGGGGACATGGATGCTGCAGCGCCCTTCGTTCACCGCTGCGGTGTTCCTCGCGCGCTGCGGGGATAGAAACGCAAGCGACGCAAACGGCGCAAATGACGCAACGGTCGTGATGCGTAACGCAAATGACGCAACAGGCGCAACAGTCACCCGGCCATAGGCGCCATCGACCTTATGCACCGCATCGCCGGGGCGCAGATCCTCGGCAGCGACCCAGCCGCGTGGTATCCGAAAGCAGTGCCGACGTGCTCGGATACCCTGGCCTTCGTGCGGTAGCACCACTGGCCGGTCGACATTTTTTGGATATCGCCTGCCACACCGGATGTCATCACCATTCTCAAGGCGTTGTTTGATCGCGTGAGGGATACGCTTGCATTTGCAGCGTGATATGGACAAAGTCGAGCTAAGTCACTCCTCGATCAGCATCAAACAGGGATAGGCGCTCAATAGCCATCTTCCTTACTTCAGACCATTCACGAGCATCATAAAGAGCCTTCTCAGTCCATAAATAAGCCTTATCTGAGCTGCTCATTTCATCAAGCTGTTGGTCCAACCGCTGCATCGAGTCGTATTGAAACCTCGTGATCTGACCTAGGTCCAACTGATCTTGCGCTAATCGCATCACATCATCATATTCTAGGGCTAATTCATCCACATTTCCCTTGATACCAAGATTAACCAAATAGCACACTTGCTCGTCAGCAGAACGGGTCAAGAGGCGAAGAGTTTTTATAAGAAGAGGAATGAAATCCGACATCTAGCCAACCTCTTTGAGTTGTAAATGAGTACTGTGGAGTGCGGCAGCATAGCTGCCGCAGCGCAAGCATTGTTGCCGCACTCCGAATGCACGAATTCGGTTGGGGTTGCTCTAGTTATTCACCGAATAATATCCGATTTACCATAAAAACCGCCAGTAACGCGCCAATATGGGTCTGGCCCATGATGCCCGCCGCCGGCATGCCAGCGAATTGAACGCCCCGTCGGTTGGCCTTTAGGTGTGTATTTACGAAACACCCATCCTTGACCTTTATGTGCCCCCTTGCCAAGAGTCTCTCTCTTCCAACCAGGTGTTTCTCCAATAAGTGTCCTTACTTGCGTGGGACTCTTACCTGATAAAAGGTTAGGATTTGCTATGACGTCTTCAGCACTTTCAAGCAAGTCCCCAACTTTTCGCAAGGAATGCGATCTCGGTACTCCCTTCCCCCCACACGCATTATGCACCAGCCACCCGTCGTCCCCCACAAAGAAGGTGTGGGCGGTGGCGACGGTCAAATGGTACAGCACCTGCGGGCGAGCTTCAAGCGCCACGCGGGTCACCCGGCCGTAGAAGCCATCGACCCGCCGCACTGCATCACCGGGGCACAGATCCTCAGCGGCGACCCAGCCGCGCAGCAGGACGAAGAAGGGGTGCTCGGGGGTCGTGGTGAGCGTATCGTCATCGAGGGTCAGGGCCACGATCACCGGGTCCAAATGCCCCCAGGTCGCGGTGATGGTATACACGCCGGTTTCGCCGGTGGTTTCGTTGTACGCGAAGACCGTGTCGCCGACCTCGATCGCGGCGATGGGGGCGGCCCCGTCCGACGTGGCGACGGGGGTGTCCGCGCTGAAGCTACACCGGCCGTTGGTGACGCTCCGCGTCGCTTCGGTCGCATTGTCCGTCGTCCGGACCGCATCCGCGGCTGTGTCCGCTGTCTTGAGCGCGTCGACCGCGGCGGCGGCGTGGAAGAGCGCCCGCGTCGCCAGCCCGCCGCCGGTGACGACGGGCGGTCACTTGGACATTGCACACACGTGCGTGCCGATCTCCGCTGATCGAGGTGCAAAGCCAGGGCAGAACATGCGCCTAACGCATTATGCGTCACTAAGTTATTCCTCGTGGAGGCACAGTACGTCAGGCATGCGTGTGGTGCTAGGTTACGGTGTGGATGCCGGCTGCTCCGCACCAAAGAGCTCGAGGAAATCGTCGGCTACCGCGAGCACCTCGCCCGTCGTCGGGTTGACGCTGATATGCAGCGTTTCAGTGTCCCCAACGTAGTACACAACCCACACAGCGGGTAGCCCAACCAGCTTCTGAATCGATTTGCCCATGAACAGTTCGACTCGCGGATTAAACAAGGAACCCTGCTCCGCCACAAATGCTTCTCCTTGAACCTGGGTTGCCCGGATGGCCTCACGCGGGCCGATGTTCACCGTTGCCAGCGCCGCGCGTAGGCGCTCCTGCTCTCGTATGCTGTCGTCTACTTCCCCACGGCCAATATCTGGTTCGATACGCTGTATCGTTGGCGGATCCGTGTCCAGAAAGTACAGCTCAATATAGGCGCCCTTGGGACGCGCAAAAGCAAAGGTCAGCGTCAGGGGCGCCTCCACAGCGGGCGGTTGGTCAAGATGCGCGCCGACTGTATCAAGGACCGCTGCAGGATCAATCTGCTGGGCCGCCTCGGTCGCAAACTGGACTTGCTCCGGCCACGACAGCAATGTCGGGGTCTGCGTTTGACTACTACAGGCCGTACTGACCAGCAACGCCATAGCGCAAACGATCACAATGCGGCCAAAAGATGGATTCATAAGATTATCCCTCGCTACGAAACCATAACGTACAGGAATGGATCACACTGTGCGGCAGCACAGCGTCTTCTCATATCGAACAATGCAGCGAGATTCGGGATGGATAGCACCCTCATCAAACTTACCGGTGCGAACGTGACGCTGCCGCGGAAAGGCTTGCTCCTCTCCCACTTTTCAAGTGTAGACCTTTCACAGGATGACTTTCTCATACAACAAATCGCTGCTTTATACAAGTAGGCTTTTGAGCTGATCCGAATGCAAGGAGAGAAATTCATACGCTCTAAAGCGTACATTTGAAAGCCCGCTCCCGCATGCGGGAGCGGGGACGTCCGCCATGCACTCCAGAAGGTTCTGGTATACACAGACAATAGGCGCCATCACTCACGGAATATTAGGATGAGAGGCGAACGAGTACCTACCAAACCATACCCGTACCAATAGGCGCTCACACCCGTTCAGATATAATCAACATCATAATATCCGACAAAGTCAATCACCTTGCCCCAAGCTTTGCGCTCATGATGCATTGCGCCGATTGTAAAGCTTGCTGTTCTTGTGCCTCCTTTTTGATCTATCAAGCCACCCCAATACGAGTGGAGCGTATATTCGGTATTCCCGAACTTGAGATCTTCTTCAGTGAACCAGAAAGAGATGCGACGCTGTTTAATCTCTTTCAACGCATCCAGGTCGCCTTCTATAAGAGCATCGGTCCTCCGTTTCTCGTATGCCTGGTTAAACCCAGTCAGCTCCTGAATCATGAACTCAAGCACTTGCATATACTTCCCTTCAGTGTCCGCCGCAGCCAGTTCCAGCAACTC
>JAKSDJ010000859.1 GCA_022360155.1 Chloroflexales bacterium | reverse complement strand
GGCGTCCAGGCGCTGGCCGACGGCGGCTGGGAGGGGGCGGGCTCCGCTGCATTCCTGGCTGAGATGCAAGGCGAGATCTTCCCGGCGTTGCAGCGCTTCCGCCAAGCGTTAGAGGAGGCGCGCGCCGTAACGCTGGAGGCCAAGATCATTCTCCAGCAGGCGGAGGAGGAAGCGGCGCGGGTGTTCCAGGGCGATGTGTTGGGAGTGAGTGACGGTGCGGGGAATGGTTTCTCGCCGCTATCACCCTGGGTGAGCGCCCCATTTGCCGCCGGGGCGTCTGTATTGGGTACGGTAGATGGCTTCGCACCGTTGTCACCTTGGATGAGCGCCCCATTTGCCGCTGGGGCGTCTGTGTTCGGGCCAGGGCCGGCGCCGATCTTTGGTCGTGGCGGTCGTGTCCCTGCCGGCTATACGAATGCGGGCAAACGTTTATGGCTGTACATCGGCGGTTCCGGACCTGATACCATGTTCTCAATACACCCGCACGCCGGATGGGGTCGTGCGCCCTGGAAGCTGCCCAAACCGAACCTACGCTTTGATTATGGCATTATCAATACTAAACTTGGTCAAGGCTTCACGCCACGCGGGCTAGGCGTACCCGTTCCTGCAGGCCCTAATTTCTTTCATTGGAATGTTCAAGGCAATATGGGGCAGATTAATACACCGCTCTTTCGCTCGTTTGACGGGCCTATTTTAAAAGATCACCAGCTGCTGACGAATAACCCGAATCCGCGAGGCAACGTGATAGGGCGCATTCCTGGCGGCTCGCTGATCCGCGGCGCATCGCGCGGGTTGTTTGTGGTTGGCGCCGGCCTCGATGTTTACAATATCGCCACTGCCGACGATAAAGTCAAAGAAAGTGTCAAGGTTGCCTCTGGGTGGGGTGGGGCATGGGCTGGGGCCAAGGGCGGCGCGGCAGTCGGTGCGACGATCGGCAGTTTCTTTGGACCGGGTCCAGGAACGGCGATTGGCGGTGTGGTTGGCGGCGTGTTCGGCGGGATCGGCGGGTATCTGGCTGGATCCAGTGTCGGCGAAGCTGTGTATGACTTGTTTGACTAACCCAGCTCGCAGCTCATAGGGAGTAGAAAGGCGACACCGCACCATGAGCGATTTCTTTACACGCCATTTTGTCTGGCAAGTTTATTTCGAAGACCACGGCGCGCTGGCCTGGATCACCATCAGCTATCGGCGGGCGTTGTCTAACCAGATGGGCGTCAAGTTTGATGAGGATGCGGAAATTATCAACACGAGACTCCTGGGCTTTGCGGCCGAGGATGAGGACCGTATGGTAATGGATGGCGTCCTTGCACTCATCCCCGATGGCGCGCTGTTGAGTTGTGCGCTGTGGCGGTTGCAGAATGTGCTCTTGTTGTGGGAACGCAGCGCCTATGACCATGTGTTTGCGGGCCAGGACAAGCAGGTGGTGCGCGCCGCCTTTGACGGGCGCTTATTCAATACCGAAGGGTCGATTGGGGATGTGCTGTTTATTGGCGGCGCTGCGGAAGCGCATACCAAAGACAGCATAGAGCACTGGGCGCAGGTCATTGAGCGTGATGTGATGTCCCGGTTTGATACAGAACGGCTGGTGGCATGGAAATCGCTGCTTGATGTCTATCAGGCGGTCATGTATACCTTAAGCACCGAGATTCACATGATCGCCCGGAACGAGCCTGAGACGATCCCGCGGGCGCGGGCGGCGCTGGGCTCGGTTGCCGCCCGCTATGGCTTTGTACTTCCTCCAGAATAATAAACAGGAGAATATTGTGATGACCAACGAACCACGAACATCCGAAACAGCGGCGCAGCAGTTACAAGCGATTGTCGAGCGCGCATTCGCCGAAGCGCCCGCCTTGTACGCCAACGGTTTCGTGAACGGCCTGGGCGCGACCGATGCCTACCTGGTTCTGCAGGTCAATGGCCGCTCCGCAGCGGTGGTCAATATGGCGCTGCCAGTCGCCAAAACGCTGGGCCAGAGCTTGCTGGCGATGGTCGACAGCTTCGAACAAGAGACTGGACAGACCGTGCCGACGTTGGACCAACTGCAGTAAGGAAACAGCACGGCTGCCTACGCCTTGGGGACAAAGTACGGGTTGGGCTGGCTCAACCCGCCCAATCCCCGTGCGTCTGTGTCGATCAACACGAAATCGAGGCCTGATGAGTACTGACATTATCCAAGCCAACTACGCGCATCTGGACGCGGTCGCGGCCCGCTTCGGCCAACACGCGGAATTGGTCGTTGCGCTCGACAGCCGGGTGCGGCAAGGCGTCCAGGCGCTAGCGGACGGCGGTTGGGAAGGAGCAGGTTCCGCCGCGTTCCTGGCCGAGATGCAGGGCGAGGTGTTCCCGGCGTTGCAGCGCTTCCGCCAAGCGTTAGAGGAGGCGCGCGCGGTAACGCTGGAGGCCAAGGGCATCCTCCAGCAGGCGGAGGAAGAAGCGGCGCGGGTGTTCCAGGCTGATGGCGTGGGTATGCGCAGTGCAGCCTCAGGAGCTGAAGCGCAGGGTGTCCTTGATCACGTCGGCGACTTCTTCGGCGGTATGTGGGACGAAGGCAAAGACATGGTCACTGGGGTATGGACGATGGTGACCAATCCTGTTGACACGGCCAAGGGTATCTGGCACGCCGTGACGCATCCAGATGAGTTCTGGGAAGCCTTCAAGCAACCCTATGTCGAAGCCTGGGAAAGTGGTCATCCCTGGCAGGCAATTGGACGGGGCGTGATGTTCGTTGGCTCAGCGCTGATCGGTACAAAAGGCGCGGATAAGGTGGCGAAAGCGTCGAAGTTGAATCGAGCCGCACGGGTCACAGCGGATGTAACAGAGGTGGCACGCACACATACACCACTGAGCGCTGCACGCCACCTTAGCAGCACCGTGCAGGGAAGCAGTTCTGAGATAGCGTTGGGACGGTATATAGCACGTGAGTC